>CAZTZM010000124.1:0-11806 GCA_964618005.1 uncultured Myxococcales bacterium
GTCGGCGCCGAACCCGATCGCGCGCATCACGCCCCGCCCCTCGGCCCAGGAGACGAGGTACCGAACGCCGACCACGGCGGCCAGCGCGAAGACGACCCCAAACCAGAAGCTGGTCGAGCGCTTGCGCGCGACCGGCTTGCCGATCTCCGCCGTCGAGCCGCCCACCGGCTCGACCAAGGTGTCCGACATGAGCACCGGCGCCGGCGAGCGCCCGCGCTGCAGCTCGGTCTGGGCCGAGGCGCCGGGGTCCAGATCGCGCAGCTCGAACGACGTGCCGACCGAGAGGTCGGTCCCGTGCACGTCGACGACCTCGCCCCCCTGATGCGGCGCCTTGCCGATCGAGGGCACGTTGTCGCGGCGCCCGAGCTGCTCCAGCCAGGCCTTCAGCTCCGTCTGTCCGGCCGAGTGGAAGTCGTTGCGGAGCACCCGCTCGACCTCCACCAGCATCTCCTCCGCGGTCTGGTAGCGCTCGGCCGGGTGGAGCCGCATCGCCTTCTGGATGATCCCGGCCACCTTGTCGCCGATGGTCGGCTTCGCCTCTTGCGGGGGCCGGAACTCGGCCCGCTGCACCCGCAGCAGCGATTCGAGGTCGTTGTTCGACTCGAACGGCAGCCGGTCGGTCATCATCCGGTACAGCATCGACCCGACCGAGAAGATGTCGGACCGCCGGTCGACCGCGTTCCCCGAGGCCTGCTCGGGCGACATGTACGCGACCTTGCCCTTGATGACCCCGGCCGCGGTCTGCTCCCGCTTGCGCTGAGCCTTTGCGATCCCGAAGTCGGCCAGCTTCACCTCGCCCTCGCCGCTGACCAGGACGTTGTTGGGGCTGATGTCGCGGTGGACGATCCCCAGCGGCTTGCCGTCGCGCGACTTGCCGTGGGCGTAGGCCAGCGCGCGGCAGATCTGCGACACCAGGTAGAGCGCCAAGGCGGCCGGGTAGACCATGCCGGCGGTGTAGGCGCGCTGCAGGATCTTCTCCAGGTCCCACCCGTCGACCAGCTCCAGAGCCAGGAAGTACCGGCCCGAGGCGACGCCCAGGTCCAGGACCTGGACGATGTTCCCGTGCTGGAGGCTCATCGAGATGTGCGCCTCGTCGAGGAACATGTTGCGGAACTGCGGATCGGCCGAATATTGGGTCAGGATGCGCTTGAGGACGACCTGCTTCTCGAACCCTTCGGCCCCGTGCTGAACGGCCAAAAAGATTTCGGCCATTCCGCCGTCGGCGAGCTTGCGAAGAATGGTGTATCGCCCGTGCGACGCCATGCCGTCTCGGTAAGGTATCATTCCCACATGCTCAAGCTCTACGCGCGCCTCGCCGGCCGATCGGTCCGCCTGGCGTTGCGCGGATGGCCCGCCGCCGTCGCGCTGCTCCTCTACGCGACGGCCCTGCAGATCGCGGGCGGTCTGCTGGGCCAGCTGGGGATGGTGGGCGGGTTCCTGGTGGGGTTCGTGATCGCGTTCCTCATCTCCAGCTATCTGCACCTCTTGTCGCTGACGGTGGCGGGGCGGCCGATCCGGCTGGCCGACTTTCGCGAGAGCTTCGGTGCCCGGTTCTGGGACGTCGTGAGTGTCCTGTTCGCGATCTGGATCATCGAGCTGGTTGTGGGCCTGGCCACGGCCAACGCCGGCCCGCGGGGCGAGATCGTGACCGTGCTGGTGGGCCTCACCATGGTCGTCTTTTTCAACCCGGTACCTGAGCTCATCTATCTGGGGAACGGGCAGGTCCGGTCGTTCGCGCTGCTGCTCGCGGCCGCGCGTTTCATCAGCGCCCACTGGCCCGAGTGGCTGGCCCCGACGGCGCTGATGGCGGCGGTGGTGCTGGCGCCGACGGGCCTCATCCACCACGGACCGCTGGCGGCACGCCTCTTGACCATGCAGATGTTGTTCTCGCTGGACGGGCTGGTCGCCACGGTGCTGGCGATTCCCCTCTGGCTGAAGCCGTTCATGTTGATCTTCATCACCTGGGCGATGGTGTTCCGCGGGTTGCTCTTCGCCGAGCTGGCCTCCGGAACGAACCGCCGGCGGCGGGCATGGCCGAACCAAAATTGAATCCCAACCACACCGACCCGTTCGGCATCGTCGACGACTTCATCGACACGACGGGTGCCACCCGAAAGACTTCACCCGAGACGCGGGCGGCGCTGCGTGCGGCCATGGGCGCCGATCCCGACGCCGCGGCGCCCGACGACGACGGCACGCGCGACGTCCGGATCCTGACCCCGGGCGGCGACCGCAAGCTGGCAGGGCGGGCGGACCTGGCGCTCGAGGACGGCAGCCGCCGCACCGTGGCCGGCGAGCTGCCCGCCGACCTGCCGTTCGGCTACCACCGGCTTTATCCCGAAGGTGGCGGCGAGCAGTCGCTCATCGTCGCGCCCGCGCGCTGCTTCCTGCCCGACGGGCTGCGCACCTGGGGCTTCGCGGCGCAGGTCTACGCCGCCCGCTCGCGCGCCAGCTGGGGAATCGGCGACCTGGACGACCTGGCGCGCATCGGCCGCCTGACCAAGCGCCTGGGCGGCGAAGTGGTGATGGTGAACCCGATGACGGCGCCCACCCCGGTGCCGCCGATCGAGCCGTCCCCCTACTACCCGTCGAGTCGCCGATTTTCGAATCCTCTGTTTCTGCACGTCGAGCACGTGCCCGGCTGGGACCGCCTGGACGCTGGCCTGCGCGACCGGCTGGGGAACGCCGGCCGCGCGCTGAACGGCGACCGCCGGATCGACCGCAACGCCGTCTTCAAGCTGAAGATGGAGGCGCTGGAGGCGATCTTCAGCGGCTTCTACGGCGAGACCGGCTTCGACTGGTACCGCGACGGCCAGGGGCAGGCGCTGGTCGACTTCTCCACTTACTGCGCGCTGGCCGAACGCCACGGCAAGGACTGGCGCGCCTGGCCGCAGGAGCTGCGGCGGGCCGACAGCCCGTCGGTGGCCGATTTCCGTGCGGGCAACGATCGGCGCGTAGCCTTCCATGCGTGGCTGCAGTGGCGGCTGGACACGCAGCTGGCCGCTGCCGCCGAGACGATCGCGGTCGTGAACGATCTGCCGATCGGGCTGGACGTGGCGGGCGCCGACGCCTGGTGCTGGCAGGACATGCTGGCGCGCGACGTGTCGGTCGGCGCGCCCCCCGACGAGTTCAACGCCAGCGGCCAGGACTGGGGGCTGACGCCGTTCATCCCCTTCCGCCTGCGCGCCGCCCGCTACCGGCCGTTCATCGAGACCATCCGCGCCATGCTCCGCCACGCGGGCGGCCTGCGGATCGATCACGTGATGGGGCTGTTCCGGCTGTTCTGGGTGCCGCGTACGCTGGGCACCAAGGGCGGCAGCTACGTCCGCTCGCGCGCCGACGAGCTGCTGGCGATCGTCGCGCTGGAGAGCCAACGGGCCCGCGCCTTCATCATCGGCGAGGACCTGGGGACGGTCGAGCCGGGCGTGCGCGAGAAGCTGGCCGAGCAGCAGATGCTGTCGTACCGCCTGCTCTACTTCGAGCCGTCGGAGCCGCGGTACTTCCCCGAGCTGGCGCTGTCCAGCGTGACCACCCACGATCTGCCGACGATCGCCGGCTTGTGGACCGGCACGGACGCCGCCGCGCAACGCAAGATCGGCCTCGACCCCAACGACGCCGGGACGAAGGCGCTGCGCGACAAGCTGCGCCGGCTCGGCAACCTGCCCGAGAACGCCTCCGTCGAGGCGGTCATCGAATCGACCCACCGCGCGATCGCCGCCGCGCCGTCGCGCATCCTGCTCGCCACGCTGGACGACGCCGTCGGCGTCCCCGAACGCCCCAACCTCCCCGGCACCGTCGATCAGTACCCCAACTGGTCGCTGGCGCTCGACAAGCCGCTGGAAGAGATCGAAGAAATGGAGCTCCCCCGCAAGGTCGCGGCCGCTCTCCGGCGAAAGTAGCGACGCCCCCTATCCTCTCCCGCTTCGCGGGGCGAGGACGAACGCTACGGCGCGGCCTGGGCGCACGACGGCTGATCGTTCAGCCACGCCGCGATCGTCGCCAGTCCGGCGGTGTCGGGCTCGTGCGTGATGATGGGGGGCATCTGCTGCTGGGTGCCGATGCCGTCGACGCCGTCGCGGACGCTCATGCGGTAGTAGGCGGCGCTGGACGACGGGTCGCAGGGGGCGAAGACCTCGGCGTTGGTCACGCCGGGGATCGTGAAGGATGAATTCACGCCCATCCCGGTCGTCCAGGTGTCGGTGGCCGCCACGGAGCCGAGCGCGGCGGCGTTGAGGCGCATCAGCAGGCCGCTGGAACCGGCCTGGCCGCCGTCGCTGTTGTGGCAGGGGCTGCCGCAGTTGACGTGGAGGTAGCCGAGCGCGGCGGCGGTCTCGGCGTCGCCGGGGATGGTGAGCGGCGTGGCGGGCGGCGCGGTGAGCAGGTTGCCGGCCGTCAACGTCGCCATCGTGACGCCCGTGGCGGCCGTCGTCGACAGCGCGATGGCGTCGAAGCCCAGCACCATGTCCCAGCGCCCGGCGTGGCAGGAGCTGCAGTCGCTCTGGGCGGGGATCTGGTACGTGCTGCCGCCGACGTTCATCTCGCCGGTGGTCAGCTCGGGCGCCGTGCTCTCATCGGCCGACCAGCGGTAGGTGGTCATGTACCAGGTTCCGTTGGCGCGCTTCCAGAGCAGGCGGGTCTCGACCCGCGCGCTGTCGAGGTCGAACTCTTTCCAGATCTTCGTCCCGTTCGGGAACGTCCACTGGTCCATGTTCGAGCTGTCGATCTGCGTCCCCGGCGGCAGGTAGATCCAGCGGGTCTTGCTGGCGCCGTCGCTCCAGAGGTGCAGGCCGGGATCGTATTGCCGCACGCCGGTGGCGATGGCCTTGGCGGCCCAGTCAACGTAGAGGCCGGAGCAGCGCAGGTCGGTCGATTCGCCGCCGGGACCGAGCGGGCAGTCGGTCGGCACGCTGGCGTCCGGTTCGGCGCCGCTGTCGGGCGCGCCGCCGCCGGTCCCACCGGTCTGCTTCGACCCCGCGGCGGCGTCCATCCCGTCGTGGCCCGCGTCACCGCCCAGCTGGCCAGCGGTCCCGCCGGTTCCTGTCCCCGCGTCGCGGGGCGAGCCATTGCTGCTGCCGCACGCGCCGCCCACCCCCAAGGCCACCACCGCCAACAGGCCGCCAAATGCGATCCGCGGATCCTTCATAAGGGGCGTCCTCTCAGCAACCGTCGCGGCCCATGCCGCGGCTCAGAACAAGAACGCCTTCGAGCGCGGAGGCACCAGCGGGCGAAACAGAGGAGCATCGCCAGTTTTCGTTCAACACCGTACGTCCTCGGGACAGGTTCAGTTGTGGCTATCCTCGCCGAACTGCCGATTTGTGTCACGGCTTCTCACGTCGCGGGCTACGGAGAGCCTCACGCCGCGAAGCGTGACCTCGCTCGCTCGGCACCCCGTTAGGGATTGCCACTCTCCCATCATGGCAGTTCACCTCACCCTCATCTCGCGTCTTCGGTTCGCGTTGCCGCCGGTCATCATCGCCGCGCTGGGGATCGCCGGTTGTAAGGCGGGGGTCGTCGAAACCAGCGCCCAACCCCCGGGAACCGGCGGGCGCGCCGGGACGTCGGCGAGCACCGGGGGTGCCGGCGTCGGCGCGCCCGGGACGGGCGGAACCACGGCGACCAGCAGCGGCGCCGGAGGAGGGACGGGCGGCGCGAGCGTGATCCTCGATGGAGGCGCGGACGCTTCGTGTTCGCGCCTCAACATCGCGATCCTCGGAAATCCTGGGTCAAATCCGTCGTCGGATTTCCAGACGTGGCTGGAGGCTCGCGGAACCACGGTCCAGCGGATCCAGACCACGACCGACATCCCCTTGACGGCCGAAACTCTGCAGCCGTTCGACGTCGCCATCCTGGACTTTTTGTCCCGCGACTATACGACGTCCGAGGCCGCGATCTTCTCCGCCTGGGTCTCCGCCGGCGGCGGTGTCGTATCGATGTCGGGATATCAAAACGACACCTCGCAGGATTGGCGAGCCAACTCCTTGCTCGCGCCACTGGGCGTCGCCTACGCGACCTATGACGGGCAACAGGTCTGGGGGCCCGTGACCGATTTTGCGACTCACCCCATCACCGCCGGTCTGACCTCGATCACATTCACCGGTGGCTACGCGGTTTCCGACCTGGGCTCCAGCACCAGCACACGCACCGCGATCGCTTTCGTGACCAACAATTCGGGTGACATCCCCGTCGCGTACGCGGTGCAGATGGACGCGGGTCACGCCTTCGTCTGGGGTGACGAGTGGATCGAGTACGACTCTGAGTGGTCGTCGCAACCGCAGATCCCGCGGCTCTGGCTGCAGGTCTTCGACTGGATCTCTCCGCCCAGACGCTGCGTGTTGACCGGTATCACCATCAGCGCCCGTTTGCCGATGAATCACGCGGCGACTCACCGCCCCTCTCGCAAGCGGGATCCGCAAGCCGGCACGTGCGCCTGAACGACGCGCGGCTGATCGAGCCGCCCGTCATGAACAAGTAGATTGGAGAACCCATTTTCATGAACGCTAAATTCGTTTCGGTTTGGTTTGGCTGCCTGCTCGTGATGAGCTGCGGCGCGTCCCCTGGCGGGGGGAGTGGTTCGGGCGGAAATACTGGCGCGGCGGGACAAGGAAGCGGCGGCTCCGTTGGTCGAGGTGGTACCGGCGGAGGGTTCAGCGCCACCGGGGGAACGATCGGCACCGGCGGCACGAAAGGCAGCGGAGGCTCGATCGGGACGGGTGGCGTCTCCTCGACCGGGGGACAGCCCGGCAGCGGCGGCGCCACGAGCGTCGGTGGCCACGGCGGCTCCAGCGCGGCGGGGGGAACCGGCGGCGCAATCGGCACGGGCGGGGCGGCGGGCTCCGGCGGTACCACGGCAGGCGCGGGCGGCACGGCGGGCCTCGGCGGGTCGAGCGGAACGGGTGGATCTGCCTGTACGCCTTCCTGCGCCAGCAAGACCTGCGGAAGTGACGGGTGCAACGGGACGTGCGGTGGTTGTCCGCCGACCCAGATGTGCGGCGCAAACGGCACGTGTCAGACGCCCACCGGCTCGGGCGTCTTCGTCGACGCGACGGCCCAGCTCACGAGCATATCCCCGGACATCTATGGCGTGGCGTTCGCGACCGACAGCACGGACGACTCTTCCAAGGTGGCCACGCTCGATCGCTGGGGAGGCGATGCCGAAGAGAGCTACAACTGGCAGAAGGACATGAATAACTCCGGCGGCGACTGGAACTGCGCAAACTACGCCGGGAGCGGGAGCGGAACCGACACGTTCGTCCAGACCAACAAGTCAAACGGCCTCGACACCTTGATGACCATCCCGATAACGGGCTGGCTGGCGAACGTCGCGACCTCCTCGGACAGCACGTACAGCTCGGTCCTCGGACAGGACCTGAGCTTCTGCAACTACCCGCAACTGCCAGACGGAGGACTGCTCTCGTCGGCAACCTGCTGCAAGGCCATCGGCACCCAGGAATCCCTCTTGGTGGATCAGGGGTCGAACAATCTCGACACGAGCTTCATGCAGAGCTGGGTCAACCACTTCGTTTCGACCTTCGGCACGGCGGCGCGCGGCGGCATAAAGTACTACCAGCTCGACAACGAGCCCGACAACTGGCAGGGGCTCCGCCAGGACATCTATCCCGCCCTCTATGCCCCGGGGACGAATTGCCTCGACTACTCCGTCAAGATCTCTTCGGGCAAGGAGGCCGGCGTTTCGCCGAACGACGACATCATGAATCGGTCGATCGCCTACGCTACGGCCATCAAGAGCGCGGATCCGACGGCGCAGGTCCTCTTCTTGTCGGTCATGAATCCCGACGACATGATCAACCTGATGCAGACGGAGTGCGGGGTGGGTACTTGGGGCAACGCCGCCGTCCCCTACACGATCGGCAATTCGTACGCGATGGCCATGATGGCGAAGGGGAAGCAATACGAAGCCGCGCACAATCATCAGCGGATCTTCGACTGTCTCGATTCACACTATCCCGGCACCGCTCAGCAGATGTGGACCAACACGTTTTCCCATTTTCAGGGGTGGATCAACTCGAGCTATCCCGGCACGGGCGTCTGCGTGAGCGAGTACAACGTCGCCAACGACACGTCCGACCAGACGGCGGCCGCCCAGGAAGCCGATTACCTGGGCACTTTCGGCCTGATGGGAGTTCGGGTCGCGGCCTATTGGACAACCCTGGCGCCCAAGAACTCCAGCAACGCCCACGTCCACAGTTATGCCTACAACGCGTTCGCGATGTTCCGGAACTATGATGGCGCGGGCAGCGCGTTCGGCGACGTTTCCGTCGGCGCCGCCAGCTCGTATTCGGGTGTTCACGCCTACGCCGCGACGGACTCCGCCAGCAATCCGACCACCCTGTGGGTCATGCTCGTCAACACCGGAGGGTCGACCCAGTCGGGCATGTCGCTGACGCTGAAACACTTCTCGGCAGGAGCGAGCGCCAAGGTTTATCAGAGCGTGAACGGCGCCGCGCCCACGGCCGGCGCGAACGCGGCTGTCTCGAACGGCGTGATAAGCGGCCTCTCGGTCGCCGCGAACAGCGTCACGCTCCTGGTCGTCGGACACTGAGTCGCGAACGCTGTCCGGGACCGCTCAGATCGGTCGTCACTGAACGACGATGGCATCGATAGCCACCGGTCCGGGTCCTTGATTCACGATGCTGATGGTATGGTCGCCCGCGACCAGCCCGCTCATCGTGAAGACGGCCTGTTGTGCTTGCCGCGCGCCGTTAACGGACAGATTCGCCGTCCCTTGAGATTGGCCGTCAATCTGGACCTGAATCGTGCCGGCGCCTGATTGTTTCGGAGCGTAGACCGTGACGCCGCGCCCTGTAAAGGTCGTCGTCCAAACGGTTCCGGTCGTGGTGCTGCTGGTCAGGTCGTTGTTGTAGTCGCCTGTGCCGAGGTTGCAGGTGCGGAGCCATCCCGGCGCGGCAGCCCCCGGGTCATCGTCGTTGATCCACCCCTTGTCGTGCGTGATCCGCAGAACGCGCATCTTTGACGCCAGCTGCTGGTTGGAGATCCCGGAGATGGCCTGGACCGATCCGCTGGGTGTGGCGGTCAATCCTTGACTGGTCTGGGCGAACGTCACCGCGGCCGTCGAGCCAAGCAGCTCCACTTTGGAGACGGCGCCGAGGGTCGCGCCGCCCGACCTGAGCGCGGGAAGGGAGACGGCGCCTCCGTTCCAATTGAATAGCGTTGCGTAGACGTTACCGTTGTTCCGTGTGTAGGCGACCGTCTGGGTCGAGCCGGAGAATTCGCCCGAGACCTCGAACGGGCGGGATGCGTATACGGCCTCACCGTTGACTTTCAACCAGGCGCCGATGTCTTGGGCAATCTGAATGCACTGAGGATCGAGATTCCCCCGCCCGTGCTGGGTCAGGTTGAGCAGCAGCGATCCGTTTCGAGAAACATTTTGCATCAGCGTATTGACCAGGGTCGCGGCGTCCGTGTACCCGGCTCCCGTCAGGTAGTGCCAGTTCCCCTCCTGGATATCGAGCTCTGTCTGGAAAGCGTCGGGGCTGATCTGCGCCTCGGTGACGGCTTCGGTGCTCCTGACCAGGGCGTGCGAGACGTAAGGAAGCAGCGCTTCGTTGTCCTGGAAGCTGTCGTACTCTCCTCCCACGCCCTTCATGTTCATGACCACGTCCATCTTGCCCTGATTCCAGCTCAACGATTTGTTGTAGTAGTTGGTCAGGAGCGTGGTGGCGATCGACCCCAGGCCCATGTGGACGCCCAGATCCAGCTGCGAATCGCCGGCGTGGTCGTCGAAGTAGACGAGGTCTGGATGGTACTTGGTGATGGCCTCGTCCACCCGATACATGAACTGCGTCCCGTACGGAGAATTGTTGCAGGACTGGTTCGAACAATCGGTGCTGTGCTGGTAGCCATAGAGCGCCACCGGATCCATGCCGGACCACCACTTCCCCTTACCGTCCAGAATCGTTTGTAGGGCGTCGTAGGGCCCCTTCGAGTCGCTGGTGTAACGGATCGGCATCCACTGGCCCCAGGTGCGGGCAGGCGTGTTGTGGAAACCGATGCCGAACCGCAATCCAGCGCTGCGCGCGAGCGGCTCCCACGTTGCCACGATGTCCTGCTTGACGCCCAGCGCGGCGGCATTCCAGGGCTGATAGATCGTGTCGTAGCAAGCGAAGTTGTCGTGGTGCGAGCCCATGGCCATGAAGTACTTGGCGCCCATCTGGACGTAGAGCGCCATCAGGCTGCTCGGGTCCCATTGATCAATCACCCAGTTCTGGCAAATGTCCTTGTAACCGTAGGGATTGGTGCCTCCCGGGTCTCCGAAGTGACTGACCTGATAGTTGAAGTCGGCAGAACCCTGTTGATACATCCGATAGGCGTACCAGTCGCCCTGCTCGGGCATGGACTGCGGGTCCCAGTGCGCCCAGGCGCCGAACTTGGCATCCCGCCACCACTCGGGCGTGACGTATGCCTTCCCCAGCGCCGTCCAGTCAGCCGTGTACGGCCCGGACGCCGCGACGAATGACGGAAGGTTCCAGATGTCCGGGGGCAAGCCGAGACTGCCGTTTCCGATGATGACAGCGTCGATGTTGACGGCGGCGTCCCCGGAGGCCCGGCTGATGGTCACGGTCGCGCCGGCCGGAATCGGGATACTGATGATCGCGTACAGGAACGACCCCGTCAGCGCTCCTGACGAGTGGACGTTGACCTTGACCGCCGCCTGGCCGTTGACCGACACGCTGATCGTCCCCACCGACGTCGACGCGTAGTGAATGGCCAGCGTGCTGGCGGCTTGGGTGGCCGTGATCTGGGCGCCCTGCCCGGTGCCGCCCAGGCCGATCGACGAGCCGCCAGACGCCGCGCCATCCGTCACGCTGGATGCCCCGTTGACGGGCTTCGGCTTCAGCGAGGTGGAATAGGCGGCCCCGGCGGCGCCGCCCGCGCCCGCCATGCCCCCAGCCCCGGTCGCGCCACCGGTCCCGCCCGCCGCGACGCTCGTCGCGCCGCCGGTCGGCGTGCTCCCGCCAAGACCTTGCGCCCCTCCTCGCGCTTGAGAGCCCCCCGCCGACGAGCCGGCTGTTCCGGCGGCGCCACCCGTCCCCTGGCGCCCGCCCGAACCGTCGCGCCCGGCGGAGTTTCCCCCGGCGCCCGTTCCGGCCGGTTGCCCCGATGTCGTTCCGTTCCCGCAGGCGCCGAGGCCGGCCATCAAGACGAGCAGAACATCCCGAACGGCCGCTGACCTCCAGATGCCCATACCTCTAACTGTCGCCAGGTGGGCCGGTGAGTAGTCCTCGTTGAAATTATCGCGCCGCCGCGGTGCTCATCGGGCGCTCGCCTTCTTTGCTGAACACAACCGCGCCGCCACCGGCAGTAAGAGCTATGCGCCCAATTGGCTCCGTCCTGGTGCTCTGTGCCTTCATGTTTGCGACGACCGCGCTCGACGGGTGCGCGTCCGGACCGACCGGCAGCTCGGATCCGAACCAAGGAACCGGGGGTATCTCGGAGCAGGGGCGCGGCGGCAGCACGTCGGCATCAGGCGGCAACGCCCAGACCGGCGGTACGGTCGGCAGCGGCGGAGGAACAGCGAGCGGTGGCACGACCGGCAGCGGCGGGTCGCTCGCGTCGGGCGGCGCGACCGGGACGGGAGGCGCGAAGAGCACGGGCGGGGCGACCGGTTCAGGCGGTGCGCTCGGCTCGGGCGGAGCGACCGGTTCAGGCGGCGCGCTCGGCTCGGGCGGCGCGCCGGGCTCGGGTGGTGGCTCGTCCTCGGGGGGAACCGTCGGATCGGGCGGCAGCTCGGCGGCGGGCGGCACGGCGGGTTCAGGCGCGACCGGAC
>CAZTZM010000125.1:0-3638 GCA_964618005.1 uncultured Myxococcales bacterium
GTCTCGGCGGGGTTGCAGTCGGCGTAGTAGGCGCCGGTGACGTTGGCGACGGCGGGGTTCGTGGCCAGATAGCATTGCGTGGCGGCACCCTGGGCGGCGGTCTTCAGGACCAGCGGCGACAGCGTGCGCATCGCCAGCTGCGCCACCGAGGGGATGGTGCGCGTGATGTTGGTGGCGATGACGCCCGGGTGCAGCGTGTTGGCGGTCTGGCGCCGCGCGGCCGTCGGATCGGGCGTGCCCAGGCGCCGGGCCAGCTCGCGGGTGAACAGGATGTTGGCCAGCTTCGACTGGCCGTAGGCGCCCATCGGGTGGTAGGGGTGGCGCGCGCCCGACAGGTCGTCGAGGTCGAGGCCGTAGGCGGGCGCGCGGCGGTGCGCGTTGCTGCCGACGACCACCACCCGCCCGGCCGGCGCCAGCCGCTCGAGCAGCCCGGTCACCAGGATGAAGTGGCCGATGTGATTGGTGAGGAAGTGCAGCTCGCACCCGTGGGCCTCTTGCCGCGTGGGGATCGCCATGACGCCGGCGTTGCACAGGATGACGTCCAGCGCCCCCGCCTGACTCTTGACCGCCTCCACGCAGGCCCGCACCGCGGCCGGCTCGGAGAGCTCACAGGCGAGCGGCACGAAGTTCCCTTGCAGGCCGGCCACCGCGGCCTGCGCCTTGTCGATGGTTCGCGCGGTGGCCAGCACGCGCGCGCCGCGCAGGCCCAGCGCGCGCACCGTCTCCAGCCCCAGGCCCGAGTTGCAGCCCGTGACCAGGATCGTCTGACCCGTGAGATCGATCCCCGCCGTCACCTCCTCGGCGGTGCTGCCGTAGCCAAACCCGTTCGGTCCCTTCCCCTTCAGCGCGGCGATGAGCGACATGGTGCGCGGGACTCTAGCGCGCTTTACCCGGCGTGACGCTTGAGCGTGTTGCCGGCGAACGTAGCGGCGAGATCCCAGACGGCGCTGGGGAAGCGGTGGCAGTCGGCCAGCACGTCGTCGACCGCGCGAACGATCCAGTCCTCGTCGCGTTCGCTGAGGCAGAGCGGCGGCAGCAGCTTGATCACGTACATGTCGTGGCCCGCCACCTGGCTCAAGATCCGGTGGCGGCTGTAGAGCGGCAGCACCACCATCTGGCAGTAGAGCCCCTTGGTCGCCTTGTCGATGAGCGCCCAGGCCGCGCGCAGCTTCAGCGACTTGGGGGGGCCCAGCTCGAGGGCGATCATCATCCCGCGCCCGCGCACGTCCGCCAGCAGCTCATAGCGGCCGACCAGCTCCTTGAGGCGCGCGAGCAGGCTCTCGCCGCGGCGGGCGGCGTTCTCGATCAGCTTGTCGTCGTCGAGCACCTTCAGCGTCGCCAGGCCGGCCGCCATGGCCAGGTTGTTCTTGGCGAACGTCGACCCGTGCACGACCGCGCGGTCCATCCGGTCGAAGGTCCTGTCGAACACCCACTTCTTGCCGGCCACCGCGCCCACCGGCACGTAGCCGCCCGACAGGGCCTTCGCCAGCGTCACCAGATCGGGGTCCAGGTTCTCGTGCTCGCCGGCCAGGAAACGCCCGGTGCGCCCCATTCCGGTCTGCACCTCGTCGGTGACGAACAGCGCGCCCGCGCGGCGGCAGAGGCGCTGCGCCTCGACCAAATAGCCGGGCGCGGGGAGGTTCACGCCCTTGCCCTGGATCGGCTCGACGATGAAGGCGGCCACGTCGCTGCCGGCCAGCGCCTTCTCCAGCGCCGGGAGATCGTTCCACGGCACGCGCACGGTGTCGGCCAGCAGCGGGCCGAACCCCTCGCGGAAGATGGCGTCGCCGTTCAGCGACAGCGACCCCACGGTCAGACCGTGGAAGGCGTGGTCGCAGAAGATCAGCTTGGACTTGCGGGTGGCCGCGCGCGACAGCTTGATCGCCGCCTCGACCGCCTCGGTCCCCGAGTTGCAGAAGAAGACCCGCTCCTGCGTCGGCATGCGCGCCAGCAGCTGCTCGGCCAGCAACCCCGCCAGCGGCGAGACGTCCATCTGGACGAGATCCGCCATGTCGGCCGAGAGGACATCGGCCAGCGCCTTCTTCACCGTCGGGTGGTTGCGCCCGATCGCGAACACGCCGAACCCGGACAGCAGATCCAGATAGCGCTGCCCCTCGCGGTCGAAGAGGTAGGCCCCCTCGGCGCGCGCGTAATGGCGGTCGAAGCCGATCGTCTTCAGCACCTGCACCATCTTCGGGTTCAGGTGCTTCTCGTGAAGCGCGAACTTCTCGTTTGCCCGTTCTTGCAGCTCGTCGAGGATGCCGTTCTTCACGCCTGGCCTTTCGCGATGAGACAGGTCGGCAGCGCGGCCTCGGCCGCGCGCGCCAACACCTCCGAACACTGACCGACCCGGCGGCGCAGGGTCAAGAGGACGGGCAGTGCGCCGGGGTCGCTGATGAGGCCGCGCAGCACGCGCCCGCGGCTGACCGCTCCGCCGGCGTCCATGCTGCGGTTGAGCAGCGGCGGCAGCGTCTCGCCGGCGGTGTCGCTGATGGCGCGGAGCACCGTCCAGGGGATGCCGGCACCGTCCGCGGCCGCGACATAGCTGGCCGATTCCAGGTCGACCACCGCCAGCCCGGCGCCGGCCTGCGCGGCCAGCCGGCGCTTCTCGTCGGCGGTGTCGGCGATCTTCCGCGCGCTCATGACGACCGCCTGCCGGCCGCCGGTGGCGCGCGCGGCGGCCGCCGTCCGCGCCGGATCGGCGTCGTGGACGCGTCCGTCCTCCTCGGTCACGCGGCTGGCGACGATCAGATCGGCGGTCGCCAGCTCGGGGCTCAGCGCGCCCGAGACGCCCAGCACCAGCAACGCGCGCGCGCCCGAGCCGGCCAGCAGCGCGTCGACGCCGGACCGGGCGTTGCGCGCGCCGTCGCCGCTCAGCCCCAGGGCCACCGGCCGCCCGGCCAGCTGCCCGCGCTCGATCACGAACGCGCCGTGCTGGACGCGCGTCGTGACCCCCATCCGGGCGCGCAGCGGCGCCACCTCCTCGGGCATGGCCGCCACGATGGCGATGATGTCGCTTGCGCCGCCGCTCACCCGAGGAAGTTCCACGCCGCCATGCGCAGCATGTCCTTCGGGCTCTTGCGCAGCTCGCGCACGGCCGAGGCCTCGAAGCCCGAGTGCATCGCGCAGTTCTGGCACTTGTCGTCCTGGCGCGACTCCCAGTAGGCCCAGTCGGTCTTGGTCCAGAACTCTTTCCAGTCGGGGACGTACTCCTCGCCGATCAGGTAGCAGGGCTTCTTCCAGCCCTTGGGTGTGAACGTCACCGTGCTCCAGGGCGAGCAGCTGTAGTCGCGCATGCCGGCCGCGAACTCCAGGTACATCGGCGTCGACTGCATCGGGTAGTCCTTGGACAGCTCCAGCACCCGCTTGAACTTGCGCTGGATCTCCTGCTTGGTCAGGAAGATGTCGGCCTTGACCGACTCGTAGTGGTAGCCCGGCGAGACCAACAGGCCGTCGACGCCCAGGCTCTTCACCAGCTTGCAGAGCTCCTCGATCTCCTCGACCGACGTCTCCTTGAACACCGTGGTGTTGGTGGTGACGTGGTAGCCGCGCGCCTTGGCCTCGCGGATCATGTTGATGGCGGTGTCGAACACGCCCTTGCGCGCGCAGACCGCGTCGTGCGTCTCGCGCATGCCGTC
>CAZTZM010000126.1:0-20299 GCA_964618005.1 uncultured Myxococcales bacterium
GCGACCGCCGGCGGCGCCCCCAGCACGCTGGTGCGGGTGCGCGGCGCGGCGATCGAGATTCTGCGCCGCGGCGCGATCGAGATCTGAGCGGCCGATCGTGAGATAATCGGCGGGCGATGGCGGTCGTCGTCCCATTCGCCGGGCTTCGTTACGATCCCGACCGCGTCGGGGATCTCGCGCGGGTGCTGGCGCCTCCCTATGACGTGATCGGTGAGGCCGAGCGCGCGGCGCTGGAGGCCAGCCACCCGCAGAACGTGGTCCGGCTGGAGCTGCCGCGCGGGGAGGGGGACGAGCGCTACGCGGACGCGGCGCGGACGCTGCGCGCCTGGGAGGCCGAGGGGCTCTTGCGCTCGGACGCGGCGCCGGCCCTCTACGTCTACGAACAGCAGTTCACCCTGCCGCAGGCGCCCGGTCGAACGTTCGCGCGGCGCGGTTTCTTCGCGGCGGTGCGCCTGGAGCCGTTCGAGCGGCGGGTGATCCTGCCGCACGAGAAGACGCTGTCGGGCCCCAAGGAAGACCGCCTGAGGCTGATGCGGGCCACGCACACGCAGATCTCGCCGATCTTCGGGCTCTATCGCGACGCCGAGGGGGCCGCGCGCGCGGTCATCGACGCCGCGGTGGCCGGCCCGCCCGCCGTCGACGTCGCCACGCCGGAGGGGATTCGCCATCGACTGTGGCGCCTCGACGACGCGGCGTCGATCGGCCGGCTGCAGGCGCTGCTGGCCAACAAGCAGATCCTGATCGCCGACGGCCACCACCGCTACGAGACCCTGCTGGGGCTGGGCCCCGAGCTGCGCGCGCTCGACTACGCGGCGGGGGGCGCGGCGGTCGACTTCGGGATGATGTTCCTGGCCCGCGCCGAGGATCCCGGGCTGCTGGTGCTGCCCACCCACCGCCTGGTGCGCGGGCTGCCCGACTTCGACTTCGCGGGGCTGCGCGCGGCCGCCGGCGCGGCGTTCGACATCGCCGACGGCGACGAGTCGACGCCCGAGGCGATCGAGGCGCGTCTGGGCCGCGCGGGGACGGCGGGGGTGGTGTTCGCGGTTCGGGTGCCCGGCCGCCCAGGCACGACGTGGATGACGCTGAAGTCGTTCGTCGACCTGTCGGCGCTGGGGCCGCCGGCGCTGCGCAGGCTGGACGTGACCGTCCTCCACGGCGTGATCCTGGCGCCGATCCTGCGGATCGACGAGGCGGCGCTGGAGAGCCAGGCGTTCCTCGGGTACACCCACGACACGGCCGAGGCGATGCGGCAGGTCGCGGCCGGCCAGGCGCAGGCGGCGTTCTTCATGAACCCGACGAAGATCGACGAGGTGCTGACCGCCTGCGAGGCCGGCTTCGTGCTGCCGCAGAAGTCGACCTACTTCCAGCCCAAGCTGGCGACGGGGCTGGTCATGTACGGCCTCGACGGCCCGGCGCCGCGCTAGGGGGGCGTGCCGTGACGGACGACGGCGTCACCGCGGACGCGCTGCTGCAGGGGCGCGTCCGCCTCTATCAGCCGGCGCGCGGCGCGCGCATGAGCCTGGACCCGGTGCTGCTGGCCGGCTTCCTGGCGCCGCCCTATGGGCGGTTCCTGGACATCGGCTGCGGGGCGGGCCCGCTGGCGTTCCTGCTGCTGGCGCGCGACCCGGCGGCCAGCGGGGTCGGCGTGGAGATCCAACCGCGGCTGGCCGCGCTGGCGGTGCGCGGGCGCGACGAGAACGGGTGGGGGGCGCGCCTGCGCGTCGTCGAAGCCGACGTGCGCGTCGCCGCAGGGGCGCTGGGCGAGGGCACGTTCGACCTGGTCGCCACCAACCCGCCATACCGGACGCCCGACGTGAGCCCGCCCTCGCCGAACCCGGAACGCGCGCTGGCCCACCACGAGATCGCGTTGCGCCTGAATGAGTGGATCGAGGTCGCGGCGCGCGCGATCCGCCCTGGGGGACGCGTGGCCGCCGTTCTACCCGCGCCGCGCGCGGCGGAGCTGCTTGCGGCCTTGCGGGCGCGCGGGCTGGCTCCGGCGCGGATTCGGTACACGCACCCGCACGCCGGGGCGGCAGCGTCGCGCGTTCTGCTCGAGGCCGTCGCCGCGCGGAGCGGCTCCGTCGCGGCGCCCCTCGAGGAGGCGCCGCTGGTGGTTCACGAGGCCGACGGCGGGTTCACGCCGGAGGTCCGACGGATGCTGGGCGAGTAAGGGCGGCTACGGCGTCGCCGGGGCGGGCGCGGCCGGGGCAGCCGGCGGCGATTCCTTGTTGTCCTTCAGGGCCTCGTCGATCGGCGGCAGGTCGTCCAGGTTCGGGACCAGCGTGATCTCGATGCGCCGGTTCTTGGCCATGTTGTCCGGGCTGTCGTTCGGCGCGACCGGCGACTGGTCAGCGTAGCCCGCCGCCGAGAGGCGCTTTGGCTCCATGCCGGCGCCGATCATGTAGTTGGCGACCTCGACCGCGCGCGCCGTCGACAGGTCCCAGTTGGACCGGAAGCGCTTCGATTTGATCGGCACGTTGTCGGTGTGGCCGGCGACCTGGAAGTTGCGGTTCGGCAGCGACTCGAGGACCTTCGTCACCTCGGTCAGCGCCTCCTTGCCCTCGGGCTTGAGGTCGGTCTTGCCCGGGTCGAACAAGATCTTGTCGCCCAGGCGGACGATCATGCGGTTCTCCCGGATCTCCACCTGCAGCTTGCCGGCGTCGGTCAGCGTCTTGAACTGGGTCACCAGCTTGCGGAACTGCGCGGCGCGCGCCTCGGCCTGGACCTGCGCCTTGCGCAGCTCATCCATCCGCTTCTGCGCCTCCTGCAGCTCGCCGCCCAGATTGCCGCGCTCGGTCTCCAGCCGGGAGACGTCCTGGCCCAGCGAGGAGAGCTTGTTGGCGAGCACCGCCACCCGCGCGTCGCGCGCGTCGACGTCCTTCCGGTGCTGGGCCTTCTCCTGGTCCAGCTGCTTCTGGGTGTCGGCCAGCTTCTGTTTCTGCGCGTCCCGATCCTTGACCGTCGCGTTGTAGAGGTCTTCGTTGACGCCGCATCCGACGGCGCCGAGGGTGGTCGTGAGCGTCGCGAGCGCGATCGCCAGGTGTCGCTGCTTCATCGGGGTCCTCCTTTGCCACGGGGGGCGTTCTTGCCGGCCGGAGATTGACCGAAAACACGATCGAGAATTCCGTCCACATCCGCATCGCTGAGCGGGCGCGCGGTGGCCGGAAAGTCCCAGCCCAGGTTGGCCAGCAGCCGGGTACGCGCCTGCCCGCGCCCCAGGCCCAGCCGACCCAGCAGCGCCGCGCGCTCCTCGATCTCGGCGCGGTACATCGCCGCTCGGTTCGCGGCTTCGATCTTCGGGCGGCCCGGGTTTCGCCGGGGCTGCATCCAATCGAAGGGCGTCGCTGTCGGGCGCGGCATCGCGGGTACTCTACCCCTTCTGGCCGTCGGTGGCGCGTTTGGCCGCCTCCCAC
Organism: uncultured Myxococcales bacterium; assembly: GCA_964618005.1. Taxonomy (GTDB): domain Bacteria; phylum Myxococcota_A; class Polyangia; order Fen-1088; family Fen-1088; genus JADGRB01. The sequence continues at coordinate 3,414 of CAZTZM010000126.1, forward strand.
AAGCGGTCCTGCTCGTCCGGCAGGGCGTCGGCCACGGCGCGCCCCGCGGCGGCCAGCGTGCGCTCGACGTGTCCGAAGCGGCGCGCGAAGCGATCGGTCGCGCCGCGCAGCGCCTGCTCGGCGTCCAGCCCCAGCTTGCGGGCCAGGTTCACGGTCGCGAACAGCAGGTCGCCCAGCTCGCGCTGCATCTCTTCGCGGTCGCCGCCGCGGCGGGCCTCGTCGAACTCCCGCAGCTCCTCGTCGACCTTGGCGCGCGGCCCCTCGGCGTCGGGCCAGTCGAACCCGACCGCGCCCGCCTTCTCGCCGGTCCGCGTGGCGCGCAGCAGCGCCGGCGCGCTCTGAGGGACGCCGTCCAGCGCGCCGTGCTTCCCCTTCTCGGCCTTCTCGACCGCCTTCAGCTTGGCCCAGTTCGAGAGCACGGCGCCGGCGTCCTTCGCCACCATGTCTCCGAAGACATGCGGGTGGCGGCGGACCAGCTTGGCCACGATGCCGCGCGCGACGTCGTCGATCCCGAACTTCCCCTCCGTGAAGCGCAGCTCGGACTGGAACACGATCTGCAGCAGCAGGTCGCCCAGCTCCTCGCGGTGATCGTCGGGGTCGCCGCCGGCCAGCGCGTCGACCACCTCGTACGTCTCCTCGACCAGGTAGGGGACCAACGTCTCCAGCGTCTGCTCGCGATCCCAGGGACAGCCGTCGGGGGCCAGCAGGCGTTGCATCAGGCCCACCAGCTTGGTCACCTCGGCGCCGGTCTGTTTGCCCGGCAACGGCGTCAGATCGGGAAGCTTGTCGTCGTTCACGGCGGGCAGGATAACGCGTTGAATGGCCCCAGGGCGCGTGCTATCTGCAACTGCTTGAGCGACACCGTCACCGAGCGGCTCACGCTGGAAGACAACCGGATTGCGCTGGCCCTGTTCGGCGAGCGGAACGCCAACCTCAAGCTGATCGAGCGGGAGACCGGCGCCCACCTGCACACGCGCGGCAACGACGTGACCATCGTCGGGCCCGGCGACGACGTGGCGGTGGCGCGCAGCCTGGTCGAGCAGCTCTACGGCCTGGCCCGGGGCGGCACGGCGATCAGCCCCGAGGACATCGGGCGGGCGGCCATCGCGCTGCGCGCCGACGCGGGCGTCAACCTGAAGGACGTGTTCCACGACACCATCCTGGTGGCGGGGCGGGCGCGACCGATAGCCCCCAAGGGGCTGGCGCAGAAGCGCTACGTCGACGCCATCCGGGAGCACGACATCGTGTTCGGCATCGGCCCCGCGGGGACCGGCAAGACCTATCTGGCCATGGCGCTGGCGGTGCGCGCCCTGATGGAGAAGCAGGTCAAGCGCATCATCCTCACCCGGCCCGCCGTCGAGGCGGGCGAGCGGCTGGGGTTCCTGCCCGGCAGCATGGAAGAGAAGGTCTCGCCCTACCTGCGGCCGCTCTACGACGCGCTCCACGACATGATGGACTTCGAGAAGGCCGATCAGCTGGTCACGCGCGGCCTGATCGAGGTGGCGCCCATCGCCTTCATGCGCGGCCGGACGCTGAACGACGCCTTCGTCATCCTGGACGAGGCGCAGAACACCACGCGGGAACAGATGAAGATGTTCCTGACCCGTCTCGGCTTCGACTCGAAGGCGGTGATCACCGGCGACGTCACGCAGATCGATCTGCCCGACAACCGCCGCTCGGGGTTGAACGAGGCGATCGCGCTGCTCTCCGACATCCCGGGGATCGCCTTCCGCTACTTCACCGAGGTCGACGTGGTTCGCCACCCGTTGGTGCAGCAGATCATCAAGGCCTACGATCAGTCGGGAACCCCGAAAGGGGTCCCGAGCCCTCCGGCGACGACTCAGCTCGGCAAAGCCGAGCCGAGTCCAGGCGACGCCGACCGCCCCGAACCGGGCAAGTGATCGCGGAACTGTTGTAATCTGAGGGCTGGTGAGCGAGCCAGACCAGCAGCCCCCCGGCACGGACGGCTCCAGCTACGTGCTGGCGCAGCTGGTGGCGACCTCGCGGGCGCTGGCCTCCGAGCGCGACATCGGCAAGCTGCTGGCGCTGATCCTCGAAAGCTGCCGGCAGGTCACCGGGGCCGACGCGGGGAGCGTCTACGTCATCGAGGACGAAGACGCCGACGGCAACCCGGTCCCCAAGCGGCTGCGGTTCATGCTGTCGCAGAACGACTCGATCAAGATCGACTTCAAAGAGTTCACGCTGCCGGTCGATGACAAGTCGATCGTCGGCCAGGCGGCGCTGACCGGGCAGCCGATCAACGTGGCCGACCTGGCGCGGCCCGGGACCGGCGGCCGGACGCCGACCTACACGCACAACCGCAGCTTCGACGACAAGACCGGCTACCGCGCGCGCTCCATGCTCACGGTGCCGCTGACGTCGGCGACGGGCGAGGTGATCGGCGTGGTCCAGCTGATCAACAAGAAGCGCGACCCGGGCCAGCCGCTGCGACCGGGCAGGTTCGACGAGGACGTCGTCCCGTTCGACCAGCGCGCCGAGGAGCTGGCCGCCGCCTGGGCGGCGCAGGCGGGGGTCTCGCTGGAGAACGCGCGCCTCCAGGAAGAGATCCGCAACCTGTTCGACGGCTTCGTCGACGCGTCGGTCATCGCCATCGAGTCGCGCGATCCCACCACCTCCGGTCACTCGCGCCGGGTCGCCACGTTGTCGGTCGACCTGGCCAAGCAGGTCGACGGGCTCGGCGACGGGCCGTTCGCCGCCGTGAAATTCGATCAGACCCGCCTCAATCAGATCGAGTACGCCGCGGTCCTTCACGACTTCGGCAAGGTCGGCGTGCGCGAGCGCGTGCTGGTCAAGGCCAAGAAGCTTTACGAAGAAGACCGTCGCGCCATCGCGCTGCGGTTCTCGTTCATCAAGAAGGCGCTGGAGGTCGAGCACGTCGAGCGCAAGCTGCGCGTCGCGCTGGAGCTGGCGAAGGAAGACCTGCCGGCCCGCTTCGCTGAAATCGACGCTGATCTGGGCCGGCGGATGGATGAAGTGGACGACTCGCTGGCGTTCGTCAACCGCGCCAACGAGCCGACGCTGCTGGACCAGGGTGACTTCCAGCGGCTGGTCGAGATCGCCGGCATGACCTACATGGCGCCCAACGGCGAGCTGCGCCCCTACCTGGAGCGCGACGAGGTCGCGGCGTTGCAGGTCCGGCGTGGCAGCCTGACCGACGTCGAGCGGGTGGAGATCGAGCGCCACGTGGTCCACACCTTCAACTTCTTGCGCACCATCCCCTGGGGAAAGCGCTACGCCGACGTCCCCCGTATCGCGGCCGCCCACCACGAGTACCTGAACGGCAGCGGCTACCCGCACCGCCTGCCGGCGACCGAGATCCCGATCGAGTCGCGCATCATGACCATCGCCGACATCTTCGACGCCCTGACCGCCTCCGACCGCCCCTACAAGAAGGCCGTCCCCGTCGACAAGGCGCTGGCAATCATCGAGGGCGAAGTGAAGGCCGGCAAGTGCGACGACGGCCTCTTCCGCGTGTTCGTCGAGTCCGAGGTCTACAAGAAGGTCCTCTGAGAACGTTGACCGCCCGGACCGTCGAAACCTCTTCGCCTCGCCCCGCGCCACGATCGAGGGGCCATGTCGACACCCTCGTACGCGGCCGCGCCCGCAACCAGGTCGCCCCCGCCGTCGTCCGTCAGGTCGCCCGGCGCCTCCGCGTCGCGCTGCGCGCCCTCGATCGTGCCCACTCCTCCGCCACCCTGGTGTTCACCGACGACGAGGAGATCCGCGTCCTGAACCGCGACTTCCGCCACCACGACCGCGCCACCGACGTGCTCAGCTTTCATCTGCAGGAGCTGGCGGGGGAGGGGGACCCGGCGGGCGACGGCATCGCGCTGGGCGACATCGTCATCTCCATCGAGACCGCCCGCCGCCGCGCCCACGGACGCCGCCTGGTCGCCGAGCTGGAGCGCCTGGCCGTCCACGGCCTCTGCCACCTCTTCGGCCACGACCACAAGAAGAAGGCCGAGGCGACGGTGATGTTCGCGCTCGAGCGACGCCTCCGTCGCCTGCCGCTCGAGCGGAGCTGAGCGGGATTTACCGGCGCTGCATGCGCGAGATGAGCGCGCCCACCGACGACGAACTGGTCGAGTCCCCCCCGCAGGTCGAATCGAACTGCGCGCAGACCGCTGGCTCGCTGGTCCCGGCGTCCTCCTCGCCCGCGAACTTGCCGGCGGCCGTCAAGATGTTGGACATCGAGATGGTGCTGCAGCTGGGGATGGCGCTGATGACGGTGTTCAGCTGGGCCTGTTCGGCGTTGAGGCAATTTTGGAGGTCGCCGACCGTGGCCGTGCAGGTTGCGGGCGCGCTGGAGACATCGCAGGTCTCGGTCGTGGTCCCGGAGCCGCCGTCTCCGCCGGTCAGGCACGAGGTGTAGGTCTGGGTGCAGGCCGTCTGCAGGTCGGCGTCGGTAGGAGCGGGCGTTCCGCCCAGCAGCGCCAAGCTCGCCTCAAAGCCCGCCAGACGACAGGTGTCGGGTTCCAGCGTCCCCGTCGTGTAACTCTGGAAGTCGTTGCAGAGCTGCGTGTCCTGCGCGGGCGTCAGCGCGGTAAGTTTCGTTCCGGAAGGCACGCTGGTCGAGAACGAGCCACCCCCCCCACCACATCCAAGCAGTGCCGCAACAGAGACCAGCCCGAGCGAGATCTGAGGTTTCATCGCGCCTCCCTTTAGCGTGAAGCCTCAGTATCGTCGCCCGAGTCGCCGGGCTGAAGGCGGGTTCGCCTGTTACCGGTGTGGCCGGTGGGCGATGACGGCGCCCAAGGAGCTGGAAGACGCCGCGTCGGACGAGGCGCCGCAGTTCTCGAGAGCCGCGCAACCGGCCGGTTCCATGTTCAGGACGCCTCCGTCGGCCTCGGTCGCCAGGAGGGTCGCGGCGGTAAGGGTGCTGCAGCTCGGGAGCTCGCTGTCGAGCGTGTACTCTGAGTTGAAGCACGTCGTGATATCACCCACCGTCGCCGTACAGGCGACCGAGTTCGACGAGATGTCCGTGGGATCGCACTGGTTCTCCCCGCCGTCAGGCGAGAGGCAATCGTTGTAGGAGGCCGTGCAGGCGGCCTGGATCTGCGCGTCGGATCCACCCAGCGCGTCGAGGGCGTCGAAGATTGCCTGTTGCTTGCAGATGGTGCTGAGGTGCGCCGCGGCGAAGGTGTCATAGTCCTTGCAGAGCTGCATCCCCTGCGCGCTGGTCAGGCTGGTGACCTTCGTGCCGCTGGGGACGCTGGTCGTGAACGCGCCGCCGCTGCTGTTTCCGCCGCCCGAGCTTCCGCCAGTGCCGACGGACGAGGCTCCGCCGCTGCCGCCCGTGGCGCCGCTGCCGCCGCTGCCGCCGCATCCGACGAGCGCGATGATCGCCAGCGCGCCGCCAAATCCCAAACCCTGCTTGATCGTCATTATGGAAATATCTCCTTGCTGCTCAATCGCAGCGCTGCATTTTCTCACGCTCGTTGGGCGTGCCGAAATAGCTCTCCGCGTCGGGAATCCCCGGCAAAAAGAGGTCCGGCGCGACAGGCGTGTTACCCTGCGCGGACTTCAACCAAGGAGAGATCGGGAATGTCGAACAGGGTGATTTCGTCGGTGACCAAGTCGATTGTTGCGGTGGGTCTGTTCGTCGGCACGCTGGCCGGATGCGGATCGAGCGGGTCGGGATCGAGCGGAAGCATCGCCGCGAGCTGCATGAAGGGGTGCATGACCGCCGTCCCCTGTCTGGCCGACGCCGGGTTCCCTGAGACAATCAGCACGTGCGTCCAGGAATGCGAAGCCAACGCAAAGTCGGCCGACGGCGGAACCTGCACGAACGAGGCGCAGATCGATCAGGCGGGGGAGGCCTGTGCCGCCAAGACCAACTGCACCGAGCTCGAGGCCTGCTTCGAGGCGCTCCCGGCGTGTCAAACCACCGGGGGAACGGGCGGCACCAGCGGTGCCGGCAACACCGGCGGCGCCAGCAGCACGGGCGGCACCAGCGGTGGCTCGACGGGCGGCACCAGCGGCGGCAGCACGGGCGGCACCAGCGGCGGAGCCGGGTCTGGAGGCGGCACGACGGCCGATTGTTCTGTCTGCACCAAGGCCGCGACCTGCTGCACGGCGGTCGGCGAACCCTCCACCGTCTGCAACATGATCTCCGCGTCGACCTGCAACGCCGCCACCGGCGCCACTCAGACGGCCCTCATTCAGGATTGCCAGAGTGTCCTGACGGGCGGCGCGCAGCTCGGAAACGCGGCCTGCCAGTAACGGAGGCTCAGAACCGCATGCCGCGCTTGGCGCGGTAGTAGAACCACTTCCAGGTCAGGTAACCGGCGCCGGCGACGGCGGGCACGATGAGAAACGTGCTGGCGCCGGCGACGCCTAGCAGGACAGTCCCGCCCCAGGCGGCCGCCGCGAACGTTCCCTTCTTTTTGGCGACCGCCTTGTCGCGCTCGATCAGGCTCTCCATGCGACGACCTCCAGTCCGCTAAACATGCCACTCGGAGCGCCGGGACGCCACGGGGCCCCGGACGCGTGGGGCTAATTCAGCAGCTGGGGCGGGTTCAGGGCGAACGGCGCGATCTCGGCGTCGAACCGATCGCCGTCCGGGGTGACCATCTGGTAGCTCCCCCGCATCGTGCCGACCGGAGTGGCGATCACACACCAGCTCGTGTACTCGAAGGCTTCACCCGGCCGCAGGACCGGCTGCGCGCCGACCACCCCTTCGCCCCGGACTTCCTGGACGGACCCGAAGGAGTCGGAGATGATCCAGTGGCGGCTCTTCAGCTGGGCGGTGCCGGTTCCCTGGTTCGAGATGTTCACCGTGTAGGCGAACGCATACTGGTGCGAGGACGCCGAGGAGCGCTCGGGGATGTACTCGCTGCGAACCGTGACCAGAATTCCTCGTGTCAAGGCGGACGACATCGACGTGAAGCTTGTAACCGTGCCAAACTTGGCCCGTTCATTCAAGCGCAACCGCGTGGAGGCGAGATGCAGCTGAGAGAGAAGCATTGCGTACCGTGTGAAGGGGGGACGCCGCCGCTCGACGGCCCGACGACGAGGCTCCTGCTCGGCGAGGTCCCCACCTGGTCGGTCACCGCCGGTCAGCCGCCCAAGATCACCAAGCGTTATGAGTTCGCCGACTTCCTGGGGGCGATGGCGTTCGTCGACAAGATGGGCGCGCTGGCCGAGCAGGAGCAGCACCACCCCGATTTCTGCGTCCACTACAGCCAGGTCGACGTGACGCTCTGGACCCACGCGGCCAAGGGGCTCACCGAGAACGACTTCATCATGGCATCCAAGCTCGACGGGCTCTTCTCCTGATGGCCGGCGGTGTCGCGATCACCGGCGCGACCGGCGTCATCGGGACGGCGCTGGCCTCCGCCTGCGCGGCGGACGGTCTGCCGGTTGCCGCGCTGGTCCGCAACACCGGGCGTGCCGGCCAGCGGCTGCCGTCGGCGCGCCTGCACCTGTGGGACGCGGCGGCTGGCCCGCCGCCCGAGTCGGCGTTCGACGGGATCGACGTGGTCGTCAACCTGGCCGGCGAGCCGATCGCCGGCGGGCGCTGGACGGAGGCGCGCCGCAAGCTGCTGCGCGACAGCCGGGTGGTCGGCACGCGCGCGCTGGTCGACTCGCTGCGTGGCCTGCCGACACGCCCGCGCGTCCTCATCTCGGCCTCCGCCGTCGGTTACTACGGCGATCGCGGCGACGAGATCCTCACGGAGGCCTCGCCGTCCGGAAAAGGCTTCCTGGCGGAGCTGGCCCGCGACTGGGAGGCCGAGGCGATGAAGGCGGAGGAGATCGGCGTCCGGGTCGTCATCCTCCGCAACGGCGTCGTCCTGGGGCGCGAGGGGGGGATGCTGGGCAAGATCCTCCCGCAGTTCCGGCTGGGGTTGGGCGGCAAGATCGGCACCGGCGCCCAGTGGATGCCATGGATTCACCTGGAGGACGAGATCGGCCTCATTCGCCACGCGATCTCGCACGATTCGGTGCGCGGCGTCCTGAACGCGGTGGCGCCCGAGCCGGTGACCAACGCCGAGTTCACGCGGGCGGTCGGTGAGGCGCTGGGGCGGCCCACCGTGTTGAGGGCGCCGGCGTTCGCCCTGCGGCTGGCGCTGGGCGCCATGACCGACGAGGTCCTGCTGGCCAGCCAGCGGGTGATGCCGGTCCGGACGCTGGAGACCGGGTACGCCTTCCGCCACCCGCTGCTGCGGGAGGCGCTGGGGGCGCTGCTGGCCAAGCGGACCAATCAGGGGACGGCGACCGCCGCGAGCTCGACGTAACGGAAAGGGTGAATCGGTGGCGGCGGGGTCAGCGGGTGGAGAGCGGTCGGTGAAGGAATCGGGCGGCCGGCCCGAGGCCCCGTCGGCGGCGGGGGCGCGGCGGACGGCGCAGATTCGCCGCCGCCTGGGGTTCTATTTCCTGGTCGGGGCGCTGGCGCCGCTGGTCCTGAGCCTGATGATCGAGCGCATCGTGCTGGCGCCGCATCCGGACGGGATAGCGGCGCCGGGGGCGCTGGCCCGGCTCTGTTTCATGCTCACCGTGCTGGCGGCGGCCGCCGTGGGGCTGGGGTTGGCGGCGCTGGCGGTCCGCCGGATAGCCGGGCCGCTGCACCGGCTGGCCGACGCGTCGGCGGCGTCGGCGGCGGCGCTGGAGTCGCGGGTCGCCGAACGCACGCACGATCTGGAGGCGGCGCGCACCGAGCTCGAGGCGCGGTCCCGGCGCGGCGAGGAGGCCGACCGGCTGAAGAGCGCCTTCATCGCCAACATGAGCCACGAGATCCGCACGCCGCTCAACTCCGTGCTGGCGCTGTCGCAGCTGCTGCGCGACGGGGTGGCCGGCCCGCTCACCGGCGATCAGCGCCGGTACCTGGAGGTCATCGAGCGGAACGGCCAGGGGCTCCTGCACCTCATCAACGACATCCTGGACCTGTCGCGGATCGAGGCGGGCCACCTGGAGATGGACGCCCGAAGCTTCGAGCTCGGGCCCAACGTCGCCGCGGTCGTCGACACGCTGGCGCCGCTGGCCGACGTGAAGGGGCTGGCGGTCCGGGTCAAGCTCGCCGATTCGCTGCCGGCCGTGCACGGCGATCCCGATCGGTTCCGTCAGATCCTCACCAACCTGATCGGCAACTCGATCAAGTTCACGGAGAGCGGCCAGGTGATGGTCAGCGGCGAGGTGCGCGGCGACGCGGTCGTGGTCCACGTGACCGACACGGGGGTCGGGATCCCCGACGCCTACCGCGACAAGATCTTCCAGGAGTTCTTCCAGATCGATCAGACGCTGGTTCGCCGCCAGGGGGGGACGGGGCTGGGGCTGGCCATCGCGCGCCGGCTGGCTCGCCTCATGGGCGGCGACATCACCGTGGAGAGCGTGGTCGGACGCGGGTCGCGCTTCTCGCTCTCGCTGCCGCGCGCGACGGCGGTGACGGCGGCCGAGCCGGAGCTCGTCCCGTCGCCGCACCCAGAGGCCGAGCCGGCGCGGCTGGTGCCCGCCACGGTCCTGGTGGTCGAGGACAACGAGGACAACCTGTTCACCCTCCGCCAGGTGCTGGCGCGGCTGCCGATCGACATCGTCACCGCGACCAATGGCCGGCAGGCGATCGAGCACGTCCGGCGGCAGCCGCCTGACCTGGTGCTGATGGACGTGCAGATGCCGGGGATGACCGGCCTGCAGGCCACCGGGGCGATCCGCTCGCTGCCGGGGGGCGCGGACGTCCCGATCGTCGCGCTGACCGCGCAGGCGATGAAGGGCGATCGCGAGCGGATCCTGGCCGCCGGCTGCGATGAGTATTTGGCCAAGCCCATTCAACCCAAGGCGTTGATCGCGGTCGTCGAGCGGCTCTTGCGTCGGGCGCCCGCCGATGCGACGATCGCCCAGCGCGCGGCGCCCCCCGCCGGGCAGCCAGCCGACTTGTCAAAGGACGACGACCCACATGGCGCGCATACTCCTCATCGATGACCCGCCCGGTACCGCGCCGGCCGCGGCGGAGGTCCTGGCGAAGGGCGGGGCGCACGAAATCGAGACCGTCGGGTCGGCCAAGGCGGCGCTGACGCGGCTGGCGGGCGGGGCGTTCGACCTGGTGCTGGCCCGCGCCGAGCGGCTGCCGTCGCTGGCGGCGCGCGACCAGCTGCTCCGCGAGGCGTTCGACGTGTTCGAGGACGGCGTCTGCCTGGTCGATCCCGACGGCGCGCTGGAGATCGGCAACGCGGCCGGCGCGCGCCTCTACGGTGGCCCGCTGCGCGCCGAGCTGATCGCCGCGGCGCGCGACGCGATCGACGCGGCCGCCAGCGCGGATCGGGGCCTGTCCAGCGACGGGCGGGCCTTCGCCGTCCGCGCCTACCCGGTCCCTGGTCGCGGCGCGATCCTCTACGTCCGGGACGCGACCGACGAGCGCGAGCGCGAGATCGGCCGCCTGCAGGGCGAGAAGCTGGCCTCGATCGGGCTCCTGGCGGCCGGGGTGGCGCACGAGATCAACAACCCGGCCGCCTTCGTGCTGGCCAACATCGAGGCGCTGACCGGCCAGCTGCGGCTGGTGGAGGAGCGGCTGCGCGAGCTGCCGGACGGCGTGGCGGCCAAGCTGGGCCTGACCGATCTGCTGTTCGAGGCGAACGTCATCCTGCAAGAGTCGAAGGAGGGGATGGCGCGCATCCACCGGATCGTGCGCGACCTGGGCTCGTTCTCGCACGCCGACGAAGAGGCGAACGGGCCGATGGACGTGAACCAGGCGATCGATTCGGCGCTGGGGATGCTGCGCAACGAGCTGAAGTATCGGGCCCGGGTCGAGCGTGAGCTGAAGGCCGAGCGGCTGGTGCGCGCCAGCGCGCCGCGCCTGGGGCAGGTCTTCCTGAACTTGATCCTGAACGCCGCGCAGGCGCTGGACGAGGCGGCGGCCAAGCAGAACCTGGTGCGCGTGCGCAGCTACGACGACGGCGCCGACGTCGTCGTCGAGATCAGCGACAACGGTCCGGGCATCGCCGCGGAGATCCTGCCGCGCATCTTCGAGTCGTTCTTCACCACCAAGCCGCGCGGGATGGGGACCGGCCTGGGGCTCCCGATCTCGCTGGGGATCGTGCGCGCGCTGGGCGGCGAGATCGTGGTCGAGAGTCGGCCCGGCGCGGGGGCCACGTTCCGCGTCCGCCTGCCCGCCGAGCAGGTGCGCGCGCCGGCGCGCCCGGCGGTCGACGCGGTGCCACCCGCGCGCGGGTACGCCCGGCGTCGCGTGCTGGCGGTCGACGACGAGGCGCTGCTGCTCAAGGCCTACCGGCGCATGCTGGGCGACACGCACGAGCTGACGACGGCGCTCGGCGGCCCGGAGGCGCTGCGGATCCTGGAGCGCGACCCTGGGTTCGACGTGGTCCTCTGCGACCTGCAGATGCCCGAAATGTCGGGGATGGAGCTGCACGAGACCGTGCGCGATCGGTTCCCGTCGCTGGGCGATCGGTTCGTGTTCGTCACCGGCGGCGCGTTCTCCAGCGACGCGCGCAAGTTCATGGAGGAGTCGGTGGCCTCGGTCATCCAGAAGCCGTTCCGGCTGGAGGACCTGATGGCGCTGATCGACCGCACGGCCGGCGCCGGCCCGCGCCCGTCGTCGGCGCCGCCCGGACGACCCGCCCCGCAGGTGAGCTGAAGGGCGCCGCCCCGTGCGCGCGCGCAAGCTGGTGGTCGCCGCGCTGATCCGTGACGGCGCGCGCGTCCTGGTGTCGCGGCGGCGCGCCGATCAGCCCATGCCCGGCCTGTGGGAGTTCCCGGGCGGCAAGGTCGAGCCGGGCGAATCCCCGACCGACGCGCTGGCGCGCGAGGTGCGCGAGGAGCTGGGCTGCCGGGTCTCCGTCGGCCGCATCCACGAGGTCGTCTTCCACCCCTACCCGGAGTTCGACCTCTACATGCTGGTCTATGCGGCGGTCATCGTCGCCGGTGCGCCACAAGCCCTCGATGTCGCGGAGATCGCCTGGGTCCCCGCCGTCGATCTGCCGTCACTCGACCTGCTCCCCGCCGACTACCCCCTGGCCCGCGCCCTCGCGGCCGCCGAGGGATGAGGGGACTTTCGAGGCCCGGGCCCGGCCCGGGCGCCAGGCCTGGCGCCCCAGCCGAGCAAGCGCCCTCGACCATCGATCAGAGCAACGTGATGTGACGCTCGTCTAGTTCGCGTCGGCGGTCGGCGTGGGCTCGGGCGCCGGCGCTTCGGGGGCGGGCGGGGGCTCTTCGGCGTGGTGGCCGGGGGAGGCTGCGACGGCGGCGGCGCGCAGGGCTTCGCGTTCGACGGCGCGGGCGGCCTCGGTCGCATCGCGCTTGCAGGCGCCGCACATCGTCGGCTCGGCCCAGGCGCCCAGGTGGGTCTGCAGCTGGCTCTCCGGCGGCCAGAAGATCGGCGTCGCGCACTGCTTGCACGCGATCTCGATCGTCTTCTTGTCCTTGAGGAAGTCGTTGCAGGACTGGCAACGGCGCTCCGGCGGCCGGATCTCGCGGCGCCGCTTCTTCTTGTTGCGCGACCGCTTCCCGCCAGGCGTGGCCGTGGCCGCAGCGACGGCAGGCACCTCGCCGGTGGTGAGGGCCGACATCTCGGGCGCCGCGGGGCTCGCGGCCTCTGCCGCGACCTCGGGGGCTGCCTCGGCCTCGGCGGTGTCCTCGAGCTTCCCTTCGACCCTCTCTTCGACCTTGGGCTCCGGCCTCACGCCAGCGGCCAGCTGCTGCTGCTTGGTCCAGGTCCAGGTCCCGGTGCAGTTCTCGGTCTTGCAGGGGATCTGGCGATCGTCGAGGTCGCCCATCTCCTTGGCGCACACCTCGCAGTACTGCGGATAGGGATCGCCGGTCTTGCCGCGCACCGCCCGCGCCAGCTGGCCGCCGCGCTTGTCGGTCCAGGTCCGCTTGCAACCGGCGCGCCGGCAGGGGCGCTCCACGTCCTTCAGCGTCTGGTAGAGCCCGATGCAGCTCTCGCACATCCGGTGCGGCGCCTTGGGGGTGGGCTTGCCCGCCAGGCAGGCGTCCAGCTGGTCGCCGCGGCCCCAGGTCCAGGTCTTCTTGCAGCCCGAGGTGCGGCAGCGGATCTCCCGGTCGGCGATGCCGCCGAACGCGACCTTGCAGCTGTCGCACATCCGCCGCGGCGGATCGTTCGACAGCCCGGCCGCATAGGCCTGGATCTGCTCGTCCGCGCCCCAGCTCCACTTGTTCTTGCAGCCGTTGATGCCGCAGGTGACCTGGCGGTCCTTCAGCTTGCGGTAGACGCTCTCGCACTGCGCGCAGCGCAGGGCCGGCGTCTCCGGCTCGACGTCGGGCGCGCCCGCCAGCAGCTGCGCCTTGCGGGAGAAGACCGCCTGCCGCGAGCAGCCGGCGACGGCGCAGGGCAACGTCTTGTCGCTCAGGCTGGCGAGCTTCTGCTCGCAGTCGGCGCACATGCCGCGGGGCGCGGGGCGGTTGGCGGCGGCCGCTTCGACCTGGGCCATGGCGGGCCAGGTCCAGGTGCGCTGGCAGCCGGCGCGATCGCAGGGACGTTCGACGTCGCGGGCGCGGCCGAACACCTCGCGGCAGGGGTCGCACATCGACGACGTGGGATCGGAGGGGTCGGCGGCGCCGCGGCCGCCCAGCTTGAGCCCCTTGCCTGCAGCCATGGAGATCCAGGTGCGGGTGCACCCAGGGACGGAGCAGGGGGACGACTTGGCGCCCAAACGATCGGCGAGCGTGAAACCGGCGAGAGCCATGGGAAGGGCCCATATGCTGACCAAAACCCCCCGGCCGTGCAAGGCGAATCGAGGGGCGCGTCCGAGCTGTAACGCAAGCGGGGTGGACGGAGCTCGGCTTTGCCGAGCGGCGTCCGTCGGGGGAGGGCGTGGGAACCCTCTCAGAGGTCCCACGGGTAGAGACACCGGTGCTTGCGCCCGGCCGACGCCGGTTGTAGACAACGCAGCTTCCTATGCAGATCACGATCGAAGACCTGTCCCCGGTCGAAAAGAAGGTCGAGTTCGAGCTCCCCTGGGGTGACGTCGCCCCGAAGCTCGAGAAGAAGTACGACGAGCTCCGCCGCGGCGTGAAGCTGCCCGGCTTCCGGCCTGGAAAGGTGCCGCGCGCCTTGCTGGAGCGGATGTACCGCCGGCAGGTCGAGGACGAGGTGGCCCGCGAGCTGGTCGAGCGCTCGATCGGCCAGGCTATTCAGGAGAACCAGATTCAGCCCGTGGCGCCCCCGGCCGTGGCCGAGATCGAGATCAAGGCCGGCGCGCCGTTCAAGTTCTCGGCCCGGGTCGAGGTCCGTTCCCAGGTGACCCCCAAGGACTATAACGGCCTGCCGCTGACCCGCCGGGCGTCCAAGGTGACCGACGAGCAGGTGACCGAGGCGCTGGAGGGCTATCGCCGGCGGATGACGCAGTTCAAGCCCGTCGAGGGGCGCACGGAGACCGGCCCGGCCGACCTGGTCCGGGTCGAGGTCAACGGCAAGGTGGGCGAGCACAAGATCAAGAAGCGCGAGCTGCTGGTCGACCTGGAGGACGACGTCGGGGGTCCGCTGCCGGGGCTGGCGTCGCGCCTGCGCGGCAAGCCGATCGGCGGCGACGGCCAGATCGAGGTCGACTACACGCTGCCGACCGAGGGAACGCCCGCCGAGATGTCGGGGCGCCACGTGCACCTGAACGTTTCGATCAAAGAGGCGCGCGAGAAGCAGGTGCCGGCGCTGGACGACGATCTGGCGAAGGACACCGGCGAGGCCGAGACGCTGGAGGGCCTCAAGACCAAGGTGCGCGACAAGCTGGCCGACGCCGACACGCAGCGGATCAAGCGCGAGCTGGAGCGTGCCGCGGTGAAGGAGATCGTCACGCGCAACGAGTTCCCCGTCGCGCGATCGCTGGTCGACCGGTATGCGCAGGCGATCGTCAATCGCGCCAAGAACCAGCTGATGATGATGGGCGTCGACACGGAGTCGGTCGACGACGAGAAGATGCGGGCCGAGGTCCGTGACGAGGCCGAGCAGGAGGCGCGCGGCTCGATCCTGCTGCAGGCGATCGCCGAGCGCGAGGGGATCGCCGCCGGCGACGCCGACGTTCAGAAGCGGATCGCCGAGCTGGCGCAGGCGCGCAACGAGAACCCCAAGCAGCTGCGCGCCGAGCTGGAGAAGGACGGCCGCATCCAGCAGATCGAGCACCAGATCCGTGAGCAGAAGACGCTTGATCTGCTGATCTCGCAGGCTAAGATCACCGACGGCGAGCCCGCGCCTTCGCTGATCGTGACGCCCGAACAGGCCCGCCAAGAAGCTGCGACGTCGACCAGCAAAGGCAAAAAGTCCTCCAAGAAGGAACCCACCCCATGAGCCAGTTCGACGCCCCGCCGCCCGCCATCAAGAACTTCATCATCCCCACGGTCATCGAGCAGACCCACCGGGGCGAGCGCGGGTGGGACATCTTCTCGCGCCTGCTGAAGGACCGGATCATCTTCCTCGGCACGGCGGTCGACGATCAGGTCGCCAACATCATCATCGCCCAGCTCCTGTTCCTCGAGAGCGAGGACCCGGACAAGGACATCATGATGTACATCAACTCACCGGGCGGCATGGTCACGGCGGGCCTGGCCATCTACGACACCATGCAGTACGTGCGCCCGGACGTGGCGACCTACTGCATGGGGCAGGCGGCCTCGATGGGCTCGTTTCTGCTGGCGGCCGGCACCAAGGGCAAGCGCTACTCGCTGCCGCACTCGAGCATCCTGATCCACCAGCCGCTCGGCGGGTTCTCGGGCCAGGCCACCGACATCGACATCCACGCCCGCGAGATCCTGCGGACGCGCGACCGGCTGAACGAGCTGCTGGTGAAGCACACCGGCCAGCCCATCGACCGCATCAAGCAGGACACCGAGCGGGACTACTTCATGAGCGCCATCGAGGCCAAGGAATACGGCATCGTCGACGAGGTGCTGATTCAAAAGCCCTCGACCGTCGGCAAGTAGTCGCCCGGAGCGGGGCCCGAATCGGGCTCCCCTCTCTTCGGTTGCGGGGCCCGGGTTCTGGGGTTCCCTTCCGTGCTCAAACAGTCCTCGCGATCGAGCACCCGACGGCTCGGCCAGCGCCGCAATCGCTGCGGAACTGCGCGCGGAAGGGAACCCCAGCCCCCGGGCGACTCCGCAATCTGCGTTCACTCCGCCTTGAACGCATTCGGTCAGGGCACGGGTACCGGTCAAGGCGGAGCGAACGCCAGGTCAAGGAAGGTCGAGGGCTGTGTGTCCCCTCCGCGCGCAGTTCCGTAGCGACCATGGAATCGGCCGAGCACCGCAGCGCCCGATCGCGAGGACTGTTTGAGCACGGAGGGGACACACGTCCTCGGCCCCCGCAACCGTAAGTGAGCGGAGCCATCCAGTCGCCAGCGAGAGATCCCGCAGCGAGCGGAGCTGGACGGGGGAGAGATGTGCTACATTTTTCTAGGTGCCGCCCGAGCGTAAGCGCGACGATCACGGGAACCTCTCTTGCTCCTTCTGTGGGAAGAGCCAGAAGGAGGTCAAGAAGCTCATCGCGGGCCCCACGGTCTACATCTGCGACGAGTGCATCGGCCTCTGCAACGACATCATTGCGGAGGAGATCGAGAAAGAGTCGGAGAGCTTCGGCCTGGCGCCGGTGCCCAAGCCGGCCGAGATCAAGACCGTCCTCGACGACTACGTGATCGGGCAGGAGCGGGCCAAGAAGATCCTGGCCGTCGCCATCCACAACCACTACAAGCGCATCGACGCCAAGGTGGGGGCGGAGGATGTCGAGCTCGGCAAGTCGAACATCCTGCTGCTCGGCCCCACGGGCTGCGGCAAGACGCTGCTGGCGCAGACCCTGGCCAAGATCCTCAACGTGCCGTTCGCCATCGCGGACGCCACGAACCTGACGGAGGCCGGGTACGTCGGCGAGGACGTCGAGAACATCATCGTCAACCTGCTGCAGAACGCCGACCACG
>CAZTZM010000127.1:0-11355 GCA_964618005.1 uncultured Myxococcales bacterium
TGAGCTCCGTCGTCCGGGCGGCCGTCGAGGGGGTGTCCGGGCCGGCTCAGGCGCGATCGATCGAGCTCGACGTCACGCTGGACGAGTCGGTCAGCGCGGTGGAGGGCGACCCCGCGCGCTTGCAGCAGGTGGTCTCGAATCTGCTCACCAACGCCATCAAGTTCACCCCCGAGCGCGGTCGGGTCGGGGTGACGCTCGACGTGGCCGACGGTTCCGCCCGCGTCCGGGTCAGCGACAACGGGGCCGGGATCGATCCCGATTTCTTACCGCAGGTCTTCAATCGCTTCTCCCAGGGAGATACGTCGAGCACGCGCATGCACGGCGGCCTGGGGCTCGGGCTGGCGATCGTGCGCCACCTGGTCGAGGAGCACCACGGGACCGTCGAGGCTCACAGCCCGGGGATCGGAAAGGGAGCCACCTTCATCGTGACCATCCCGCTGGCGAAGGCTCGCCAAGAGCCCGCGGACGGCGAGATGTTCGCCCCGCCGTGGGGGAAGGATCCGGCGGAGGTACGGGACCACCGGCAGATGAAGGACCTGCCGGTCCTGGTCGTCGACGACGATCTCGCCACCCGGGAGGCGGTGGCCGACATGCTGAAGGGGATGGGAGCCCGGGTGTCGGTGGCGGGATCGGCCGCGGAAGGTCTGAGCGCTGTCCGGCTGCTCCGGCCGAAGGTGCTCGTGTGCGACATCGCCATGCCGGGCGAGGACGGCTACACCTTCATCCGAAAGGTGAGAGCGCTCGACCGCGAGACCGGCGGGGAGACGCCCGCGCTCGCGCTCACGGCGATGGCCGCGGAGGACGATCTCCAGCGATCGCTGGAGGCCGGGTTTCAAGTGCATCTGACCAAACCCGTCGACCTGACGCGCCTCTCCGAGGCGGTGATTCAGCTGGCGGAGCGCCAGCCGGCAGATTGATCCCGCACGGCGGGCCTGCCGGCGATCGAGAGAGCGCCCCGATGGTGCTGGCGGCCTCGCCCGACTTCGGGCAGGTCGAGCTCGTCGCCCAGCTCGTCGGCCAGGTAGTCGCGAATTCGGAGCTTGAGCCGCTGCTCGACCTGTCGCGTGCGCTCGCGCGTCACGCCGAACGTGGCGGCCAGTTGTGTCAGCGTGAGCGGCTCGTCGCTCACCAGCCGTCCCCGGAATATCTCGGCTTCTCGACCCTGCAGCCCCTCTCCGAAGATCTTCAACTTGGACCGGAGGACGTCGGCGAACTCGGTGTCCTCGCTCCACCGGTCGGGCCGGGACGCGGACGGATCGCTCAGCGTGTCTCCGATGGTCCTGGCACCGAGCCCGTCAGGGGCGATCGGCGCGTCCAGCGATATCTCGCTGCTGGCGAAGCGCTCCATCATGGTGGCGACCTCGCTCTCCTTGACCCGAAGGCGAAGAGCGAGCTCTCGAGGCGTTGCTTCAGCGCCCGTCAGCTCAAGCCGGCGGCGTTCCTTGCGCAGCGAAAAGAACAGTTTGCGCTGCACCTGGGTCGTCCCCACCTTGACGAGGCGCCAGTTGTTCAGCGTGAACTGCAACATGTACGCGCGTATCCACCAGGCCGCATATGTGCAGAATCTGATGTTGCGATTTGGATCGTACCCGCGGACCGCCCGGATGAGGCCGCGATTGCCCTCTTGAACCATGTCGCGCAGGTCCCCGGAGACCCGGCAATACTGGTGCGCCAGCGTGACCACGAGCCGCATGTTCGCCATCACGAGCCGTTCAGCCAGGACGGGATCCTTGCTCTTGCCATAGGCTATCGCGCAGCGATGCTCCTCCTGGCGTGACATCGGCACGCAGCGGCGCAGGTCGAAATGGTTCTCCGAATCGGGACGCATGGCTCGTCCGATCCATAGCGCGAGCGCAGCGCTGGAAGAGTCCGGGCCTTCCCGCGCCCCCTGTAGGGTTTCTCCCCATCTGGCGTCTCGGCTTCGCTGAACGTTCCATCCGGGCGGGCTTCCGGACCGCTCGGTGCTAGAAAGTGTTCATGGGTCAACAGGTGGCGGTCTGGATGGACGGCGCGGAGGCGAAGGTGTTCCACGTTCGCGGGGACGGCTTCGACGAGTCGACCGTGCATTCACCGAATCACCACCTGCACCGGCATCCGAAGAGTCAGCTGACCCGGACCCACAATCATCCCGACGACGAACACCGCTTCTTTGGCGAGCTCGCCGACACCTTGAAGGACGCGGAGCAGATTCTCGTGCTCGGCCCGTCGACCGCGAAGCTGCTGTTCCTGCGCTACCTGGAGAAGAACGACCCAGCGCTCGCCGCCCGCGTGGTCGGTCTCGAGACAGCCGATCATCCGACCGACCGACAGATCGCCGCCCACGTGCGTCATTATTTCGGCCCCCCGGCCGACGATTCGGCGGCGCGCTGACAGGGAATCCCCTACACGCGGCGCGGGGAGATCCGAGTGGTCGCCCCGCCGGGCGGTGCTTATTCAGCGAACGGCTCGTCGCATCGAATGGGCGGAGCACGCGCCGCGTGTAACGCCATTTGAAATGGGGGCCAATTCGCCGATCCCGCGCCCAGCGGGACCGGCCGCAAGACTGGAGATAGAAGTCATGTCAGCCAAGGAAATCGTCTTTTCGGAGAACGCCCGCCGCAGCATCGCGAACGGGCTCAACATCCTCGCCAACACGGTCAAGGTGACGCTGGGGCCACGCGGCCGGAACGTCATCATCGAGAAGTCCTGGGGCTCGCCGACGGTGACCAAGGACGGCGTCACCGTCGCCAAGGAGATCGAGCTCGAAGACAAGCTGGCCAACATGGGCGCCCAGATGGTCAAGGAGGTCGCCTCGAAGACCTCGGACATCGCCGGTGACGGAACGACCACGGCGACCGTGCTGGCGCAGGCCATCTACACCGAAGGGTCCAAGCTGGTCACGGCCGGGCACAACCCCATGGACATCAAGCGCGGCATCGAGGCGGCGGTCGCCAGGATCGTCGAGAACCTCAAGGTCCAGGCCAAGCCGACCAAGGGGAAGACCGAGATCGCGCAGGTCGGCACCATCAGCGCCAACGGCGAGGTCGTGATTGGCGAGATCCTGGCCGACGCGATGGAGAAGGTCGGCAAGGAGGGGGTCATCACGGTCGAGGAAGCGAAGTCCATGGAGACGACGCTGGAGGTGGTCGAGGGGATGCAGTTCGATCGCGGCTATCTCTCGCCGTACTTCGTGACCGACGCGGAGCGCATGGAGGCGGTGCTGGAAGACGCGTTCATCCTCGTTCACGAGAAGAAGCTCTCCAACATGAAGGACCTCTTGCCGCTGCTCGAGCAGGTGGCCAAGGGCGGACGCCCGCTGGTCATCATCGCGGAGGACATCGACTGCGAGGCCCTGGCCACGCTGGTGGTCAACAAGCTGCGCGGCACCTTGCAGGTCTGTGCGGTCAAGGCGCCTGGCTTCGGCGACCGTCGCAGCGAGATGCTGAAGGACATCGCGGTGCTCACCGGCGGGCAGGCGGTCACGGAGGATCTGGGCCTCAAGCTGGACGGCATCAAGCTGGAGAACCTCGGCCGCGCCAAGCGGATCACGGTCGACAAGGACACCACCACCATCGTCGAGGGGGCGGGCAAGAAGGCCGACATCGAGGCGCGGGTCAAACAGCTCCGCGTCCAGATCGAGGACACGACCTCCGACTACGACCGCGAGAAGCTGCAGGAGCGGCTGGCCAAGCTGGTCGGGGGCGTGGCGGTGATCAAGGTCGGCGCCGCGACCGAATCGGAGATGAAGGAGAAGAAGGCCCGCGTCGAAGACGCGCTCCACGCCACGCGCGCGGCGGTCGAGGAGGGGATCGTCCCGGGCGGCGGCGTCGCGCTCATTCGCGCGCTCTCGGCCCTGGACGGCCTCAAGTTCGACGACGACCGGCAGTACGGGGTCAAGATCATCCGCCGCGCCGTGGAGGAGCCCCTGCGGCAGATCGCCGCGAACGCGGGCGTCGACGGGGCGATCGTGGTGGAGAAGGTCAAGAGCGGCAAGGGCGCGTTCGGCTTCAACGCGGCGACCGAGGAATACGAGGACCTGGTGAAGGCCGGCGTCATCGACCCGACCAAGGTCGTGCGCGCGGCGCTGCAGAACGCGGCCTCGGTCGCTGCGCTCATGCTGTCCACCGAGGCCCTCATCGCCGAGCGGCCCAAGAAGAGATCCGGAGGTGGTGAGGGGCATGCGGCGGGTGGTATGGGTGGAGGAGACGGGGAATTCTAGAGAACCGCAGGCAGCCCAGGAGCAACATGCAGATTCGCGTCGGTTACGAGCTCAACTACGATTTCCCCCAGCCCACGCCGGTGATCCTGACCCTCAACATCCATCACAGCCGGGTCTCCGATCTCACGCATCCCGACCACCTGTGGACGACGCCGGCGGTCACCACCGCCGGTTACCGCGATGGGTTTGGAAACTGGTGCACGCGCCTGGTCGCCCCGCCCGGCAATCTCCGGGTGACCAGCGACACGACCATCCGCGACTCGGGCGCGCGGGATCTGATCGTGCCGTCCGCCGTCCAGCACCTCGTCCAGCAGCTCCCGGAGGAGACGCTGGTGTTCTTGCTGGGAAGTCGTTATTGCGAGACCGACAAGATGTCCGAGTTCGCCTGGTCGCGGTTCTCGAGCGGCCCGTTCGGCTGGGCGCGCGTCCAGGCGATCTGCGACTTCGTTCACCAGCACATCACGTTCGGCTACCAGTTCGCCAGTCCCACCAAGACGGCCTGGGAGGTCTTCAACGACCGCAAGGGCGTGTGCCGGGACTTCGCCCACCTGGCCATCACGCTCTGTCGTTGCATGAACATTCCCGCCCGCTATTGCACCGGGTATCTCGGTGACATCGGGGTTCCCAAGGACCCCGCGCCGATGGACTTCGCGGGATGGTTCGAGGCCTATCTCGGGGGGGCCTGGCACACGTTCGATCCGCGGAACAACGTCCCGCGCATCGGACGCGTCCTCATCGCGCGGGGCCGCGACGCCGCCGACGTCGCGATCAGCACGACCTTCGGACCGAACACCCTGCGTAGCTTCAGGGTCTGGACCGACGAGGTGACCGCGTGACGGTCCCGGAGCGGGCCGCGCGCGGCGGCGGGGGCGCGACGCCATGACCTACTGTGTGGGGGTGCTGCTGAAGGACGGGATCATCCTGGGATCGGACTCTCGCACCCACGCCGGCGTCGACGACTTCGCCTCGTTCTGCAAGATGACGATCTTCGAGCGTCCCGGCGACCGCGTGCTGGTCTTGCTCAGCTCCGGGAGCCTGGCCGGCACCCAGGCCGTCATCAGCCTGCTGAGGCAGAGGGCCGAGGCTTCGGCCCAGGTCGAGGTCGGACTGCCGAGCCTCTTGAACGCACGCACCATGTTCGACGTGGCGTGCGTCGTCTCGGACGCGATGCGCGCCATCGGGCAGCGCGACAAGGAGCATCTGGAAAAGAACGCTCTGTCGTTCAACGCCTCGTTCATTCTCGGCGGCCAGATCCGGGGCGAGCCGATGCGGCTGTTTCGGATCTACGCGGAGGGCAATTTCATCGAGGCCGGGACCGATACGCCTTTTTTTCAGACCGGCGAGGCCAAGTACGGCAAGCCGATCATGGACCGGGTGATCGACCCGTCCACCAGCCTGAGCGACGCCGCCAAATGCGTCCTGGTTTCGTTCGACTCGACGATGCGCAGCAACCTGTCGGTCGGGATGCCCATCGATCTGGTCTGCTACGAACGCGACACGCTGGCGATTCGAAGGCGCCGCCGATTCGAACAGGGCGATCCCTACTTCGGCGCGCTCAGCAAGAAGTGGAGCGAGGGCGTCCGCGCCGCCTTCAAGGACCTGCCCGATCCGCTCTGGACAGCGCCCGACGGACCGGTGTAGCCGACCTACGTCTGCCAGGGCCCGCCCCGCGAGGAGAGGGGGGCGAAGGAGACCGGCCGATAGAAGTCGTCTGACGAACCGAGGCGCAGCTTGAACCCGCTGGGGAGATCCGGATCGGCCACCATGGCCCGGAGTTGCCTGTGCAGCGCCACCTTGTCCTGGACGCGAAGCAGGGCGGCGAGCTCGTCGACGCTGTAAAACCGCCCCGGACGATTGTCCGACATCGCCGCGATGATCGAGCTGGCGGAAATCAGCGGCGGCTCCCGGCTGCTGCGGCCGCTGGCGCGGTCCAAAGAACGTGGCCGCCGGCATCGACGAACTCCGGACTGAGCTCGTCGGGAACCGTCACGGCGACGCCGCCGTGAGCGGGCACGCGATTGCCGTTGGCGTCGACGTAGCGGGTGCGGACAACGTCGCCGAGGCCGCGCCAGCGCCAGCGCAGCGCGACGGAGGCGGGGTACTGGCTCTCGATGACGCCTTTGAGCGCCACCGGCATGTCCGGCAGGGCCAGTCCGCATCGAACCGCGTACTTGGTCGGCCAGCACTTGAAACGCGAAGAACGACCCGCGGTGACCTGGAATCCGCGCGCGAGCGTGAACGGGCAGCTCGGGGCGATCGTCGCATGGGACAGCGGGTCGCCTCCGGTGCCGCTCTCGCCCAGCACGAGCCGGAACTCGCCTTCCACGTACGTCAGATCGTGCTGGCACTTGGCGTCGGTGAAGCCTTCTCCGTCGACGTAGACCACCATCGACTGGATTCGGTGCCGGTGATCGTTGAACGCCGCGACCAGGCGAAGGTCGCCTCTGACGCTCACCTCCACCTGCTGGGTCTGATACGGCTTCCCCTGTGCTTCGTCCGCCCGCTTGGCGACGGCCGGATCGATCCGCCTGGCGTACGTCACCAGGTCCCCGGCGACCAGCGAGGTGTAGAGCGCCCAATCGCTGATCCGGTGCTCGCCTCCCGCGGCCGGGAAAGCCTGGGCGAAGGCGAGCTCGTAGTCGGTGCCCTTTGGACCGATCGCCGGCGTCGCGGCCGCCGCCGAGCCGCCCGCGAGCACCGAGAGCAGCACCGCCGCCCCGTATCGACTCATCGTGCCCCCCATCGTGCCCATCGTGTGAGGGAACCTAAACGATCAAGACGACGAGCACGATGATCACCACGATCAGCAGCGTTCCGCCGCCGATGAAGACCACCACGCTCCCACCTTTGAACTCGCCCAGCTGGGGGGCGGCTGCTTCTCGCGCGGCATAGTCGCCGCCGCTGCCCGGCGCGGCGTTCGCCGGCCGCGGGCTGGGCGGCGATTCGCGCGGCGCCTCCGCGACGGCGGCCGGGGTGGGGGGAGCCCGGTTGATGGTCCCGGCCCTGGACAGAGAGGGCGCGAGGGCGAACACCACCAGCAACGCGGCGGCCACGAGGCGCTTCACAGGACGCGCCTTCCCTGGATCAAGCGGATGGCGGCGACGATCACCGCCACGACCAGCAGGATGTGGATGTACCCGCCCAAGGTATAGGAGGTCACCAACCCGAGCCCCCAGAGAACCAACAAGATCACGGCAATTGTCCAAAGCATCGTTTTCTTCCTTCCCCAACGATCGTTGTACGTGAACCGAACAGCAATACGCACCGCCGCCCAGCGCGACCATTCCGAAAGACCAGCGGCTCTCGTCAGGGATTCCCCGACCCGGCGGGCCGATGACCACCCCCCCCATGGTCGATCGGAGAAGAATAGGGGAACCCCTACGGCGGGGGCGGGGGCTTCCGGACCAGAGCGGTGTTCCGCCGACGCTACGTTTCGCGCCGCGATATGCGCTTCATTTTCGAGGAGAGGACGATCATGACCCTGCGACTCTGGATTCCGATCGCGGCATTTGCGTTTCAAGGCGCCTGTGGGACGACGAACAACGGCCCCGTGGTGGCCGTGCCCAGCTTGGGGGCGGAGGACAGCGCGGGGGCGATCCGCGCCGCCGAAGAGGTCGGCGCCGCCCACAGCCCCGAGGCTGCCCTTCATCTCGAGCTGGCCAAAGAACAGTTCGAACATGCACGCAAGCTGACCAGCGTGGACGACCAGCCGATGTCGACGCGGCTGCTACTGCGCGCGCGGGCCGACGCCGACCTGTCGCTGGCGCTCACCCGGGAGAACGCGTCGAAGCTCGAGGCCCAGGCGGCGCTCGAGAAGGTGAAGACGCTGAATGATTCGCTTCAACAGAACAATTAACGAGGAATGGCCCATGAAAATGTCACAGAGAACGTACTGGTCGCGATCGGCCCCGCTGCTGTTCGGGATGGCGCTCATCGCGGCGGGGTGTGCCACGGTCACCCCCGTCGAACTGACGACCGCGCGGGCCTCCTATGCCCGTGCCAGCAGCGGCCCCGCCCTCCAGTTGTTGCCGGCGGACCTTCACAAAGCAAAGGTTGTCCTCGACGCCGCGGAGGCGTCGTTCGTGGAGGAGAAGGGCTCGCAGAAGACCGTCGACCTGGCCTACATCGCTGACCGAACCATCCAGATCGTCGAGGCGCAGGCCCAGACGGCGCTCGCCCAGCAAACGGTCGCCAAGGCGAAGCAGGACTACCAGGACAAGCAGACCCAGGTCATGAAGAAGACCCAGGCCTCGCTGGTGAAGACCCGTGGTCAGCTCGACGACGCCCAGCGGGGACAGGCCCAGGAAGCCGAGCAGCTGGGCGTGGAGCACGCGGCGCGCGAGGCGGCGGACACGAAGGCCGCCGCGTCCGAACAGCGGGCGCTGGCCTCGGAGCAGAAGACCATCGAAGCGAACGACGCGCTCGCCAAGCTGGCCGCGAAGGATGACGAGCGCGGCAGGGTCATCACCCTGTCGGGCGGCGTTCTGTTTCGGTCGAACGACGCCAAGCTTCTGCCGGGGGCCGAGGCGCGCCTCGACGAAGTGGCCGTTGCCCTCATCGCGAACGCGAAGCCGGTGGGTATCGAAGGATACACGGACTCCAGGGGTTCGCTGTCGCGAAACATGGACTTATCCCAGCGCCGCGCGGAATCGGTTCGGGCCTACCTGATCGCGCGGGGATTCCCGGCGGATCAGGTGGTGGCCAAGGGGATGGGACCGGACCGCCCCATCGCCGATAACTCGAGCGCAGAGGGGCGCGCCAACAACCGGCGGGTGGAAATCGTGGTCGCCAAGACGACCACCCAGCCGAATTGAAGCTCGAACGCCCGGGCGCTGCCGAATTGTGCGGCGCTTCGCCGAGAACGGTCCATAGTGCTTCTCGGAGTTTGATGATGTCGGCGGAGTTGGTCGAGGCCGGGTGGTCGGACGCGCAGGCTGATTGTCGCCGCGTGTTCGAGGAGAACAGCCACCCCATGTGGATCGTCGAGGCCCTGGCGGTGGTGGACGTCAACCGGGCGGCGATCCTTCACTACGGTTACTCGCGCGACGAGTTCCTGGCCCTGACGCTCGACGATCTCTTCGTCGAGACGCCGACGGCCGCCACGGTCGCCCTGGATCCGCGCCTGGTCTTCAGGCATCGGCGGAAGGACGGGTCCTTCATCGACGTGGAGCTCACCTCGTTCGCGGTGACGTTCCGCGGGCGGCCCGCCTCGCTGGCGTCGATTCTCGATGTCACCTACCGCCGCCGGACGGAGGCGCAGACACGCTATCTCGACCTGTTGCTGGCGACGGTGAACGACGCCGTGGTCGCCAGCGACGACAAGTTCATCCTCACGGGCTGGAACGCCGCCGCGGAATCGACCTATGGAAGACGGGCCGAAGAGGTGCTGGGACAGCCGGACGCGATGGTGTTCCGCACCGACTTCCTCGGCGTCGAGCGAGCGGAGGCGGTCAAGCGGCTGCTCGAGACGGGGCGCTTTCAGGGCGAGCTGACGCATCGCCGAGGTGACGGAAAGCGCATCCACATCGAATCGCGCGCGGCCGCGCTCTTCGACAGCGACGGCAAGCGCCTCGGCTACGTCAGCGTCAATCGCGACGTCACCGAGCGCCGCTACGCCGAGGCGACCATCCGTGCGCTGCTGAACGACGTGCTCACCGCGCAGGAGGCCGAGCGGCGCCGCATCGCCCGCGAGCTGCACGACGAGACGGCCCAGACGTTGACCTCGCTCCTGGTCGGCCTCAAGGCGGTCGAGGAGTCGCAGGATCTCGGTCAGGCGGTGGGGGCAGCGAGCACGCTGCGCGGCCTGGTGTCGGCCGCCCTGGAGGGCGTTCAGCGCATGGCGCGGGGACTCCGACCGAGCGTGCTCGACGATCTGGGGCTCGAGGAGGCGCTCGAGCGCCTGGGGCTGGAGGTGAGCCGCGCTCAGGGGTTCGTGGTCGATCTTCACTGCACCGGGCCGCGCCTGCCTCGGCTTCCGGAGGCGGTCGAGACGGCGCTCTACCGCATGGCGCAGGAAGCCCTGACGAACGCCGGCAAGCACGCCTCTCCCAAGGCCGTGAGCATTCTCATCCATCGAACCCCGACCGAGGTGCGCCTGGTTGTCGAGGACGACGGGAAAGGCTTCGACGCCGCGGGGATACTCTCCGAAGCGCAGCTCGGGTTGGTGGGCATGCGCGAGCGTGCTCACCTGGTAGGAGGTTCGATGACCGTGGAATCCTCGATCGGAAGCGGTACCACCATCTGTGTCAGAGTCCCGCTGGCCGGACAGAGCGTCTCATGAAGACCCGGGTCTTCGTGGTGGACAATCACGGCATCCTGCGGGGCGGCCTGCGCGCCCTCATCAACCTGCAGCTGGACATGGAGGTGGTCGGCGAGGCGGCGAACGGCCCCGACGCCGAGCGCGGCGTGAAGGAGACGGAGCCGGACGTCGTGTTGATGGACATCAGCATGCCCAACGGCGGCGGGCTGGCCGCCATCGCCGCGGTGAAGCTGGTTCGACCCAAGACGCGGATCATCGTCCTCACGGTTCACGACGAGCTCGGGTACGTTCGCGCCGCGGGGCAGGCGGGCGCCGTCGGCTACGTGGTGAAGAGCGCGGTCGACACCGAGCTATTGGCCGCGATTCGGGCGGTGGCGCAGGGACGGACCTTCATGGACGCCTCGCTGGGCCTGGGGATCGCGCAAACCTCGATCCGGTCGACCTCCCCCGACGCAGAAGGCAAACCGGCGACGGCGCAGCTGACCGCGCGCGAGCTGGAGGTCATGCGGCGGGTCGCGGAGGGGTTCACCAACTCTCAGATCGCGGAAGAATTGCGCCTGGGCGTCAAATCGGTCGAGACCTATCGGTCCAGAGTCATGGACAAGCTGGGCCTCACGTCCAGAGCCGCCCTGGTGAGATTCGCGCTCGATTGCGGCGTGCTCACCCCGGGGGCGCAAGCCCCGTAACCGTCCAACCGCCCTGCGCGGAGCACATCGGCCGGCGGGCGGCGCAGGTCCCAGACCAGCCCGCAGCGCTCGAGCAGCCGCAGCAGGTAGAACGTCACGTCGATCTCCCACCAGCGGAAGCCTTGATTGGCCGAGCTCTGGTAGTGGTGGTGGTTGTTGTGCCACCCCTCGCCGGTGGTGAGGATCGCCAGCACCCAGTTGTTGCGCGAGTC
>CAZTZM010000128.1:0-27389 GCA_964618005.1 uncultured Myxococcales bacterium
GCCCGCCGTATCCGCGCGTCCGGCGAGCGCGACCAAGCGGCGGTTAGATTCGTTCCGGGCGTAGCGTCCACGCCGCGCGGTAGCCGCAAGCGACGGCCGCTGGGAGTGCCCTCGCGGGCGCCTGCCCAGGTTTCGTGCGTGCGGGCTCGAAGCACGCGGCCCGAGTCATTGCCGACGGCCGCGCGATGGCGCTCGCCGGACGCGCGGATACGGCGGGCTGGCGCCCCCAGCCGAGCAAGCGCCCTCGACCCTCGATCAGATCAACTTGAAGTGGCTCAGTACGCCGGTTCGAACCGGTAGACGTACTGCATCGTGCCGGACTGCGCGATCTGCGGGTAGTCGAACTCCTGCAGCTTCTCGACCAGGCAGTCGTTTACCTCTTTGTTGTTCAACGTGCCGCCGGTGACCTTGGCGGTGGCCTTGGAAGACTCACCCGCGGGGGTCAGCGACAGCAGGACGATGACCGTCCCCTTGAAGGCGCGATCGTGCTTCTCGTCGAGCACGTCCTGATAGCAGCGCAGCGTCGACGGATCGCGCTGCTGCAGGAGCAGCTGCACCTCCGCCTCCTTGTCGGGGGCGATGCCGCCGGTCTGCGCGGCGGCCTCCGGCGTCCTGACGACCCGGACGTTCCCTCCACCCTCGCTGCTGTCGGCGCAGCCGACCGCCAGGGTGGAAACCAGGGCCAACGCGGCGAACTTCGCGCCGACCAGCATCAAAGTCCTCGAACCGATCCGGGCCATGGTGTGCCTCCTCGACGGGGGCGACGTTAATCCCAGGATCACTCCTTGAGCAAGGCCGAAGCGATCACCAGCCGCTGGATCTCGCTGGTTCCCTCGTAAATCTCCGTGATCTTCGCGTCGCGGAAGTGCCGTTCGGCCGGGAAGTCGCGCAGGTAGCCGTAGCCGCCGAAGATCTGCACCGCCTCCTTGGCGGCGCGGTTGGCCACCTCTGACGCGAACAGCTTGGCCATCGCGGCGTCGGTCGAATACGGTACGCCCTGGTCCTTCTTGACCGCCGCCCGCCAGAGCAGCATGCGCGCGGCGTCGATCTCCGTCCGCATGTCGGCCAGCTTGAACTGGATCGCCTGGTGCTCGGCGATCGGCTGCCCGAAGGTCTTGCGCTCGCGCGCGTAGGCCAGCGCGTCCTCGAACGCCGCGCGCGCGATCCCCAGCGCCTGCGCCGCGATCCCGATCCGCCCGCCGTCCAGCGCGCGCATCGCGATCTTGAACCCCTCGCCCTCGGCGCCCAGCAGCGCGTCGGCGCCGACCGCGCAGTCGCTCAGGAACACCTGCGCGCTGGGCGCGCCGCGGATCCCCAGCTTGTCGTCGGGTGGACCCAGCGTGACGCCCGGGCTGGGCAGCGGGACGAGGAACGCGCTGATGCCGCGCGACCCCCGGGCCGGATCCGTGTTGGCGATGACGATCGCCAGGTCGGCCACCGGCCCGTTGGTGATGAAGTTCTTGGTGCCGTTCAGGATCCATTTGTCGCCGTCGCGCACGGCGCGCGTCCGCTGCGCCTTCGCGTCGGACCCTGCCTCCGGCTCGGACAGCGCGAAGCAACCGATCTTCTTCCCGGCCGCCAGATCCGGCAGCCAGCGCGCGCGTTGCGCGTCGGTCCCCTCTTTCAAGATCGGCGCCTCGACCAGCGAGCTCTGCACCGACATGGCCACCGCCGTCGAGGCGCAGGCGCGGGCGATCTCTTCCAGCGCGATGGCATACGAGAGGGCGTCCAGACCGGCGCCGCCCCAGCGCTCGGGGACCATGATCCCCAGAAGGCCCATCTCACCAAGACGCGTGAAGATCTTGCGCGGGAATTCGTGGCTCTTGTCGATCTCTGCGGCGCGGGGGGCGATCTCGCGGGCCGCCAGGTCGCGGGCGGTGTCGCGGATCATTTTCTGTTCGGGGCTGAGCTCGAAGTTCATCGTCCGGTCCACACAGGGGCGCGCTTGTCGAGGAACGCGCGCATCCCCTCCTTTTGATCATGGGTGGCGAACAGCGCGGCGAACAGCCGGCGCTCGAGATCCAGTCCGTCGTTGAGCGCCAGGTCACCGGCGGCCCGCAGCGCGCGCTTGGCGGCGGAGATCGCCAGCGGTGCGCGCGTGGCGATCTCGGCGGCGGTGGCGCGGGCGTGGGACAACAGCTCGGCGGGCTCGGTGATCAGGTTGACCAGCCCCAGGCGCGCCGCTTCCTCGACGTCGATCACGCGGCCGGTATAGATCAGCTCGCGCGCGCGCGTCGGACCGATGCGGTGGACCAGCCGCTGCGTGCCGCCCATCCCCGGGATGACACCCAGCCCGACCTCGGGGAAGCCCAGCTTGGCGCCGCGCGCCGCGTAGATGAAGTCGCACGCCAGCGCCAGCTCGAGACCGCCGCCCAGCGCGAAGCCGTGCACGGCGGCGATCACCGGCAGTCGAGAGCCCTCCAGCAGCGCGGCCGTCCGGTGGGCTGCCGCGACCAGCAGGTCGGCGCTGGCCGGATCGGCGCCGACCATGGCGCGGATGTCGGCGCCGGCCGCGAAGGCGCGATCGCCGGCGCCGGTCAGGATGGCGCAGCGGATCCGCTCATCGCGCTCCAGCTCGTCGAACGCGGCCGACAGCGCGTCCAGGGTCTCGCCGTCCAGCGCGTTGCGCGCGTCGGGGCGGTTGATCGTCACCACGGCGAGCGCGCCGTCGCGCGCGACCAGCGCGCGATCCGGGGGGCCGCCGCTCAAGTGGTTCGCTCCGCCGGGATCGGCCCCGTCGGCTGCGGCGCCGGCGGGTAGTGATAGAAGCCGCGTCCGGCCTTGCGCCCCAGCCAGCCGGCCGCGACGTACTGGCGCAGGAGCGGACAGGGGCGGTACTTCGGGTCGCCCAGATCGCGCTGCAAGACCTCGAGAATGGACAGCGTGGTGTCGAGGCCGATCAGATCCATCAGGGCGAACGGTCCCATCGGGTGGTTCAGCCCCAGGTTGATCGCCACGTCCATGTCCTCGACCGAGCCGATCCCTTCGTAAAGCGCGAAGCAGGCCTCGTTCAGCATCGGCATCAGCACGCGGTTGACGATGAACCCGGGGATGTCGCGGGAGACGACCGTCTGCTTTCCCAGCCGCTCGGCCAGGGCGCGCGTGACCTCGTAGGTGGCGTCGGCGGTGGCCAGGCCGCGGATGATCTCCACCAGCTTCATGACCGGCGGCGGGTTCATGAAGTGCATGCCGATGACCCGCTCCGGGCGGGTGACCGCGGCGCCGATGGCGGTGATGCTGATCGACGACGTGTTGGTGGCCAGCACCACGCCGTGCCGGCAGGCGCGATCGAGCGCGGCGAAGATCTCCTTCTTCACCGCCACGTCCTCGACCGCGGCCTCGACCACGAAGTCGGCCGCCTCCAGCTCGCCGCCGTAGAGATCGCACGGCTCGATCCGGGCCAGCGCGGCGGTCCGGTCGGCCGCGGTCAGCTTGTTCTTCTCGACCAGCTTGTCCAGCTGCTTGCCGATGGTGGTACGGCCGCGCGCCGCGATGTCGCGCCCGCTGTCGGCCAGCGTGACGGCGAACCCGTTCATCGCCGCGAGCTGCGCGATGCCGCGCCCCATCTGGCCGGCGCCGATCACGCCCAGCCGCTGGATGCCGTCGAGCACTGACATGGGTGAGGACGCCAAGGTAGCGTCAGATCCGCTCCACCGCCAGCGCGATCCCCTCGCCGCCGCCGATGCACAGCGAGGCGACGCCCCGCTTCTTGCCAGCATCCGAGAGGGCCGAGAGCAGCGTGACCAGCACGCGCGCGCCCGAGGCGCCGATCGGGTGGCCCAGCGCCACCGCGCCGCCCCACACGTTCACCCGCGCCGGGTCCAGCCCCAACATCTGGTTGTTGGCGATCGAGACGACCGCGAACGCTTCGTTGATCTCCCAGAGGTCGACGTCGTCCTTCTTCCAGCCGATCCGCCCCAGCAGCCGTTCGATGGCGCCCGCCGGCGCCGTGGTGAACCACTCGGGGGCCTGCGCGTGGACAGCGGCGCCGACGATCCGCGCCAGCGGCTTCCAGCCACGCGCGGCCGCCGTGTCGGCGCCGGCCAGAACCAGCGCCGCCGCGCCGTCGTTGATCGACGACGCGTTCCCCGCCGTGACCGTCCCGTCCTTCAAGAAGGCGGGCCGCAGCGAGGGGATCTTCTCGATGTTGCCCCGCCCCGGCTCCTCGTCCTCGCTGACGATCTTGGACGGCCCCTTCTTCTGTGGGATCTCGACCGGCACGATCTCGCCGCGGAATTTTCCTTCGCTCTGCGCGCGCATGGCCCGCTTGTACGACTCGACGGCGAACGCGTCTTGATCGGCGCGGCTGATGCCCTTCTCGCGCGCGCACAGCTCGGCGCACTCGCCCATGTGGACGTCGCTGTAGGCGTCCCACAGGCCGTCGTGGATCAAGGAATCGATGACCGGCGCGTTCCCCAGCCGGTACCCTTCGCGCGCCTTGGGCAGCAGGTACGGCGCGTTGCTCATCGACTCCATCCCGCCGGCCACGACGACGTCGTGCTCGCCGGCCGCGATCGCGTGGTGGCCGAAGACGACCGCCTTCAGCCCCGAGCCACAGACCTTGTTGATGGTGACGGCGCCGATCGAGGCGGGGATCCCGGCCGCGATGGACGCCTGTCGCGCGGGCGCCTGCCCGATCCCGGCCGCCAGCACACAGCCGAGGTAGACCTCACCCACGGCATCCGGCGGGACGTGACCACGCTCCAGCGCGGCCTTCACGGCCGCCGCGCCCAGCTTGGGGGCCGCCAGCGGAGCCAGCGCACCCTGAAATGACCCGATGGGCGTCCGGGCGCCCGAGACGATGACAACTTCCCTCATTGTTTCCAATTGTACCGCGTCAGGCGTGGGAATTCGGCATAGCGGGCAGAGGAATTCCACGGGTTTCAGGCAACACCCACACCCAGCTGGCGGTAGCCAGGGCCAGGACGCACGGGACCGCCAGGCCGCCGCCAAGACCGTGGCGTGCCACGGCCAGCCCGACCGCCAGCGGCGTCAACAGCTGGGCCGACCGGGCCAGGTTGTAGGTCGCGCCCATGGCGGCGCCCCGGATCTCGGTCGGATACAGCTCGGCCAGGAGGGCCCCGAACCCGGCCGTGCAGCCGGACCCCACCCCCAGCGCCAGCATGACGGCCCAGAACAGGACCGGGTGCCCGAGCAGGGCGCTCCAGCCCGCCGCCAGGGTTCCGATCGCCGCGGCGGTCAACACGGAGTAGAGCGCGAAGGCCGGGCGCCGTCCCAGCCGGTCCGAGACGGCGCCAAACGCGAGCATGCCGCCGAGCTGCCCCGCCTGCGCCGTCACCATCCAGGTCAGCGAACGCGCGACCGTCTGGTGCATCCCGCTGCTGAGGAACGTCGGCAGCCAGGTGTAGCAGCTCCAGTACGTCCCGAGCTTGAAGACCCCCAGCAGCCAGGCGGCCACGAACCGGCGCGTCAGCCCGGGCACGCGCGCGGCGGCGCGCAACTGCCGAAAGTACGGGCGCGTCCCGGCCGGGCGGTTGGGCAGGTGCGCCGACGCCCGCACGAACACCGCCAGCAGCGCCGTGGCGCTGGAGCCGATCAGGACCGCGCGCCAGCCGACGCGCGGCAGGACCAGGTAGCCGACCAGCGCCGCGATCGCCACCCCGATCGGCTCGCCGGCTTGCAGGGCGGCCGCCGCGCGCCCGCGCACCGACGGCGCGACCGCCTCGGCCAGCATCCCGTGGCCGATGGCCCATTCGCCCCCCACGCCGATCCCCTGCGTGAGCCGCCCGACGAAGAAGATCGTCCCCGTCGGCGCCAGGCCGCAGATCAGCGAGCCGGCCGAATAGATCAGCACCGTCGACGACAGCACGGCCCGCTTGCCCAGCTTGTCGGCCAGCGCCCCCGCCACCAGGCCGCCGATCCCCGACGCGCCCAGCCCCGCGCCCAGCAGCCACGACTGGGCGGTGTGCGACAGCTGCAGGTCACGCGCGACGCCGTCCTTCAAGAACCCGAGCAGCACCAGGTCGTAGAAGTCGAACGTCCAGCCCAGGAACGCGAACACGAAGATCGCGAGTGGGAAGCGCTGCATCTGCATCTGACGTTAGTCGTTGCCGGCGCTGGTTGCCAACCGCGGTGTTGGCGCTGCCGCCAACTGCGTTAGCAGCCGCCGCACGGACGGCGCAGCAAAGCGTGGCGCACGCGTTGGTCCAGCCGTTGCTGTTACGGCGCCCCAGGAGGTTTCGCATGATTCGTGGCAAAGGTTGTTCGTGGACGCGCGTGGCGCGGTGGGCTGTGTTGGCCGGCGCGGCGCCCGCGCTGTGGGCCTGTACGTCGCGCACGCTGGAGACACCGACCCCCCTGCCGACGGCGACGCTGCCGATGCGCTACACCCAGAAGGTAAACAACAACCTCGACATCCTGTTCATGATCGACAACTCGTCGTCGATGCAATCCATGCAAGAGAAGCTCTACGAGCAGCTTCCGACGTTCATGAACATCCTGACCAACACCAAGACGCCGCCGAACCTCCACGTCGCGGTCATCTCCTCGGACCTGGGCGCGCCGGGCGACGCGACCGCCTCGGACAGCTGCACGGCGGCCGGGGACATGGGCGTCTTCCAGAACACCGCGCGTTCGGACAGCACGATCAACGCGACCTGCGTCGACACGACGTTGCAGGACGGCGCCTACTTCATTTCGGACGTGAAGGGGATGCCGAACTTCACGAATCCCATGGGCATCGGGGCGGTGTTCCAGTGCATCGCGCTCCTGGGCCAGAAAGGTTGCGGTTTCGAGCATCAACTCGCGTCGATCGATCGCGCGCTCGGCTCCGACCAGCCGCAGGGGATGAATCCGGACAAGACCGTCATCCCGAGCCCGCCGTCACAGAACGTCGGCTTTCTTCGCCCCGACGCGTACCTCGGCATCGTGATCCTCACCAACGAGGACGACTGCTCGGCGCCAGCCAACACGGGCCTGTTCTCGCTCGGAGACAGCGGCAACGGATCGAACAATCTCGAAAACCCGACGGGGCTGGGGCCGCTGGCCAACTACCGCTGCAACCAGTATGGCCACCTCTGCAAAGATCCCGCGTCGAGTAACCCCGACGCGTACATCGCGCTGCCGCAGCGTCCGCCCGCCGACGCGCAAGGGAGCGCGACGGCCCCGACGCTCGACCTGGCGGACTGCAAGGACAACGATCAGGGGACCGGCATGCTGACGCCGGTCGCGCGGTTCGTGAGCGACATCAAGGCGTTGAAGCCCGACCCGGACAACCAGATCCTCGTCGCGGCCATCGCCGCGCCGGCGACGCCGTATACGATCCAGTGGGTCCCGCCCATGCCGGGCCAGGCCTCTCCGGGGACGCCGGCGGGCGAGCTCTGGCCGCAGGTCGAGCACTCGTGCGGTCCGTCGGGTCAGAGCACGGTCAATCCGGAGACGACCATGTACACGACGGACATGAGCTTCGGCGACCCCGGCGTGCGCATCGGGCAGTTCGTGGGCTCGTTCCAGAACTCGGTGCTGTCGTCGATCTGCCTGCCCGACTACAGCTCCTCGCTGCTGGAGATCGCGAACAAGCTGAACGCGCTGATCCAGCCCCCCTGCATCACCGAGAAGATCCAGACCGACGCTCACGGGCAGCCCGCCTGCTCGGTGATCGAGAACCTGACCGACAGCAACCAGGTGACGACCCAGGTCGCCATCCCGAACTGCAACGAGAACGGGAACGTGGCGCCCTGCTGGACAATGGCCACGCCGGACGCCGGATCGACCTGCGCCGGTCAGGAGCTGCAGGTGAACGACACGCAGGCGAACATGATGGCCGCCGACGAGAACGCCACGATCGACTGCTCGATCTGCCTCCCCGGCGTGCCGGGCAGCGGCTGCTGAATCCGTCGATGGAGATCACGCTAGCACCGTGATCGAGAGCGCGTTACGTGGCGCACGTGACGTTGGTCGCTTCCGAACGCGGTCTCGGCATCGCTGCCAACTGCGTTAGCAGGCGCCGCTCGGATCGGGCCGAAATTCGCGGCGCACAGGTTGGCCCGGCCATTGCTGCTGAGGCGCCGCAGGAGGCTTCCCCATGATTGGTCGTACCCGTTTTTCGTGGATGCGCTGGCGCGTGGCGCGCTGGGCTGTGTTGGCCGGCGCGGCGCCCGCGCTGTGGGCCTGTACGTCGCGCACGCTCGAGGCGCCGACGATCACGCCGACGGCGACGGTGACGACGACCTTCACGCAGAAGATCGACAACAACCTCGACATCTTGTTCATGATCGACAACTCGTCGTCGATGGCGTCGATGCAGGAGAAGCTCTACACCCAGCTTCCCAACTTCATGAACATCCTCACGTCGCTGCCGACGCCGCCGAACCTGCACGTGGCCGTCGTGTCGTCCGACATGGGCGCCCCCGGCGACGCGGCCGGCTCCGACGGGTGCACCACGGCCGGCGACATGGGGATCTTCCAGAACACGGCGCGCTCGGATTCCGCGATCATGGCGACCTGCGACACCACCACGCTGCAGAACGGCGCCTATTACATCTCCGACGTGGCGGGGATGACGAACTTCACCAACCCGATGGGCATCGGGTCGGTGTTCCAGTGCATCGCGCTCCTCGGCCAGATGGGGTGTGGTTTCGAGCACCAGCTGGCGTCGATCGATCGGGCGCTCGGGTCCGACCAGCCGCAGGGGACGAACCCTGACGGTACCGCGATTCCCAACCCGCCGTCACAGAACGTCGGGTTCCTGCGCGCCGACGCCTACCTCGGCATCGTCCTCCTCACGAACGAGGACGACTGCTCGGGGGCGCCCGGCTCGGAGGCTTTCTCTCTCGGTGACGGCGGTAACGGGTCGCAGAACCTCGAGAACCCGACGGGTCTCGGCCCGCTGGCGAACTACCGCTGCAACGAGCGCGACCACCTCTGCCAGGACCCAGCCTCCAGCAATCCCACCGGGTTCATCTTGCCGCCGCTCACGCCGCCCGCGGACGCGCAGGGGAACGCGAGCGCGCCGACCCTCGACCTGAAGGCGTGCAAGGACAACGACCAAGGGATCGGACCACCCCTGCTGACGCGGGTCAGCCAGTTCGTCTCCGACATCAAGGCGCTCAAGTCCGATCCGGACAGCCAGATCCTGGTCGCCGCCATCACCGCGCCCGCGGCCCCCTACACCGTGCAATGGGTGCCGCCGGTGGGGGCCTCACCCGGCACGCCGTCCGGCGAGCTGTGGCCGCAGGTCGAGCACTCCTGCGGGCCCTCGGGCGACTCCTCGGTCAACCCGGAGACAACGATGTACACGACCGACGGCAGCTTCGGTGACCCGGGCGTTCGCATCTCCCAGTTCGTGAACTCGTTCACTGACAGCGTGCTCGCGTCGATCTGCGACAAGGACTACAGCCAGTCCATGGCGGAGATCGCGATGAAGCTGGGCGCGCTGATCCAGCCCCCCTGCATCACGGAGAAGATCCAGAACGATTCGCAGGGGCAGCCGCAGTGCTCGGTCATCGAGAACCTGACGGACAGCATGGGCAACGAGACCCACAACGCCATTCCGAACTGCAACGAGAACGGGAATGCGGCGCCCTGCTGGACGCTGGGCGCGCCGGCCGCCGGGTCGAGCTGCGCCGGCCAGACGCTGACCGTCAACGATCCGAACAGCACCAACGCCTCCAGCGCGAACAGCACCATCTCCTGCGCCTTCTGTCTCCCGGGCGTGGCCGGCAACGGCTGCTGAGTCCCCGAGCGCGCCGACAGGGCGTGCGCCTGACGTGTGAAAATGTGGACAGTTGTCCTACATGTCATACGCTCGGCGCATGTCCCTGCCGCTGCCGGGTGAACGTCCCGTCCGCTTCCTCGAGATCTTCCTGGTCGTCGCTTCGGTCCTGGGTCTCTGTGCCCTTGGCTGCGGCACACCCCGGGCCGGCACGCGAGCCACGCCCTCCGTGTTCCAGGCGGCCCGCCTGGAGGCGCGCCGGCCTCAGCCGCCGGCCCGCGGCGCCGAAGACGCCGACTTCGTGGAACGCACGCTGCACGACGCCGGCCTCCGCTTCGGGACCGACGGCAGCACGCGGGCGCTGTGGGGCTACCTTCGAACCGCGCACCGGCTGGTCGACGCCGCGTCGGCGCGCCCGGGCGACGTGCTCTTCTTCGACACCCGCGGCGTCGCGCCGGGGCTCGAGTGCGCCGACGAGACCGGCATCGTCGAGGAGGTGGCGCCGGACGGCCGGATCGCC
Source organism: uncultured Myxococcales bacterium (assembly GCA_964618005.1). Lineage (GTDB taxonomy): Bacteria > Myxococcota_A > Polyangia > Fen-1088 > Fen-1088 > JADGRB01. The sequence goes on from CAZTZM010000128.1 coordinate 10,194, forward strand.
TTCATCTCGGCGCACGGCGGCCGGATCCACCGCGGCTTCGTCGATCCGGCGCGCCCGACCACGCGGCGGGACGGCCGCGGCCAGATCCTGAACAGCTTCCTGCGCCCCAAGCGGATGGATGACCCGCCGGGGGCCCGCTATTTCGCCGGCGAGATGCTGTGCGGGATCGCGCGAGCCAAGACCGGTGCGTGACGTCTGAGAGTTGGCACTGACGCCAACCAGGTTGGCGATCAGACGAAGCGAATCCCGATGTCTTCGGGATCACGCTCTGGCCCAGCCATTGCTGTTACCCTCCGCACACCGGCCCTGTGGTGCGGAAGAAATCACAGCGGCGTTGCGGTCAAAATCACATGTCCCTATAATCGCGCACCCCCCCGGCGCCGTTGCGCCTCTGTCTTGCCCCTGTCTCCCGAGGAGGATCCGATGATCGGTCGCGCCAGCTTGAAGTCTAAATCGTGGCGGGTCCTACGCTGGGCCGGCCTGGCCGCGGCGGCGCCCGCCCTCTGGGCCTGTACGTCGCGCACGCTCGAGGCGCCCACGATCACGCCGACGGCGACGGTGACGACGAAGTTCACCCAGAAGATCAACAACAACCTCGACATCTTGTTCATGATCGACAACTCGTCGTCCATGGACTCGATGCAGGAGAAGCTCTACGCCAACCTGCCGACGTTCATGAACATCCTGACCGGCACGAACACGCCGCCGAACCTGCACGTCGCGGTCGTCTCGTCCGACATGGGCGCGCCGGGCGACGCAGCAGGCTCGGACGGTTGCACGACGGCCGGCGACATGGGCATTTTCCAGAACATCGCGCGGTCGGACAGCACGATCAACGCCACCTGCACGGACACCACGCTGCAGGACAACGCCTATTACATCTCCAATGTCTCGGGGATGACGAACTTCACCAACCCGATGGGCATCGCGCCGGTGTTCCAGTGCATCGCGCTCCTCGGCGACAAGGGCTGCGGCTTCGAGCACCAGCTCGCCTCGATCGACCGCGCGCTCGGCTCCGACCAGCCGCAGGGGACGAACCCGGACAACACCATCGTCCCCAGCCCGCCGTCACAGAACGTCGGTTTCCTTCGCCCCGACGCCTACCTGGGCATCGTGCTGCTGACGAACGAGGACGACTGCTCCGCGCCGACGAACACGCAGCTCTTCTCGCTCGGCAACGGCGGGCAGGGGTCGCAGAACCTCGAGAACCCGCTGGGCCTCGGCCCGCTGGCCAACTACCGCTGCAACCGTTACGGCCATCTCTGCAAGGATCCCGCTGCCGCCGATCCCACCGCCGCCATTCAGCCGCCGGAGACGCCGCCGGGTGACGCGCAGGGATCGGCCGCGGCGCCGACGCTGGACCTGACCGATTGCACGGACGCGGGCGACTCGGGGATGCTCACGCCGGTAGATACCTTCATCAGCCACATCAAGTCCCTGAAGTCGGATCCCGACGACCAGATCCTGGTCGCCGCCATCACCGCGCCGGCGACGCCCTACACCGTGCAGTGGCTGCCCGCTTCGATGGCCTCGCCGGGTACGCCGTCCGGCGAGCTCTGGCCGCAGGTCATGCACTCCTGCGGTCCGTCCGGTAACAGCATGGTCAACCCGAACGGGGTGTTCACCAGCGATTCCAGCTTCGGCGATCCGGGTGTCCGCATCTCGCAGTTCGTGAACGGGTTCCACGATTCGGTGCTGTCATCGATCTGCGCCGCTGACTACAGCAGCTCGCTGGCGGAGATCGCCAACCGGCTGAACGCGCTCATCCAGCCGCCCTGCATCACGGAGAAGATCCAGAATGATTCACAGGGGCAGCCGGAGTGCTCGGTCATCGAGAACCTGACTGACAACAGCGGCACCCAGACGCACATCGCCATTCCCAACTGCAACGAGAACGGGAATGCGGCGCCTTGCTGGACGCTGGGCGCGCCGACCGGCGCGTCGAGCTGCACCGGAGCGGTGCTGACCGTCAACGATCCGAACAGCACCAACGCCGCGCAGGCAAACAGCGACATCTCTTGCTCCTTCTGCCTGCCGGGCGCCACGGGCAACGGCTGCTGAGCTGCTGACCGCGCGCGCTTCGGCGCGCTCCCACGAGCCACGCCTGCGCTTCTCGCGTGGTGTGGCTCGTGTCGTTTCTGGGCGTGCGGAAGCCTGCTAGTTTTGGGCTGAGAATGTTCGAGCGGTTTCGGGCCGGGACCGGGGACAAGACGCCGATCTCGCTGGTGGGCGACCGCCGCGGTGTCCTCTGCTTGCACGGCATCACGGGAACGCCCTACGAGGTGCGGCCGCTGGCCGAGGCCTTCGGCCGGCTCGGTTGCTCGGTCGAGGCGCCCGTGCTGGCCGGCCACGGCGGCACGCTGGCCGATCTGGCGGTGACGGGCTGGGGCGACTGGCTCAGCTCGGCCGAGGCGGCGATGGCCCGCCTGGAGGCGCGCGCGGGCGGTGGGCCGATCGCCATCTGCGGGTTCTCGATGGGCGGGCTGCTGTCGTTGCGGCTGGCGCGCCTCTACCCGGATCGCGTGTCGGCGCTGGTCGTGATGTCGGCGCCGCTGCGGCTGCGGCCGGCGGAGGTGCTCGGAATCCGGGCGGTGGCGCGCCTGCCGGTCGACTTCCAGGCGCACCCGCGGCTGGCGATCCCCAAGCTGGCCGGCTCGGACATCTCGGATCCGGCGCTGCGCTACAAGAACCCCGGGTTGCGCGCGTTCCCGATCGCGGCGCTGGAGGGGCTGCTGGATCTGGGCGACGCGGTCCGCGCCGATCTGCCGGCGATCCGCACGCCGACCCTGGTCGTGCACGGGCGCCACGATCACACCGTGCCGATGGAAGACTCGCTGGAACTGACCGGCAGCCTGGGCAGCCCGATCATCGAGCGGCTGTGGCTGGATCGATCGTTTCACATCGTCGCGCTCGATGTCGAGCAGGCGACCGTGATCGATACCGCCACGCGCTTTCTGGCCCGGCACGCTGGCTGGTCGATGGTAGCGTAGCGGCGCCGTGGCTGATCCTCACGCCAATCTGGTCGTCGCGATCGATCAGGGGACGACCGGCACCACGGTGCTGGTCGTCGACGCCGCCCAGACCGTCCGGGGGCGCGGCTACCGTGAGTTCGCCCAGATCTATCCGCGGCCGGGCGAAGTCGAGCACGACCCGGAGGCGATCTGGACCTCGGTCCTGGGCGCGCTGGGTGACGCGCTGGCGGGCGTCGATCCGCGCCGGGTCGCGGCGCTGGGGATCACGAACCAGCGCGAGACCACGCTCCTGTGGGAACGCCAGACCGGCCGCCCGGCCGCCAACGCCATCGTCTGGCAGGACCGGCGAACGGCGCCGTTCTGCGCCGCGCTGAAGGCGGCCGGACACGAGGCGGCGGTGCGCGAGCGGACCGGCCTGGTGCTGGATCCCTACTTCTCGGCGACGAAGATTCGCTGGCTGCTCGACAACGTCTCCGGCCTGCGGGCGCGCGCCGAGAGCGGGGCGCTGGCGTTCGGGACCGTCGACAGCTTTCTGATCTGGCGCCTCACGGGCGGCCGCACCCACGTCACCGACGTGACGAACGCCTCGCGGACGCTGCTCTTCGACCTGCGCACCCGGCGTTTCACCGACGAGCTGTGCGCGCTGTTCGGCGTACCGACGGCGCTGCTGCCCCAGGTCGGGCCGTCGGCCGGGCGCCTGGGCGAGACGCGCGGCGTCCCCGGCCTGCCCGACGGCATTCCGATCACCGGCGTGGCGGGCGATCAGCAGGCGGCGCTCTACGGTCAGGACTGCACCGAGCCGGGTGACGCCAAGTGCACCTACGGGACGGGCGCGTTCCTGCTGATGAACGTGGGCACGGAGCCACGGCCGTCGAGCCGGGGCCTGCTGTCGACGGTGGCCTGGACGCTGGAGGCCACGCGCGATCAGGCCGCGCCGGCCACCGCCTACGCGCTGGAAGGGAGCGCCTTCGTGGCCGGCGCGCTGGTGCAGTGGCTGCGCGACGGGCTGGGGCTGATCAAGTCGGCGGCGGAGATCGAGGCGCTGGCGCGCTCCGTGCCCGATTCGGGCGGCGTCACGATCGTGCCGGCGCTGACCGGGCTGGGCGCTCCGCAGTGGCGCGCGGAGGCGCGCGGCCTCAACGCCGGCGTGACGCGCGGGACGACCAAGGCGCACCTGGCGCGCGCCGCGCTGGAGGCGATCGCGCTTCAGAACGTCGACCTGGTGACGGCCATGCAGGCCGACGCCGGGCGGGCGATCAACAACCTGCGCGTCGACGGCGGCGCCTCGGCCAACGATCTGCTGATGCAGATCCAGGCCGACCTGCTGGGCGTGCAGATCTTCCGTCCGGAGATGGTCGAATCGACCGCCCTGGGCGCCGCCAAGCTGGCCGCCCTGGGGGCCGGCCTGCCCGCCGCCGACAAGGGGGGCGAGACCGCGCGCATCCGCGTGTTCACGCCGTCGATGACCGACGACGTGCGCAATCGGCACCTGGCCCGGTGGGCTTCCGCCGTCGCCCGCGCGTAGAATCCTGGGCCGCGGCGCGCCAAAACCCGCGGCAAACCGGCGACAAAGCTCTTGATCGACGGGCGCGCTTTTTGCGAACCTGACGGTTTCGATGTCCGCCACACCGCTCAACGGAGATCCCACCGCGCTGGCCCTGGAGGCCTACGCGCTGACGCATCCGGGGAAACAGCGGGCGGAGAACGAGGACGCCTTCGGCAACTTCGTGGACGGCCGGCTGTTCGTGATCGCGGACGGGATGGGCGGCCACAACGCCGGCGCCGTGGCCAGCGCGATGGCGGTCGACGTCATCCGGAAGTTCTTTCACTCGTACCACGTCGAGCCGCATCAGGTCTGGCCCTATCCGGTCGACCGCTCGCTGTCGCTGGCCGCGAACCTGCTGCGCATCGGCATCAAGGTCGCCAACGACCAGATCCGGGAAGCGGCCGCGGCCGACCGCGCTCGCGCGCGGATGGGAACCACCGCCGTGGCGATGGCCATCGGCGAGGAGCAGCTGGCCATCGCCCACGCGGGCGACAGCCGCGCCTACCGGTTCCGCGCCGGCAGCATGAACCGCCTCACGCGCGACCACTCGGTGGCCGAGGAGATGCGCGCCGCGCGGCCCGAGACGACCGAGGAGGAGCTGGCCACGTTCGCGCACCGCAACGTCGTCACGCGCAGCCTGGGGAGCAAGGACGATCTCGACCCGGCGGTCTACGTCGGGCGGGTCCAGCCGGGCGATCTGTTCATGCTGTGCAGCGACGGGTTGTGGGGCGCCGTCCCCGACGGAAAGATCGCAACCGTCCTGCGCAGCGCCGGCAGCCTGGAGTCGGCCTGTCAGGCGCTGGTCGACGCGGCGAACGACGCCGGCGGGCCGGACAACATCTCCGTCTTGCTCGTGCGCGCGGGCTGACGAGGAGGCGCCAGTGATCCGCCCGCTGATCGAGAACAAGCGGATCCTGGTGTGCGTGGGGCCCGGCGGCGTGGGGAAGACCACGACCGCCGCCGCGCTGGGCGTGGAGGCGGCGCGCCTCGGGCGCAAGACGCTGGTCTGCACGATCGATCCGGCGCCGCGGCTGGCGGACGCGCTGGGCGTCGGCACGCTGGGGCCCGAGCCGCGGCCGGTCCCCGAGGAGGCTTGCCGCGCGCTGGGGATCCCGTCCTTTGACCGCCTCTACGCCGTCCGCCTCGACACCGCGCGGGCGTTCGCGCGCCTGGTCGACGAGCAGGTCGCCGATCCGGCGATGCGGCGGCGGATCTTCGACAACCCGATCTACCGTCAGATCACCACCACGCTCACCGGCTCGCAGGAGTACGCCGCCACCCTGGCGCTGTACGAGCTGGCGCGCGGCGGCGGCTACGACCTCATCGTGCTCGACACGCCGCCCACCGCCAACGCGCTCGACTTCCTGGACGCGCCCAAGCGGATCTCGGCCGCGATCGGCAGCCCGGCGATCAAGTGGTTCGCGCGCCCGGCGGGCGACAGCGGCAAGCTGTTCTCGCTGCAGCGGTTGCGGGCGGGCGGCGCGCTGGTGCTGCGTCGGATGGCCAAGCTGGTCGGCAGCCGGTTCCTGGACGATCTCTCGGCCTTCCTGACCGACTTCCAGGACGTGCTGGCCGGCTTCCTCGATCGCGCGGGCGCTGTCGATCGCCTGCTGCGCGACGCCGACACGGCCTTCCTGCTGGTGCTGGCGCCGGTGGTGGCCGCCGTCGACGAGGCGCTGTATTTCCACGGCCGGCTGCGCCAGGCCGGCGTCCCGCTGGCGGGGTTCATCGCCAACCGGGTCCAGCCGGCGCCCGGGCTGACCGACGACGTCGGGCTGGTCGAGGCGCTGCGCGCGACGCCGGCCTACGCCGACCTATCGGACGCGGCGATCGGCGACGCGGCGGCGCGGCTGGGGGCGCTGGCCCGCACGCTGAGGGCGCTGCACGACTCCGAACGCCGAGAGATCGCCCGGCTGGCGGAGCGCGCGGCGGAGACGGCGATCACCCAGGTCCCGTTGCTCGATCGCGACGTGGACAACCTGATTGAGCTGCGCGTCGTGGGCGAGGCGCTGGTCGCCGGGTGACCTTCGCGCGGAAGGGCGCCAGCATCTCCGCCAGCGCCGGCTCGACGGGATCTGGCGCCGCGAACAGCAGCGCCACGGCCTCTCCCGTCCGTCCCAGCGCGTAGGCGCCCGCCGGTGACGCGAAGACGGCGCGCTCGTCAGCGGGCTCTTCGTCCAGGCTGACGTCCGGGTCGGCGTCGGCCAGCCGGGCGAGCACGGTGCGGGCGGCGCGCGCGAAGTCGTCCGCCTCGCCCGCGTCGTCCCACACGGTCAGCCAGGCGACGGGCCCCAGCGTGGCCGGCGGGCCGCCGTCGGGTCGCGGCGGCGGCGCATAGAGGCCGGCCCGATCGCCGCCCCAGCCGGCGGCCGCGCGTTCCGCGACCTCCGGCGAGACCGCCGTCGCCAGCCAGGCCCGGGCGACCATCTCACCCAGGACGTCGCTGGCGGCGGGTCGGCCGGCGTCCGCCAGCGACGGCAGGGCGCTCTCCCCGACCGCGATCGGCGCCTCGCAGGCGTCGTACTTCTCCGGGTGCAGGACCTGCTCCGACGACGCCGGCGGGTCGGTCCACAGCGCGTCGACGGCGCTCCAGGGGCGGCGGGCGCGGACGCGCGCCACGAACAGCAGCCCGTCGACGTGCGTGAACTGGCCCAGCGCGACGAACCAGTTCGGCGTTCCGGTTTCGGCGATCGACCGGAGGCGGCCGGCCAGCGCCGGCAGCTCGTGCACGCCCAGGAAGCTCTCGCGCGGGTCGCTCACCTCCAGGCCGGTGAGCATCGCGTCCCCCTCGACCAGCGCCAGCCGGGCGCGGGTGGCGTCGCCGTCCAGGCGGCGTGTCCCGTCGGGCGCCAGCTGCAGGGTCCGCCGCAGGCCGAAGCGGCGATCGGCCACCGCGTGCGCCAGCTCGTGCACCAGCTCCGGTCGCTGCGCCTCCAGCGACGGCCGGTCGGGGACGACCAGCGTCGCGGTGAGCAGGTCGTAGCGCGCCCGCGGGCTGGCCGCGTACCCGTAGGCCTGGGCAGCCCCCGCGCCGTAGTCCGCGTCGGACGGGAACAGCCCCAGTCGCTTCAGGATCTGTCCCTCCGTCCGGGCGGTCGGGCTCTGAGCCCCCTCGGCGACCGCGATCTCCGTGGCGCGCAGCGCCTCCGGGCCGGTGGTCAAGCGGACGGGCGGGGCGCTCTGAGGCGTCAGGTGGCGCGCGGCCGCCACCTGGAGCGTCAGGCGGTCGACTTCGGCGCGCAGGCTGGCGTCGGTGACTGGGGCGGCCCCGACGGCGAGCACGACCGCCGTCACCAGCTTGCTCACGCCAGCCACGGCGCGGAGTTTGAGGTAAATACGCCAACCGTTCAATGAGCGTCTCCGGCCTGGACCTGCTCACGCCCCCCGCGCGCCGCGGCTTTCAGCAAGCCGTGCGCGAGATCCAAAACCTGCTGGGGGCCGCCCGCGCGGTCGAGCTCTACGGGGCGAGCGGATCGCTGGGCGCGGCGCTGACCGCCAAGCTGGTGGACGGCTCGGCGTCGACCCTGCTCTACGTCGTCCCCGACGAGGAGACGGCCGAGGCGCGGGCCCACGATCTGGGCTTCTTCCTGCCGCCGGCGCACGCCAGCGACGATCCGCTGGCGCCCCCCGCCGTGCTGGAGCTGCCGGCGCCCGATTCGTCGCCGTACGCGGAGATGCAACACGACCGCCGGACGACGCTGCGGCGGATGGCGGCGCTGTTCCGGCTGTCGCAGGGGTTCGCGCCGCGGATCCTGGTGGCCTCGTCGGCGGCGCTGTTCCGGCGGGTGGTCCCGCGCGCGCCGTTCGACGCGCTCTGCGAGTCGATCGCCGCCGGCGCGACGCTGAATCGCGAGGCGACGATCGCCGCGCTGGTGAAGGCGGGCTTCTCGCGCGCGCAGGTGGTCGAGGACGCCGGCACGTTCGCGGTGCGCGGCGCGGTGATCGATCTGTTCCCGCCGGTCTACCGCCACCCGGTGCGGATCGAGCTCTTCGGCGACGAGATCGAGTCGATCAGGCTCTACGACGCGGCCACGCAGCGGACGTTGCGACCGCTGGACAGGGTGGTCCTGCACCCGGTGCGCGAGACGATCGCGACGCCGGGCGCCGACACGCGCGCCAAGATCCTGGCCGCCGCGGACGCCGCCGTCTACCCGTCATCGAAGACGCGCCACCTGCTGGAGCAGATCGACGACGGCGAGCTGTTCTTCGGCATCGAGGCGCTGGCCCCCGCGTTCCACGCCCAGATGGCGCCGCTGTTCGACTATCTTCCCGCGGACGCGCTGTGCGTGGTCGAGGATCCCGAGGCGGTGGTCGAGGAGGCGCGCCGGCAGGCGTCGCGGCTGCGCGAGGCGGCCACCGCCCGCCACATCGAGCACCGGCTGGCGTTGCCCGCGCACGACTTCGTGCTGGGCGAGGACGAGGCGGCCCAGGCGCTCGCCGCGCGCCGGCGGCTGGAGATGCGACCGGTCGAGGTCGCGCGCTTCAACGCCGCCGCGGACGCGCCGCCGCGCGTGCACGTGGAGTCGTCGCCGCACACGACCCTGCGCGCGGAGCTGCGCGAGGCGCGCGTCCACGCCGGCGGCGACCCCAAAGAAGAGATCGACGTCGGCAAGCCGCTGCGCGATCGGATCCGGTCCTGGTTGGATCTCGGGCGACGGATCCGGATCGTCGCCCCCACCCGCGCCCACGCCGAGCGGCTGGCCGCCCTGTTGCGCGCGCTGGGGCTGGCCACCACGGTGGCGGCGCACGGCGAGGCGCAGGACGTCTTCGCCACGGCCGGCCCGCCGCTGACGGTGCTGGTCGGGCCGCTGCGGCGCGGGTTCATTCTCCCCGCCGACCGGCTGATCGTCGTCGCCGAGGAGGAGATCTTCGGGGCGCGCGCCGCGCGTGAGGCGCGGCCGGCCGCCAAGGGCCCGGGGCTCGGCGACCTGGGCGAGATCACCGAGGGCGACTACATCGTCCACGACGAGCACGGCATCGGGCGCTACCGCGGCCTCAAGAAGCTGGAGGTCCGCGGCGTGCCGCAGGACTTCCTGCAGCTGGAGTACGACGGCGGGTCGATCTACCTGCCGATCTACCGCATCGGCCTGGTGCACCGGTACTCGGCCGGCGAGCTGGAGGCGGTGCGGCTCGACAAGCTGGGGGCCAAGACCTGGCAGGAGAAGCGCCGCCGCGTCTCGACCGAGGCGCGCAAGATCGCCGAGGAGCTGATGCAGCTCTACGCGCAGCGGGCGGCGCTGGCCGGCCACGCCTTCCCCGGCCCCGACGCCGTCTTCCGCGCCTTCGAGGAGACCTTCCCGTTCGAGGAGACGCCCGATCAAGAGAAGGCGATCGAGACCGTCCTCGACGACATGCAGAACGGCGTCCCGATGGACCGCCTGATCTGCGGCGACGTCGGCTACGGCAAGACCGAGGTGGCGCTGCGCGCGACCCTGCTGGCGGTGCTGGGCGGCAAGCAGGTGGCGGTGCTGGCGCCGACCACCGTCCTGGCCGAGCAGCACTTCATGACCTTCTCCGATCGCTACAGTGAGTTCCCGGTGCGGGTGGCGGTCATGTCGCGCTTCCGCACCAAGGCCGAACAGCAGGCCACGCTGGCCGCGCTGGCCGAAGGGAAGGTCGACGTCGTGGTCGGGACGCATCGCCTGCTGTCGCGCGACGTGCGGTTCAAGGACCTGGGGCTGCTGGTGGTCGACGAGGAGCAGCGGTTCGGCGTCACGCACAAGGAGCGCCTGAAGGAGCTGCGCACGCAGGTCGACGTGCTGACGCTGACGGCCACGCCGATCCCGCGCACGCTGCAGATGGCGATGGGCGGGCTCCGCGAGATCTCGATCATCGCCACCCCGCCCGCCGACCGCCTGGCCATCCGCACCTTCGTCTGCCGCTTCGATCGCGACCTGCTGGGCGAGGCGATCCGGCGCGAGCTGTCGCGCGGCGGACAGATCTTCTTCGTCCACAACCGCATCCAGGACCTGGCCGAGCAGGCCGGCAAGATCCGCGAGATCGCGCCGGAAGGGACGCGCATCGCCATCGCGCACGGCCAGATGCCGGAGGGCGAGCTGGAGAAGGTGATGGTCGACTTCGTCGACGGCCGCTACGACATCCTGGCCTGCACGACGATCATCGAGTCCGGGCTCGACATCTCGCGCGCCAACACGATGATCGTCAACCACGCCGATCGCTTCGGGCTGGCGCAGCTGTATCAGCTGCGCGGGCGCATCGGCCGCTCGCGCGAGCGCGCCTTCTGCTACCTGGTCGTGCCGGAGGAGACGCGCATGACCCCGGAGGCCAAGCAGCGGCTGGCGGTCCTGCAGCGATTCACGGAGCTGGGCGCGGGGTTCCAGGTGGCCACGCACGACCTGGAGATCCGCGGCGCGGGCGAGCTGCTGGGCGATCGGCAGCACGGCGCGGTGGCGGCCGTCGGGTTCGAGACCTACGCGCGCATCCTGGAGGAGGCGGTCGCCGAGCTGCGCGGCCAGCCGATCAAGCCGGAGCACGATCCGGAGATCTCGGTCGACGTGCCGGCGTTTCTGCCCGACGACTACGTCCCCGACGCCGGCCAGCGGCTCGACTTCTACCGGCGGCTGGCGCAGGCGCGGAACGAGGATGAGGTGCGCGGCGTGCTGGAAGAGCTGGCCGACCGCTACGGCGAGCTGCCCGAGGAGGCGCAGCTGGTCGGCGAGGTCATGATCGACAAGACGCTGGTCCGGAGGCTGGGCGCGCTCGGTTACGAGCTCGGCCCCGCGCGCATGGTGGTGTCGCTGGGCAGCGACACGCCGCTGGAGCCGGCCAAGATCATGAAGCTGCTCCAGACCAAGGGGAGCCGCTACAAGCTGACCCCCGACATGCGCCTGGCTTACACCTTCGACGAGGGGGAAAAGCGCGATCGGATGCGGGCCGCGCGGGCGCGCCTGACGCACCTCGTAGGCTTGATGGGGTAGGCCAAGCTTTTTTCGAGTAGGCTTCGCCGCATGCACATGCTGCTACATCTCGCGGCGCTGACGGTCACCGTGTTGCTGCTGTCCCGGATCTTTTCCACCGTGAAGGTCAGGAGCGTCGGGGCGGCGCTGGCGGTGGCGATCGTGTTCTCGGTCCTGAACGTGCTGCTCGGCTGGTTCATTCGGGTGGTGCTGTTCGTCCCCGCCATCCTGACGCTGGGGCTGCTGTTTCTGTTCATTCCGCTCATCGTCAACACGATCCTGCTCTGGTTGACCGACAAGTTGATTCGCTCGTTCGAGATCCAGACGTTCGGCGCGCTGCTGGCGTCGGCCGCCCTGATCACCCTGGTGAACGGGCTGTTTCACTTCACCTTCCACGCCCACCAGATGGGCCTCTACAACCCGGGACCGACCCGCTGGATCTAGCGCCGCGGGCGTGTAATCTCTCGCGCATGGCCACCACGACCCTGCGCTCTGCCCCCACGCTCCTGAGCGCGCTCGCCCTGCTCGCCGTCCCCGCCTGCAAGCACGGCGGCGGTTCGGCGGGCAGCTCCCAGAACGTCGACCCCTCGCAGGTCGTCGCCAAGGTCGATGACGCCGTCATCTCCGTGGCCGACGTGCAGGAGCGGATCAACAAGCAGTCGCCGTTCGTCCGCGCCCGCTACACCAGCTCCGACAAGAAGAAGGAGTTCGTCGACGGGCTGGTGCGGTTCGAGGTGCTGGCCGCCGAGGCCGCGCGCCGCGGCTACGACAAGGACCCCGACGTGCAGCGGGTGATGAAGCAGCAGATGATCTCGAAGCTGATGCAGAAGGACTTCGAGTCGAAGCTGAAGGTCGAGGATGTCCCCGACGCCGACGTCGAGAAGTACTACAACGAGCACCCGGCCGAGTTTCACCAGAAGGATGAGGTTCGGGTGAGCGAGATCCTGGTCAAGGACAAGGCCAAGGCCGATCGCGTCGCCAGCGAAGCGCGCGCGGCCGGCAAGGGCGCCGCCCCCAGCCCCGACCCGCAGAAGCCGTTCCGCGATCTGGTGGCCAAGTACTCGGAGGACGAGGACTCGAAGCCGCGCGGCGGCGACCTGTCGTTCTTCGCGGCCGACACGACCGCCTACCCCAAGCCGATCGTCGACGGCGCCTTCGCCCTGAAGGAGATCGGCGACGTCTCGGCGCCGATCAAGACCGACAAGGGCTGGGCCGTCCTGAAGCTGACCCAGCGCCGGCCGGGCTTCAATCGCCCGCTGGCCGAGGTGAAGCGCCAGATCCAGCAGCGCCTGTTCCGTGACATGCGCTCGAAGGCGATGGACAACTTCGTCGACGACCTGAAGAAGAAGAGCAGCATCGCCATCAACGAGGACAACCTGGCCAAGGTCGTGGTCGACACCGCCACCACCGGGCCGTCGCTGGGGATGCCCACCTCGCCGAACGCGGTCCAGCTGGGGGCGCCGCCGGCCGGGACCCCGGCGCCCCGTCACCTCCCCATGCAACCCGCTGGCGCGCCGGCGGCTCAAACCCACCCGTGAGCAGCTCCAGGTTTTTGGCGGTCGCCTTGCTGGCGGCCGGGTTGGCGGCGCCCGGCGTGGCGCGGGCTCGCATCGTGGAGCGGGTCGCCGCGGTGGTCGGCGATCAGCTGGTGCTGGCCAGCGAGGTCGAGGAGCACGTCGCGCCGCTGATGGCGGACGTGAACCGGATCCCGGATCCCGACAAGCGGGCGGCCCGCGCGGCGGCCCTGCGACGTGAGGTGCTGGAGCGTCTGATCGACGACGAGCTGATCCTGCAGCAGGCCACCGAGCTGAAGCTGAGCATCAGCAGCGAGCAGGTCGACGCCTCGATCGAGGAGATCAAGAAGCAGAACAACCTGGACGACGACCAGCTGCGCGAGGCGCTGCGCCAGCAGGGGATGACGATGGCGGCCTACCGGGCCGACCTGCGGCGGCAGCTGCTCCGGTTCCGCGTGCTGAACATCGCGGTCGGATCGCGCGTCAACATCTCCGACGATGAGGTGAAGTCGTACTACGACCGTCACATGAAGAGCGGCACCAACGTGGAGGTGCGCGCCAGCCACGTCTTCGTGGCGATCCCCGACGGGGCCGACGCCACCGTGGTCAAGGAGAAGCAGGCGCAGGCCCAGAAGATCCTCGAGCGGGCCCAGGCCGGCGAGGACTTCGCCAAGCTGGCGCGCGAGACCTCCGACGACGCCGCGACCCGCGCCGACGGCGGCGATCTGGGCTACTTCGGCAAGGACATGCTGCCGAAGGCGATCGAGGAGCTGGTGTTCTCGATGAAGGTCGGCGAGGTGCGCGGCCCGATCCGCGTCGACCGCGGCTTCCACGTCATCAAGCTGGTCGACCGCAAGGAGAAGGCCCCCAAGCCCCTCGACGAGGTCAAGGAAGACATCCGCATGCAGCTCCGCCAGAAGGACATGGAGCGGCAGACGAAGATCTACCTGAGCGAGCTGCGCAAGAAGACGCTGGTCGACATTCGATACTAGGGGCCGAGGGCGCTTGCTCGGCTTGGGTGGCGCCAGCCCGCCGTATCCGCGCGTCCGGCGAGCGCCATCGTGCGGCCGTCGGCAGTGACTCGGGCGGCGCGCTTCGAGCCCGCACGAAATCTGGGCAGGCGCCTGCGAGGGCATTTCTGGCGGCCGTCGCTTGTGGCTACCGCGCGGCGCGGACGCCACGCCCCAAACGAACCTAACCGCCGCTTGGTCGCGCTCGCCGGACGCGCGGATACGGCGGGCTGGCGCCCGGGCCTCGAATCTACCCGATCAGTTCAACGCTGTAGGCCCCGGGCAGTAGAGCAGGGCAGCCTACTGCAGCGTGAAGCTGTCCACGTGGACCGTCACCGGCCCACCGGTGGTGGCACCGGAGTGAACCTCCACGCCGTAGAGAACGACCTGCTTCGGGGTGTAGAGCAGGCTGCTGGTCGTCATCGGTTCGTCCAGATCGAGCGGCAGATCCTGCCAGCTCCCGGAAACGGCGGCGGAGGCCAGCATCGTCTCGCCGACCGCGTACGTGGCGCCGGTGTCGACGAAGAGCTCGGCGAAGCCGCTGAACGCGCCGTCGATCTTGATCCGGACGTGCAGCGTCTGGCCGGACCAGTTCTGGGGGACGACGAAGACCGGGGACTGGATGTCGACGTACTGGTTCGGTCCCGTGAACGGAATGGTCACCTTCAGCGACCCCGCGGTCGGGCTGCCGTCGTCGGGATCGAAGCCCAGCGCGGGGGCCGCGCCGCCGTCCCGCGACATCGGGTCGCCCAGGTTGGTCTCGACGGTGTCGTGGTAGGGGTCGAGCACGAACGACTCCGCGCCGGTGTCGAAGGTCTCGACCGGCGTCCCGGCGAGCGCCGTGCCGCCGTCGTGCAACACGACCGGACCCGCGGACGCGTCGGTGGCCGCGTCGGCGCTGGCGCCGCCCGCGCCCGACCCGCCGGCGCCGCCCGCGCCGCCGGTCTCGATCCCGCTCGTCGCGTCGGGGTTCGCGGCCTTCGAGCCGCCGCACCCCAGCGCCGCCACCATCACCACCAGCGCCCAGGGCGCGCGCGTCCTTCCCTGCGCCGTCGCCGTCATCCGGGCGGCCAGGACAGGGGGCGGCCCGCCAGGACGTGGAGGTGAACGTGGTGGACCGACTGGCCGGCATCCGGGCCGGCGTTCATCACCACGCGGAAGCCGCCGGTTGCCTGGCCGCTCTCCTGCGCGCGCTGCGCCGCCACCACCATCATACGGCCGTAGAGCGTGATGTCGCCGGCCGTCGCGTCGGCCAGCGTCGGCACGTGGCGCAGCGGGATGACCAGCTCGTGCAGGGGCGCCTTCGGCCCGATGTCCTTGAAGGCCAGCACCTGCTCGTCGCGGTAGGTGACCTGGGCCGGGATCTTCCCTTCGATGATCTTGCAGAACAGGCAGTCGTCCATGAAGCGTCTCCTCGGTTCGATCAGGAAACCAGCTTGATGAGGCGGGCGCGCGTCTCGGCGAACGGCGCCGCCTCGTCGGTCCGCTGGCGCAGGAACGCGCGGATGGCGTCCAGGCGCGCCAGCGCCTCGTCGGTCAACCCGTCGGCGCCGCGCTGGTAGGCGCCGAGCAGGATCAGATCGCGCTGCCGCTCATAGGCGGCCAGCAGCTCGCGCAGGCGCGCGGCCGCCGCCCGGTGCTCGGGATCGGCCACCGCGCCCATCAGCCGCGACAGCGACGGCAGCACGTCGACCGCCGGCCACTGGTTGTGGGCCGCGATCTCGCGCGAGAGGATCACGTGCCCGTCCAGGATGCCGCGCACCTCGTCGGCGATCGGCTCCTCCATGTCGCCGCCCGCCACCAGCACGGTGTAGAGCGCGGTGATCGATCCGCGCGCGTCGTTGCCGGTCCGCTCCAGCAGGCGCGGCAACAGCGCGAACACGCTGGGCGGGTAGCCCTGCCGCACCGGCGGCTCACCGGCGGCCAGCCCGACCTCGCGCTGCGCGCGCGCCACGCGCGTGATCGAGTCGAGCATGAACAGCACGCGGCGCCCCTGCGCGCGGAAGTACTCGGCCAGCGCCGTGGCCACGGACGCCGCCTTCAGCCGCACCAGGCTGGGCGCGTCGCTGGTGGCGCACACCACCACCGAGCGCGCCCGCCCGGCCGGCCCCAGCGACTCCTCCAGGAAGTCGACCACCTCGCGCCCGCGCTCGCCGACGAGCGCGATCACGTTCACGTCGGCCTCGGTCTGGCGCGCGATCTGCCCCATCAGCGTCGACTTACCCACGCCCGAGCCGGCGAAGACGCCGATCCGCTGTCCCTCGCCGACGGTGAGCAGGCCGTCGAGCACGCGCAGGCCCAGCGCCAGCGGCCGGCTGACGCGGCGTCGCGCCAGCGGATCGGGCGCCGGTCGATCCACCGGCCAGGCGATCGCGTCGGCGATCGGCCCGCCGCCGTCGATCGGGCGCCCGAGACCGTCCAGCACGCGGCCGAGCACGCCGTGCGACGCGGCGATCGACAGCGGCCGCCCGGTGGCGGTGACCAGCGAGTCGGGGCCGATCCCGGTCGGCTCGCCCAGCGGCATCAACACCGCCTCGTCGCCGCGGAACCCGACCACCTCGGCCTCGAGGCTGCTCCCCTCCAGGCGCACGATCTCGCCCACCCGGACGCCCGGCACGGTCGCGCGCACGACCAGGCCGGTCACCTCGGTCACCCGCCCCGACTCGCGCCGCGGCGACGCCGCGTCCAGCCGCGCCAGCGCCTGGCCCAGGTCCAGAGCCGGCGGCGTCCGCGCCGGCACGCGTTCAGCCATGCGCCGTCTCCGCGGTCAGCGCCCGCTCCAGCGCGGCCAGCTGTGTCTCCAGGCGCGCGTCGACGCGACCCTGCGGCGTCTCGATCACGCAGCCGTGGCGGCTGACGGCCTCGTCGGCGACCAGCTCCAGCGTCGCGGCGGGCGCGCGCGCCGCCAGCGCCGCGCGGCGCGGTTCCAGCGCCGGCAGATCATCGGGATGGACGCGCACGCGCACCTTGCCGGCGCCGGGGCGCGCCGCCGCCAGCGCCTCGCCGGCGATCTCCGCCATCGTCGAGGGCGCCAGCGCCACCGCGCGCCCGACGATCCTTTCGGCCATCTTGGCCGCCAGCGCGATCGCGGCCGACACCGAATCGTCGACCACGCGCGCCGCCTCGGTCCGCGCCGCGGCCATGGTCACCGCGGCCTCGGCCAACCCCTCGGCACGCCCGCGCTCGACCCCTTGCCGGAATCCCTCCTGGCGGGCCGCCTCGCGCGCGCTCTCGGCC
>CAZTZM010000129.1:0-3521 GCA_964618005.1 uncultured Myxococcales bacterium
GATCTCCGGCGGCAAGACGCCGGCGGTCGAGCTGATGCTGCGCCAGGTGCAGCCGCTGGTCGAGCTGCGCGTCCCGATGAAGGTGTCACTCTCCGAGCTGGACGCCATCCCGCGCGGCGCCACCGATCCCGACCTGGACCCGGTGGTCGAGGCGGCCGAGAAGGCGGCGCACGCCGAGGACTCCGCCATCTTCAACGGCCTGGCCTCGGCGGGCATCGAGGGCATCATCCCCGCCAGCCCGCACGCGCCGCACAAGCTGCCGGCCGACGTGCGCGATCTGCCGAGCGCGATCCTGGCCGCGCGCGAGACGCTGCGCGAGGCCGGCATCAGCGGCCCCTACGCGCTGGCGCTGTCGATACCGCTCTACGCGCAGGTGCTGGCCGCCGCCGAGGACGGCTATCCGCTGGCCAAGCGGATCACCCAGCAGGTGCTGGACGGCCCGCTGGTGCGCGCCCCCGCCATCGACGGCGCGGTGCTCCTGTCGCTGCGCGGCGGCGACTACGAGCTGCACGTCGGCCAGGACCTCTCGGTCGGCTATGCCGGCCACGATCAGAAGACGGTCGAGCTCTTCATCACCGAGTCGTTCACGTTCCGGGCGCTGGAGCCGGCGGCGGCGGTGGCGCTGCAGGGCTGAGCGCCTCGCGCAGCGCGCGGGGCAGCCGCGTCACCTTGCCGGCGGCGTCGATGCAGGCGTGGACCGTGTGTCCGGACGCCAGCGTCTCGCCGTCGGCGACGCGGCGGATCTCGTACACGAACCGCGCCGAGGCGCCGCCGATCTCCGGGACGGCGGCGAAGATCGCCAGCTCGTCGTCGTAGCGGGCCGGTCGCCGATAGCGGACGGTCGCCTCGGCCACGGGCAGCTTCAGTCCGTGCGTCTCCTCGAACGCGCGGTAGGTGGCGCCCGCGCGGCGCAGGAACTCGTTGCGCGCGATCTCGAAGTAGCGCAGGTAGTTGCCGTAATAGACCATCCCCATCTGATCGGTGTCGCCGTAGATGACGCGCACGCGGGCGACCTCTGAAAGCTCGGCCGTGCTGGACATCCGACGACCTTAACGCGGATACCGGAGTGGCGCTTTTTTCCCCTCCAGGCAGAGCCCGCCGGCGAGGCCGCCTCCGGGCGGCGCGTCGTCGGGCCTGGTTCGCTTCGCTCACCGTTGCCTTAACGGCAACGCCCTCCTAGGATGCCGCCCATGGCGCCCCCCACGACCATTCCCCTGACCGGTGACGCGGTAGCAGCGGCCGAACCCGGAGAGGCCGCGCCCGCCTACAAGAACCCGTTCCTGTGGGTCCCCTCCAGCTACCTGGTGATGGGGCTCGTCTACATCACCGTCGGTGCGCTCGCGAACATCATGTTCAGCCGGATGGGGATGCCGAACGATCAAGCGGCGTTCTGGTCGTCCATCCTCGGCTTCCCCTATACGTTCAAGTTCCTCTGGGCGCCGGCGCTGGAGCTCTACAAGACGAAGAAGTTCTTCGTCGTCCTCATGCAATTTCTGATCGGCGGCGCGCTCGCGGGCGTCGCCGTGGCCGTGCGGCTGCCCGGCACGACCTGGATCCCGCCCGTCTTGGGCCTGTTCGCGATCACCGCCATCCTGGGCGCGACCCAGGACATCGGAACCGACGGCGTCTACGTGACCACGCTCGCGCCCAAGGAGCAGGCGAAGTACCTCGGTTTCCAGAGCATGTGCTGGAACGGTGGCGCGCTGCTCGCCAAGGGGCCGTTCGTCATCATCAGCGGCTCTCTCCATGACAGCACGGGGAGCTGGCCGACGGCGTGGATGATCGTCATGCTGGCGCTCGGCGGGCTCACGTTCCTGGCCGGCCTTTACCACAGCCGGATCCTCCCGCTGGGGGCCAAGGCCGTCGCGTCGGAGAGCTTCGGCGCGGCGATGAAGACCTTCGGCGACGCGTTCGTCAGCTTCTTCCAGAAGAAGGACGTGCTCCGTCTGATCGCTTTCGCCTTCCTGTACCGCTTCGGGTACGGCCTCCTCGACAAGATGGGGCCGCTGTTCCTGATCGACACACGCGACCACCACGGCCTCGGGCTCTCAAACCAGGCGGTCGGCGGGGTCTACGGCACGTTCGGGACCGGCGCCTTCATCATCGGGTCCTTGCTCGGCGGATGGATCGTGTCGCGCGCCGGTCTCAAGAAGACGCTCTTGCTCCTCTGCCTCTGCATCAACATCCCGAACGCCACGTTCCTGTTCCTCAGTCAGGCGATGCCGACCAGCATGACGGTCATAACGATCGTCGTGGTGATCGAGCAGCTCGGCTGGGGGATCGGCGCCGTCGGTCACATGATCTACATGATGCAGCAGATCGCGCCCGGTCCCTACAAGACGGCGCACTACACGTTCGCGACGGCGCTGATGGGCGCCTGCATGATGACGACCGGCGCGGTCAGCGGCTACGTCGAGAAGGCGGTCGGCTACCAGATGTTCTTCGTCATCGTGTTGCTGGCGGCGGCGCCGTCGCTGCTGGCCACGATCTTCGCGCCGTTCCACCACCCGGACGTGACGAGGCAGAAGGCCGCCGCCTGAGCGCGGCGGCCCCGGTTCGTTAGAACATCAGCGTCCCGCGCAGGACCAGGCGGCCCTGGCCGCCGAGCCGCACGCGGTCGCCGTCGATCGCGCAGGTGAGCTCGCCGCCCCGGCGGCTCACCTGCCGCGCGCGCAGCTTGTCTTTTCCGAGGCGCGCGGCCCAGTAGGGGGTCAACATGCAATGCGCCGAGCCGGTGACCGGGTCCTCGGGGACGCCGTGCGCGGGGGCGAAAAAGCGCGACACGAAATCGACGGGCCGCGCCTCGCCATTGCCGGGCGCGGTGAGGCAAAGGCTGGTCCCGAGCGCCGCCACCGCGACCAGATCGGGCGCCGCCGCGCGGACCGTCGCCGCGCCGTCGACGCGCCCGAGGTACCCGGCCTTGCCGAGGGCGACTTCGCGCAGCTCCAGGCGGGCGGCGTCGGCGACGCGCGCGGCAATGGCGGGATCGACCGGCTGCGGCCGCGAGATCGGCAGATCCAGCACCAGCTCGTCGCCCGCGGCGCGCTCGACGGTCAGGATCCCGCTGCGGGTCTGGAACCGCACCCGCGGACGCGACGGTGCCAGCTCGTTCAGGACCACGAACCCCGAGGCGAGGGTGGCGTGGCCGCACAGCTCCACCTCGACGGTCGGGGTGAACCAGCGCAGGCCCAGCACATCTTCGCCGGCGCCGCGCCCGACATCGACGAACGCCGTCTCCGAGAGGTTGTTCTCGGCCGCGATCTCCAGCAGCCGTTCGTCGGGGAGGGGCGTCTCCAGCAAGCAGACGGCGGCCGGATTTCCGGCGAAGGGGCGGTCGGTGAAGGCATCGACCTGAAAAAGCGAAACGGTCGGCATGCCGAGAAGATATCTCAGGCACGCCGACCGTTCGGGTCAGGCAGCGGGTTCGCGGCGCCGGCTACCAGATTTCCAGGTCGCGGAACCCGAAGCCCAGGCCGCCCTGGCCGATGGGGAGGGGCGGCGCGGGCGGCGCGGGCGGCGCG
>CAZTZM010000130.1:0-5767 GCA_964618005.1 uncultured Myxococcales bacterium
GGCACGGCGGCGGCCTGCGCGCGCGCCGCGGCGGGCACGGCCAGCAAGGCGAGGGCGGTCAGCGTGCCAAACAGGGAACGGTCGAAGGTCTTCATGGATAGTCCCTTCCTGAAGCTAGGCCGGTGATTGTCCCCACTGAACGGCGCGCGGTCAACCAATGCGCCGACGCGATCTGGCGGCCGACGGACCGGCGTGGAAAGGTTGTCGGGAGACGCGCGGATGGAAGACGCCCGACACTTGTTCTACAGGCTGGTGGCCCTGCTGAAACACGGCGGGCTGTGGTGGAGCCTCGGGATCTCGGTGGGGGCGGCGCTGGTCAGCCTGGCCGCGGCCACCGCGGTCGTCGTCGGCTGGCCTCCCGACCGCTTCAAGGGCGAAGGGCCGACGCAGGTTGGGCCGCGCCGGTCGATTGTCATTCACGTGCTCGGCGTGATCGGGAAGAATCTGGCCGGTGGGGTGCTGGTCTTGCTGGGCCTGATCATGGCGGTCCCGGGCGTGCCGGGCCAGGGGCTGCTCACGATGCTGATCGGCCTCACCCTGCTTAGTTTTCCCGGCAAGCGGCGGCTGGAACGGCGCTTCATCCAGCGCCCCGCGATCCAGCACGCCATCAACCGGCTGCGCGCCCGCTTTCACCGCCCGCCGCTGGAGCTCGACTGATGGGCGTGTTCGGGATCCTGGTGTTGCTGGGGATCGCCTTCGCACTATCCAACGATCGCCGCCGCGCCGTCAACCCGCGCATCCTGGGCTGGGGGCTGGGGCTGCAGTTCGCGATGGCGCTGTTCGCGCTGCGCACCCGCGTCGGCGTGCGGCTGTTCTCGGCGGCGAACGACCTGGCCGACGCGTTCGTGGCGTTCGCCGACGCCGGCATCCGGTTCGTGTTCGGCGACTGGCCGGCCACCGCGGTGGTCCACGCGCCGCTGGGCGGCGGTCAGGCCGGCCTGCGGCCCGTGACCGTCGGCTTTGTGCTGGCGGTGAAGGTTTTGCCCATCATCATCTTCGTCGCCAGCCTGATGGCGGTCCTCTATCACCTGGGGATCATGCAGCGGATCGTGGCGCTGCTGGCGCGCGGGCTTTCGCGGTCGATGCACGTCTCGGGCGCCGAGGCGCTGTCGACGGTGGGCGACATCTTCCTGGGGATGACCGAGGCGCCGCTGCTGGTCCGCCCGTACGTGGCGCGGATGACCGAGAGCGAGCTCTTCGCCGTGATGTGCGCCGGCATGGCGACCATCTCCGGCAGCGTGCTGCTGGCCTACGTCGCGATGGGCGTCGACGCCGGCTACCTGATCACGGCGTCGTTCATGAGCGCGCCCGCCGCCGTCATGTTCGCCAAGATCATGATCCCCGAGACCGGCGTCCCCGAGACCTCGAACGCCGCGCGCGTCGACGTCCCGCGCCTGGACGTGAACGTCGTCGACGCGGCGGCGCGCGGCGCCGGCGAGGGGCTGCAGCTGGCGCTGAACGTCGGCGCCATGCTGATCGCCTTCGTGGCGCTCATCAGCATGTGCGACCACGCCGTGGCCTGGATCGGCGGCCGGATCGGCCACCCCGGCTGGTCGATGGGGCGCCTGCTGGGCGCGCCTCTGGCGCCGCTCGCCTACCTCATGGGCGTCCCCTGGTCCGACGCGCCGTTCGTCGGTGAGCTGCTGGGGACGAAGACCATGCTGAACGAGTTCATCGCCTACCAGATGATGACCGCGCACCCGGCCGCGCTGGCCGCCAAGAGCGTCCGCATCGCCAGCTTCGCGCTGTGCGGCTTCGCCAACTTCGGCTCGCTGGCCATCGTCCTGGGGGGCCTCGGCGGCATGGTCCCCGAACGCCGCCCCGACCTCGCCCGGCTCGGCCTCCGCTCCATCATCGCCGGCTCGCTAGCGACCTTCCTGACCGGCACGATCGCTGGGTTAGTCGCCGGCTAACGTCCGGGCTCCGCTCCGCTCGGCTTCCAGTGTCGGTCAAAACTGAAGGGCGTTCGACTGGAGCAGGGAAGGGGCGCGCGAGGGGGCGGGGAGTTTTTTTGCGGGGGCGTTTGGTCGCGCTCCTCGCGTCCGCGCGAGGATGCCAGCGACCAAGACGAGCGGGCCGGTGGCTGTCCTCAGCCACTTCAGGCCCCGTCCCCCGCAAAAAAAGCTCCCCGTCCCCGAAGCAGCCCCGACCCGGTAACGCCCGACAGCGCCTCTCAGCGGCGGGCGGCCACGCACGCGTCGCAGGGGCAGTTGGCGCGCAGGTCGCGGAAGTTGTAGATGCCGGTGGTGTGGCCGTCGCTCCATTCGATGGTGATGGCGTACTGGCCCAGCAGCTCGATCTTCTTGGCCTGTACCTGCGGCGGGACCGCCTTGGGATCGAGGAGCTGTTCGCCGGACATCTCTTCGATGCACATGGCGCAGCGGCAGGCCAGGCGCAGGTCGCGGGCGCGGTAGCGGGTCTCGTGCCCGTCGGGCCACTTGAAGGTGACGGTCGACCGCAGGAGGCCGATGATCTCGTCGGGCATCGGCATCAGCCTCTCCTCTTCAGCAACAGCATCAGCAGCGGGGCCACGTGCAGCGCCTGCATGAAGCCGCCGCGATCGATCAACCCCTGGATGTCGGCCAGCGGCGTCAGGTGGAGGCGGATGTCCTCGCTGGCCTCCGGCTGCGCGTCGCCGAGCGGCACCACCCCTTCGGCCAGGAAGGTGTGGGTCACGTTGTTCTGCAGAGCCGGGTTCGCCGACAACGTGCTGAGCAGCGACCAGCGCCCGCCGCCGTAGCCTGTCTCCTCGCGCAGCTCGCGGCGCGCCGCCTCTTCCATCGACTTGTCCTCCGGATCGCTCGACCCGGCCGGCAGCTCGTAATGGACGGCGCCGATGCCGTGGCGGTACTGGCGGATGAGGACCACCTCCTCGCGATCGGTCACCGCCACCACGTTCACCCAGGGGGCGTACTCGCTGATCCAGTACTCGGGAATGACCGTGCCGTTCGGCAGCTCGACGCGGTCGACCCGCACCGTGTACCAGAGCTTGCGGGCCAGGTATTCGCGGCTGAGCACCTTCCAGACGCCAGGGTCGTCAGGAAAGCTCAGCGGTGGGTCGTCGCGCTCAGGCATCGGTCTCCTCGATGATGGCCCGCGCCCGCGCGAACACGTCGCGCATCATGGGGGCGGTCAGCTTGCCGGTGTTGGTGTTCTGCCGGCTGGGATGGTAGCAGCCCAGCAGCACGGGCAGCCCCTGGCCCAGGTGCGCCACGCTGCCGTGCCCGAACGCGGGGCGCGGGCGGGGGCGGACGCCATGGGCGGCGGCCGCGTAGGCCAGGAAGGCGTCGTGGCCGATCTTGCCCAGCGCGACCACCACCCGCACGCGCGGCAGCGCCGCGATCTCGGCGGTCATGTGCGGCAGGCAGCGGGCGATCTCCGCGGGCGTCGGCTTGTTCTCGGGCGGCGCGCAGCGGACCGCCGACAGGATATAGGCGTCGCGTAGCGCCAGGCCGTCGTCGGCCCGCCGCGACGTCGGGATGTTGGCGAACCGGGTGGCGTGCAGCGCGGCGGCCAGGAAGTCGCCCGAACCGTCGCCGGTGAAGACGCGGCCGGTGCGGTTGGCGCCATGCGCCGCCGGGGCCAGGCCGACCAGCAGCAGGCGCGCCGCCGGATCGCCGAACCCGGGGACGGGCCGCCCCCAGTAGACCTCGTCGCGGTGGGCCGCCTTCTTCTCCTGCGCGACGCGCAGGCAATAGCGCCGCAGTCGCGGGCAGGCCTCGCAGGAGATGATCGCCTGGCGGACCGCCGTCAGCCGCGGGGGCGGGGCGTCCGGGGCCTCAGCCCTTGCTCTTCTCGCCAGGCTCAATCGGGTAACCTGCCTCGCGCCAGGCGCGCATGCCGCCGTCCATGGAGATGACGTTGGTGTAGCCCATCTTCTGCAGGTTGTCGGCCGCCAGCGCCGACCGGAAGCCGCCGCCGCAATAGAGGACCATCGGCGCGTCCTTCTCGGGGATCAGCGCCTCGATGTCCCGCTCCAGCACCCCGCGCCCGATGTGGCGGGCGCCGCGGGCCCGGTCGACCGCGAACTCGCCGTCCTCGCGCACGTCGATGAAGTGGAACCGCTCGCCACGGTCCAGCCGAGCCTTCACCTCGGCGATGCCGCACTCGGTGACCCGCTTCTTCGTGTCCTCCACCAGAGCCAGGAACCCCGGGCTATGCTTCATCATCGCAACATACCATCGCGTAGCGGAGCTGGGCTCCGCCCAGCGGAGCCGTCGCGGGAGGCGGGGAACCCTCTCGGGGATCCCCACCTGACGCTCGCGGATTGACACCGCTGGCTGGGGTCTCTTACAAAGGGTTGAAGTGTCAGAAAAGCGGGATTACTACGAGGTTCTGGGTGTCGAGCGCACGGTCGAGACCGTCGAGCTGAAGCGCGCCTACCGGCGCATGGCGATGGAGCTGCACCCCGACCGCAACCCGGGTGACCAGGAGGCGGAGAACAAGTTCAAGGAGTGCGCCGAGGCCTACCAGGTCCTGTCGGACCCGCAGAAGCGCGCCGCCTACGACCGCTTCGGTCACGCCGGCCCCAGCGCGGGGTTCGGGGGCGCCGGGTTCCGCGACGTGGGCGACATCTTCTCGGCCTTCTCCGACATCTTCGGCGACATCTTCAGCGGCGGGGGCGGCGGCCGGCGTGGCCCGGCCCGCGGCGCCGACATCGAGACCCGCGTGACCGTGACGCTGAAGGAGGCGTCGACCGGCATCACCAAGGACGTGAGCGTCGTCCGCAACACCACCTGCACCACCTGCAGCGGCAGCGGCGCCGCCAAGGGATCGCAGCCCGAGTCCTGCCAGCACTGCGGCGGCCGCGGCCAGGTCATGCACTCGCAGGGCTTCCTCATGATCTCCTCGACCTGCCCGGTCTGCCGCGGCGAGGGACGCGTCGTTCGCGATCCCTGCCCGACCTGCGAGGGCGCGGGCGTGACCGAAGAGCAGGACACGCTGCAGATCGCCATCCCGGCCGGGGTCGAGAACGGTTCGACGCTGCGCCTGATGGGGCGGGGCGAGGCCGCGCCGCGCGCCGGCCAGCCCGGGAACCTGTACGTCGTGCTGCGGGTCGAGGCCGACGAGCGGTTCGAGCGCGACGGCGCCGACCTGCACACCGAGGTCGAGGTCAGCTTCCCGCAGCTGGCGCTGGGCGACCAGATCATGGTCCCCACGCTGGACGCCGACACCGAGGTCGAGATCCCGCCCGGCACCCAGCCCGGCGACACCGTCACGCTCAGCGGCCGGGGCATGCCCCGCCTGGGCGCGCGGGGCAAGGGTGACGTCATCGCCCACCTGAAGCTCGTCGTCCCGAGCGCCCTCTCCGCCGAAGAGGACGCCCACCTGCGGGCCTACGCCGCCGCCGGCGGCCAGCGCGTCAGCCCCGAACGCGGCGGCTTCTTCCGGCGGAAAAAGAAGAAGTAGCCCCCCTCGCTCTTCGCGGTGGATTTAAGGACCCTTTGAGGGCCCTTTCCCCATCAATAGCGGCGCTGCAGCATCTTCAGCGCCGCTTCGTGACGCAGCTCCAGCTGGCGGACTGTCGCCTCGGTGACACGGCGGATGGAGACCTTGCGGTTCAGTTCGGCGTTCAGCTCGGCGTGCGACTTGCCGGTCAGGTGGACCAGGTCGGCGACGACGGCGGCGTTGGCCTCGCGGAGCTGACGGCGGCGCGCGGCCGGGCTCAGCTTGGGCGCGGGCGTGCCCCCGGGCAGCGCGACGCGCTCGGGCTCCGGCAGAGGGACGGGCGCCACCGGGATCGGCTCGGCCTTGGTGGCGGACGGCG
>CAZTZM010000131.1:0-5895 GCA_964618005.1 uncultured Myxococcales bacterium
CGTGCCCCTTGCCGGCGATCAGCAGCACGTCGCCCGGCGCGGCGGCCGCGGCGGCGCGGCGGATGGCGGTTCGGCGATCCACCTCTACGTGATAACCACGGGCGGCGGCCGAGAGCGCGGCCGCGTCCAGCTCGGCGCCGCCGGCGCGCCGAACGCCTTCGAGGATCATGGCAATGATGGCGGCGGGCTCCTCGCTGCGCGGGTTATCGGACGTCACGATCGCCAGATCGCCGTCGCGCGCGGCGATCTCGCCCATCAGCGGCCGCTTGCCGCGGTCCCGGTCGCCGCCGCACCCGAACACCACGATGAGCCGTCGCGCGGGTGCCACCAAGGGCCGCAGCGCCGCGATGGCGCGCTCCAGCGCGTCGGGCGTGTGCGCGTAGTCGACCAGGCAGAGCACGCCGCGCGGGTTGCCGACCCGCTCGAGCCGTCCGGGGACGCCGCGCAGGCGCGCCGCGCCGTGGACGATCGCGTCGGCGGCGAGGCCGCGCGCGATCGCCATCCCGACCGCCAGCGACAGGTTCTCCAGGTTGTAACCGCCGACCAGGGACGACGCGATCTCCAGCCGGCCGACCGGCGTGGCCAGCGTGGCGCGCGTGCCGCCCGCTTCCTGCGCGTGCCGCTCGACGACCACGTCGGCGCCCCGCGCCGCCGCACCCGGCGCCCGGGCGACCCGCAACCTGGTGGCGGCGCGCGCCCGCGCGTGCATGCGGCGGCCGGCCTCGTCGTCGGCGAACGTCACCGACGCGCCCTGCGCCGGATCGATCAGGCGTTCGAACAGGATCGCTTTCGCGGCTTCATACGCCGTCATCGTGCCGTGATAGTCCAGGTGGTCTTGGGTCAGGTTGGTGAGCGCTGCCACCCGAAACCGACAACCGTCCAGGCGCCCCTGCTCGAGCGCGTGTGACGACGCTTCTAACACGACATCGGTGGCCCCGGCGCTGCGCATCTCCGCGAACAGGCCATGCAGCGCCAGCGCGCCCGGCGTGGTGAGCGGCGCGGCGCGCCCGCCGCCCGGCAGCCCGGCCGCGCGATAGCTCACCGTGCCAATCACCCCCGGCGCGCGTCCGGCCGCGCGCAGCATCTCCTCGACCAGATAGGTGGTGGTCGTCTTGCCGTTGGTGCCGGTGACCGCCAGCAGCTCCAGCGCCTGCGCCGCGCCGAAGCGATTCGCGGCGATGACCCCCAGCGCGCGCCGGGCGTTCGGAACCGTCACGACGACGCCCGGAAACTCCGGCGGCGCGTGGCCATCCGCCTCGACCACCAGCGCCACCGCCCCCCGCGCGGCGGCGTCGGCCACGAATTTCCGTCCGTCGGCCGCGGTGCCCGGGACCGCCACGAAGAGATCGCCCGCGCCAACCTGGCGCGAGTCGTCGCGCACCTCGGCGATCACCCGCGACGCCAGCTCGGCCCCGACGCCACGCGCGCCCTCGACGCCCGCCAGCAACGAACCGAGGGTACGCGCGTGCGTCGAATCTTGGGCCGTCTGCGAGGCCATGGTCAGTCGGCCTTGCGCCCGAACGCCACGCGGCAGACGACGCCGCGCGGCGCCGGACCCGGCGCCGGGCGCTGCCGCAAGGCCACCCCGGTCGCGTGACCCTCGGGATCGTCGAAGGCCAGCTCGACGCCGCTTTTCCTCGCGGCGTGGACGGCCTGGCCCAGGCTCATCCCGGTGAAGTCGGGGACCTCGATCGCGCCGGTGGGCTCATCGGCCGCGCGGCCGCCCTCGGCGCCCGCCACCTCGTCCCACTTCTCGGCCAGCGCCGGATCCTCGCCGGTCGCGTCGTCGTCCAGCGGCAGGTCGGTGGCCGGCGCCTCGGCGATCGTGTCGTCGCTCTCGGCGGCGGCCTTGGCGGGCGCCGCCTCCTTGCTCGCCGCGCGCGCCGGCTTTCCGGTCGCCACCACGTCGGTGACCGGCGGCACGTGCAGGTACCGCAGCGCCTGTTCGGCGATCTCCTTGAAGATCGGCGCCGCCACCTCGCCACCCACGTGCGTCCCCTGCGGCTCGTCGATGATCGCGATGATGGCCAGCCGCGGATCGTTGGCCGGGACGACGCCGATGAACGACGAGATCCACTTCGACGAATCGTAGTGGCCGTTGGCGACCTTCTGCGCCGTCCCCGTCTTGCCGGCGACCGGGTAACCGTCGATGGCCGCCTTGGGCGCGGTGCCGCCCTGCTCCGTCACGCCCCGCATGATCCCAAGCATGGTCCGCGCGGTGGCCGCCGACATCACGCGCCGCTCCGGCGCGGCGGGCGGAATCTCGACCGTCCCGTCCGGCGCCACAATCCGCGCCACGATGCGCGGCTGGCGGTAGATGCCCCCGCCCGCGATGGCGCTGACCCCCGCGATCATCTGCAGCGGCGTGACCGCGATGCCCTGCCCGAACGACACGTTGGCGAACCCGATATCGCCCCATTTCTCGACCGGCCGCACGACCCCCGCCCGCTCGCCGGGCAGCCCGATCCCGGTCGGGTGGCCGAACCCAAACCGCGCCAGCGCGTCGGCGAAGGCCTCGCGCCCCAGCCGGCGCGCGATCTTGGTCGCGCCGATGTTGCTCGAGAACTTGAACACCTCGGCCACCGTCAACACGCCGTGCGGGTGCGTGTCGTGGATGGCGTACTTGCCGACCATCATCCGCCCCATCAGGCAGTCGAACCGGTCCTCCGGCCGGACCACCCCCGCATCCAGCGCGGCGGTGATGGTGAACGTCTTCATGGTAGAGCCGGGCTCGTAGGTGTCGGTGATGGCGCGGTTGCGCGCCTCGGCCCCCTCGGGGCCGCCGGGCTCGTTCGGGTTGAACGTCGGGACCGAGGCCATGGCCAGCACCTCGCCGGTGCGCGGGTCCATCATGATGGCCATCGCCGCCTTGGCGTGGTGCGCGGCGACGCCGTTGGCCAGCGCACGCTCCGTGATGAACGTCAGGTAGCGGTCGATCGTCAGCACCGCGTCGCTGCCGCTGGTGCTGGGCCCCTCGACAGTGCCGTCCACGGCGATCTCGCGGCCCAGCGCGTCGCGGATCCCGACCACCGACGAGGTCGTGCCGCGCAGCTGCTTGTCGAACGCCAGCTCGACGCCGTCCAGGCCGGTCCCGTCCGACCCGGCGCGCCCCATGACGGTCGCCGCCAGCGTGCGGTTCGGGTAAAAGCGGCGCGGCTCGCGCGCGAACGCCATGCCGGGCAGGCCCAGCGCCTTGACCGCCGTCACCTCCTCCGGCGTGACCTTGCGCTTGACCCAGGCGAAGAAGCGATGCTGCTCCAGCTTCTTCTCCAGCTCGGCGCGGTCCAACCCCAGGACGCGGGACAGCTTGCGCGCCGCCTCGCGTGGGTCGGGCAGCTGCCGCGGGTTGCAATAGATCGAGTCGACATCGGCCGTCGAGGCCAGGTCGGCGCCGTTGCGGTCCAGGATACGGCCCCGCTTGGGCGGCAGCTCGATCTCGCGCAGGTACTGCTCCTCCGCCATCGCCCGCAAGCGATCCGCGTCGCGCACCTGCAGGTTGTAGGCGCGCTTGCCGACCGCGAAGAACAGCGCCCCGAACCCCACGCCGCAGACGATGATCCGGACGCGCGCCCAGCGGGTCGCGGCGATCAGCATCCGGACCTCGGTCGGGCGCTCACGGCAGCACCACGCCGGGCGCCAGCTTGATGACGTCGCCGGGGGCGGGGGGCCCCATCTGCAGCTTGTCGTGCGCGATGCCGATCACCCGGCCCGGGTCCTTCAGCATCCCGATCTCGATGATCAGGCTCCGCTTTTGTTCCTCCAGCTCGGTGTTGGCCCGCCGTTCGCGGCCCAGGTCGTAGGCGATCTGGATGCCGCGCAGCCGCACCGCCACGTGCGTGAGCGCCCCGACTGTCAGCAGCGCCAGCGTGAACGCCCAGACACCGACCCCGCGTCGTTGCCCAACATCCAGGCGCGGATAGGCGCCGAGCCCGGTCGGGGTCGGTCGGGTGGTGGAGCGCCGGGCCGTCCCGGGCTCGGGTCGGGTGTCCGAGACGACTATCATTAGATCCGCTCCGCGGCGCGCAGATGGGCCGAGCGGGCGCGCGGGTTCCGGGCCCGCTCTTCCCGGCCGGCCACCACCACGTGCTTGGTCAGGATCCGGAATTGCGCCGGACCGCCGCCGTCGCGACCGGCCAGCGCGCGCAGCCGCCGCTTGGCGATCCGATCCTCCAGTGAGTGGAAGGCGATCACGCACAGCCGGCCGCCGGGGCGGATGCAATCGGCCGCCACCGACAGGAACTGCTCCAGCTCGGCCAGCTCCTCGTTGACGGCTATTCGCAGCGCCTGGAACGTCCGGGTGGCTGGGTTCTTGCCAGGCTCTCGGCCCGGCACCGCCCGTGCCACGATCGCGGCCAGCTTGCCGGTGGTATCCAGCTCACCGTCGCGCCGCGCTTCGACGATGGCGCGCGCGACGCGGGCCGCGTGGCGCTCTTCGCCGTAGTCGCGGATGATCTGCGCCAGCTCGACTTCATCCACCCGGCGCAGCAGGTCGGCCGCCGACTCGCCCGTGGTGGGATCCATTCGCATGTCGAGCGGCCCGTCGTTCCGGAACGAGAACCCGCGCTCCGGGCGATCGAGCTGGGGCGACGACACCCCGAGATCGACCAGGAAGCCGTCGACTGGAATCATCCCCAGGCGCTCGAGCACCTCACGCGCCTGTGAGAAGCGGGCGTGGACCAGCGTGACCCGATCGCCGAACGGCTGCAGCACCTCGCCCGCCGCCGCCAGCGCATGGGGATCCCGATCGAGACCGATCAGGCGGCCATCGGGTCCGGACTGCTCCAGCACCGCCCGGGCGTGCCCGCCCAGGCCCAGGGTCCCGTCGCAGTACCGGCCGCCGGGCTTGGGCGCCAGCCAGGTGACGACCTCTTCCAGCAAGACCGGAAGGTGCGGCGGCCGCGAATGCCGCGCTACGTCGTCACGATTTGGCGGCGTCGGCAGCGCGGGCGGCATCGTCCGATTTCATTCTTGACCGAGGCGCCGGTGTGTCAAGTTTTGTGGGCAAATATCTCACGTAATTTCAATGAGATAGGGTCCAGGCTGGCGAGATTGTTTCGGCCGGCGAAGGCGCCGCCAGCCCGCCGCGCCGCGGGCGCCCGCACGGCGTGCCAGAGCTGAACTGAGCTAACCCCGCTTGACTAAAGGGTTCTTTGGATTTATGGTGCCCGGGTTCCGAAATCGGCGGAGGACGAGAGAGCGACTCACGCACGACAGGAGACGGGGATGGACGCGAAGTTTTTCGAACTGGACACGAAGATGGAAGCTCTGCGCGCCAAGACGGCGAGCTTCCCGGCCAAGATTCTGAAGGACTACCAGGACCGCCTGGACGTGTCGTGGATCTTCCACGACAACGCGCTGGAGGGGGTGGTGCTCTCGTACTCGGAGCTGAAGGCGGCGATCGACCAGCGCATCATCAGCGACGTCACCCTGATCCCGATGTATGAAGAAGTCCGGAACCAGAAGACCGCGGTCGATTTCGTCCGCGAGGCGAGCGTGGCGAAGAAGCCGCCGGCCGTCGACCTGGAGCTGATCCGGAAGCTGTACGCGATCCTGACGCCGGAAGAGGCCGCCAAGGGGTACCCGTATCGAAAGGAGAACCCCCTTCACCGGCTCTACTATCACGAGATCGCGCCGCCCGAGAAGATCACGTACAAGATGCGGAAGCTGGGCGAGTGGATGGAGTCGGAGGAGTTCGCCGAGCTCCACCCGATCACCCGCGCCGCCAAGGTTCACTTCCGGCTGCTGTCGGCCTACCCCTGGACGAAGAACTCCGGGAAGGTCGCCCGCCTGCTGATGAACTTCATTCTCATCAAGCACGGGTACCTGCCGGCCGTCATCCACTCGATCGAGCGCCAGCGGTACTACGAGGTGCTGCGGGCCGAGAACGACGGGCTG
>CAZTZM010000132.1:0-9764 GCA_964618005.1 uncultured Myxococcales bacterium
GGCGTCGTCATCGAGGCGGCGCCGCCAGGGTCGGTCCACGCCGGCGCCACGCTGTTCGCGATCGTCCCCGTGCGGGCGGCCGCTCGCCTGGCCGCCGCGGCCCAGACGCCGTCCCCCGAGGGCCGCGCCGAGATCGACGGCAAGACCCGGATCGGGTGGGTCGAGCACGTCGGGCTGCCCGGGCTGGAGATCAAACGGTTGAAGGCGAAGATCGACACCGGCGCCCGCACGTCGGCGTTGCACGTGATGAAGATGCGGACCATCGACACCGCCGGCGGGCCGAACCGGCGCCCGATCCTGGAGATCACGGTGCCGGGCGGGCGGCGCGGCCGCCGGCCGCACGTGGTGCGCGCGACGGTGCGCGAGTTCGTCGTCGTGCGCGACACCTCCGGCCGGACGGAGCGCCGGCCGGTCATCGAGACAGTGCTGAAGCTGGGGCCGTTCGAACGCCGCATCACCGTCACGCTCACCGATCGCGGCGACATGTTGTTCCCGATGCTGGTCGGGCGAACGGCGCTGGGTCCGGACGTGGTCGTCGACCCCTCACGCCGCTACCTGCTCGGCTGAAGACACTGAATAAATTGACAGTTGCGCCGGCCGGGCCAATCCTCGTCGTACGACAATGGCCACCCGTCGACGCATCCCGGCGCGCTCGCGGGTGACCGTGCGCCGGAGCGAGGCGCCGCTGCAGCGGTCGACGTCGCTGGCGACGGCGTTGCGCGACAGTCGGACGGCGCTCTCCAGCCTGGAAGGCGAGCTGGACGCGATCCTGGCGGCGCTGCGCGCGCCGGTCGGGGCTCCGGCCACCGCCGCCGCCGACCGCCTGCGGGGCGCCACGCGCGCGGCGGCCGTGGCGATGGCGTCGCTGGGCGCGTTCGCGCGGCGATAGCGCCGGCGATCTAGAGTAACGGGCGTGGGACGCACGTCGCAGGGCCTGCGCGAGCCGCTCCTGGCGTTTGCCGGCGCGACGGCGCTGGCGGCCGCCTTGACGGCGCTGGGCGCGGTGGTCCCGGTCGTGCGCGACAACCTGCACGCGCCGATCGCGCTCATCTTCCTGTATACGCCGGGCGTGGCCGCCCGCCGCGCGGGGCGCGAGTTCGACTACCGTGACGCCGGGCTGCGCACCGACCCGCTGGGGTTGAACCTGGCGGTGCTAGGGATCTTCCTGGCGCTGACGATCCCCGCGTTCGTCGGCGGCTTCTTCTTCTTTTACGGGCACGTCTGCACGATCCCGGCGAACCAGCTCACGCGGCTGTTCGGGGGCCTCTGCCGCCACTGGCTGGGCGCGGCGGGTGGCCAGCTGCGGCTACCGCCCAAGTTCGCGCTGCTGGCGCTCAGCCAGCTGGTCGTGGTGGCGATCCCCGAGGAGCTGTTCTTCCGCGGCTATCTGATGGAGCGGCTGGAGAAGGTCTGGCCCCCGACCGTGAGCCTGTTCGGCGCCAAGGTCGGGCTGGCGCTGGTCGTGTCGAGCGCGCTGTTCGCCCTCGGCCACCTGCTGGTGATCCCCAACCCGCAGCGCCTGGCGGTCTTCTTCCCAGCCCTCGTCTTCGGCTGGATGCGCGCCCGCACCGGCTCGATCGCCGCCGGCGCGACGTTCCACGCCCTCTGCAACATCGCCTCCGACATCCTGCATACCAGCTACTTCGGGTAACGCCGGCGAGCCTTTGCGGAGCCGAGTCGCTCGGCCGGCCCGCTACCCCTTCGTCGCCTCGACGTACCGCAGGCGCAGGTCGTACAGCAGGCTCTCGATGAGCTTCTCCTCGGCCGGGGTCAGGTTCCCCTTCGTCTTGTCCTCGAGCATCGCCAGGATGTCGATGGTGTGCTTGGCCAGCGGCAGGTCCTTCTGCGAGAACCCATCGTTCGGGTTCTCGATCTCGCCCAGGTGGAGCAGGGCGGAGCTGCCCAGCGACAGCACGAAGGTGTGGAAGTCGACGGCGGGCAGCGGTCCGCTGCCGAGCGGCGGCTGGTCCGGGACGTCGGGCGCGGGCGCCTCCGCGCCGCGCGCGTCCGCTTCTTCGGTGAAGGAACGCCGATCGGTGACGGTAAAGCCCGAAGGTTTCGAGGAATCGCCGCTCGCCATGCCTGCAGGTTACGCACGGGTTGGGGTTGTTTCAATCCCCGCCCGGACGACCGTCGGCCGGGCGCCGGCTACCCCTGCGCGTCGTCCGCGGTCTCGGGCTCGTCGTCCGCGTCGTCGTCGTCCCGGCTCTCGAGGCCGCCGTACACGCCCTTGACGGCCGCGTCCTCGAGCGACTTCATGTGCTTGTCATAGTCCTTGCGGGTGATGAGGCCCTTCTTGATGTTGCGCTCGACGGTGCGCTTGTCGTAGAGGCGGGAGGTCTTGGGATCGGATTCCGCGTCACGGCTCATGGCGGGCCTTTAGCTAGCACAAGAAGCGGAAATATCCTAGGACGGCCCGGAGTTGTAAGCTCCGCGCCGCGCCCAACCCGACAAAGGCGCTCGCCAGAGTCGCACCCCACCCAGACCACCGAAACCGAGGGAGATATGGACGTCCGGGTCATCAACGAGCTGGTCCACAAGCAGTCTGCCTTCATCGAGAAGCTGAACGCCGAGGTCGCCAAGGTCATCGTCGGCCAGAAGGCGATGATCGAACGCATCCTGATCGGCATGCTGACCGGGGGGCACGTCCTCCTGGAAGGCGTCCCCGGTCTGGCCAAGACGCTGACCGTCAAGACCTTGGCGGACACGCTGGCGATGCAGTTCCACCGCATCCAGTTCACCCCCGACCTGCTGCCGGCCGACATCGTCGGAACCGTCATCTACAACCAGGCGCGCGGGGAGTTCGTCTCCAAGCAGGGGCCGATCTTCGCCAATCTGGTCCTGGCCGACGAGATCAACCGGGCGCCGGCCAAGGTCCAGTCGGCGCTGCTGGAGGCGATGCAGGAGCGGCAGGTGACGATCGGCGACACGACCCACCGGCTGCCCGACCCGTTCCTGGTCATGGCCACCCAGAACCCGATCGAGCAGGAGGGGACCTACGCGCTGCCCGAGGCGCAGCTCGACCGCTTCATGCTCATGATCAAGGTGGGCTACCCGAGCAAGGAAGAGGAGCGGGCCATCATGGACCGCATGACGTCGCCGGTGAAGCTGAAGGCCGAGCAGGCCGCCACGCCGCAGGAGATCGCCGAGGCGCGCAGCGTCGTGCAGGAGATCTACATCGACGAGAAGATCCGCGACTACATCGTCAACATCGTCCACGCCACGCGCGAGCCCAAAGCTCACGGCCTGACCGATCTGGCCGACTTCATCGCCTTCGGCGCTAGCCCGCGCGCGTCGATCTATCTCAACCTGGCGGCGCGCGCGCACGCCTTCCTGCGCCACCGCGGCTACGTCACGCCCGAGGACATCAAGGCGATCGGCGTCGACGTCCTGCGCCACCGCGTGATCCTCAACTACGAGGCCGAGGCCGAGGAGATCACCACGGAGACCGTGGTGCGCAAGCTGTTCGAGCGGGTCGAAGTTCCCTAGACGTCCCGTAGGTCGTCCCTTAGCCCTCCGATGCTTCCCCGCGAGCTCCTCAAGCGCATCCGCAAGATCGAGATCGTCACCGAGCGCCTGGTGCGCGATCGGATGGCGGGTCAGTACCACTCTGTCTTCAAGGGGCGCGGGATCGCGTTCTCCGAGGTGCGGCAGTACATCCCGGGCGACGACATCCGGCTCATCGACTGGAACGTCTCGGCGCGCATGAATGACGTGTACGTCAAGCTGTTCACCGAGGAGCGCGAGATGACCGTGCTCTTGCTGGTCGACATGTCGGCCTCGGGGCGGTTCGGTTCGCGCGTGCGGCAAAAGCGCGACCTGACGGCCGAGCTGGCGGCGGTGCTGGCGTTCTCGGCGATCCGGAACAACGATCGCGTCGGCCTCATCATCTTCACCGACGGGGTGGAGAAGTTCGTCCCGCCGAAGAAGGGCAAGACGCACGTCCTGCGCGTGGTCAGCGAGATCCTGTCGTTCTCCGAGAAGAGCCGGCGGACGTCCATCGCGTCCGGGCTGGAGTTCCTGAGTCACGTGGTCCGGCGGAAGGCGGTGGCGTTCCTGATCTCCGACTTCCTGGCCCCGGTGTCCAGCTACGAGCGCGCGCTGCGCGTCACCAGCCGCCGCCACGACCTGATCCCCGTCAGCGTCAGCGATCCGCTGGAGCAGGCGCTGCCCAACGTCGGCCTCATCGACATCGAAGATCCGGAGACCGGCGGCACGCTGGTGTTCGACACCGGCGGCCCGGAGGCGGCCGCGTTCGCGCGGGCCGCCCGGCAGGAGAACGACGCGCGCCGCGCCCTGTTCAAGCGGCTGTCGATGGACCCCATCGAGCTCTCGACCGATCGCCCCTACCTGCCGGCGCTGACGACGTTCTTCGAGTCGCGGGCGCGGAGGATGCGGCATTGAGCGCGCGCGTGGTGTCCCTGGCGTTCGGGCTGGCGCTGCTGGCGGCGCCGCTCGCCCGCGCGGCCGACGGCGGCGCGCCCGCGGTCACCGCGGAGGCGCCCGATCCCGACGCGCCGACCGTGGCCGCGCACGCCGATCGGACCCAGGCGCACGTGGGCGATCCGGTCCACCTGGAGGTGGTGGCGATCGCCAAGAGCACCATCCCGGTCAACCTGCCGTCGACGCTGGAGCTGGGCGCCTTCACGCTGCTCGACCGCAAGGAGAGCGAACAGAACCTGGGCGACGGCCGCGTCAAGCACACCTACACGCTGTCGACCGCTGCCTACGAGCCGGGCCAGAAGGAGCTGCCGGCGATCGAGGTGACCTACCTCGGGCCGCGCGGCGACGTGCGCACGGTCCGGACCGCGCCGGTGCCGATCAAGATCGACAGCCTGATCGCCAACGAGCCGGAGCCGGCGCTGAAGGACGCGGCGCCGCCGGTGACGGTGATCGAGGAGAACCTCTGGCCCGCCTACATCGCCGGCGGCCTGGTGGCGGCGGGGCTGGGCGCGCTGATCGCCCTGGCGATCATCCGCCGGCTGCGCGCGCGGCGCGGCGAGCGCGCCGCGCCACCGCCGCGCCCCGCGCACGAGGTCGCGCTGGAGAAGCTGGATAGCCTGGGGATGTACGGCTTCCTGGAAGACGCCGACAACCGGCCGTTCTACTTCGCCGTCTCCGAGGTCATCCGGGAGTATCTCGGGGGGCGTTACGGCTTCGACTCGCTGGAGCTGACCACCGACGAGCTGATGGCCGAGCTGGAACGCCAGGCGGGGCGCGAGCTGGTGCTGGGTGAGGTGCGCGGCTGGCTGTCGGCCTGCGACCTGGTGAAGTTCGCCAAGATCTCGCCCTCCGCGGCCGAGGCGCGCGGCGCCCTGGAGAGCGCGCTGCGGATCGTCACCACCACCCGTCCGGTGGCCGCGCCGGTCGCCTCGGCCGCCGACGCCGCGGAGGCGCTGCATGCGTGAGGCCGGCGCGTCGCAACGCGGGACCATCCCCTACGGGCTCATCGCCGTGGTGTTCGCGCCGCTGGTGGCCGCGTACGCCTGGCTGCTGCGCGACGTGGAGGGGTTCCGCTTCGCGCACCCGTTCGCGCTGGCGCTGATCCCGCCGGCCGTGGCGCTGGCGGCCTGGGCGGGGTTGCGGCGCGCGCCCGGGCGGCGCGGCCTGTTCGTCTACCCGCGCGCGCTCGATCTCTACCAGCAGCGCCCGGGGCTGGTGGCGCGGCTGCGCGACCTGCCGATGGTGCTGCGCCTGGCGGCGATCGGGCTCGTCGGCGTGGCGCTGGCGCGGCCGCAGAGCACGCGCGTGACCGACGACCTGGAGCTGGAGGGGATCGACATCGTGATCGCGCTCGATCTCTCGGGCTCGATGCAGGAGACCGATCTGGTCCCGAACCGGCTGGAGGCGGCCAAGATGGTCATCCAGGACTTCGTCCGGCGGCGGCCGTCGGATCGGATCGGCCTGGTGATCTTCGGGCGCGAGGCGTTCACCGACATCCCGCTGACGCTGGACCACGGCACCTTCCTGCGCATGCTGGCCGAGCTGCACGTCGGGATCATCGACGGGCGCGGCACGGCGATCGGCAACGGCATCGGCGTGGCGCTGAACCGGCTGCGCAAGTCGGACGCCAAGTCGAAGGTGATCATCGTGCTCACCGACGGCGAGAACAACGCCGGCAACATCTCGCCCGAGCAGGCGGCCCGCTACGCGCAGACGCTGGGCGTGAAGATCTACACCGTGCTGGCCGGCAACGACGACGGCGAGGCGGCGCACATGCCGGGGCACGAGCGCCAGCCGGTGAACCCCAAGCTGCTGGAGGAGATCGCCTCGATGACCGGCGGGACACCGTACCTGGCGACCGACACGCGCGCCCTGGCCGAGCGGTTCCAGAAGATCCTCGAGGATCTGCAGAAGTCGCGCATCCGCGACCGCGGCACGCTCTACACCGAGCTCTACCGCCCGTTCGCGCTGGCGGCGCTGGCGCTGCTGCTGCTCGAGACCTTGCTGCGCCTCACCCGCTTTCAACGGATCCCCTGATGCGCTTCGCCCACCCCCACGCGCTCTGGCTGCTGCTGGCCGTCCCGGCGGTGGTGATCGCCTATGGCCTCGGGTTCGCGGCGCGGCGGCGGCGGCTGGCGCGGCTGGGCGACGGGCCGCTGGTGGCGGCGATGGTGGCCAGCGTCTCGGTGTCGCGGAAGATCGTCCGCGCGGCGCTGGTCGTGCTGGCCGTGGCGCTGCTGGCGCTGGCGGCGGCGCGGCCGCAGGCCGGCGGCAAGGCGCGCGTGGCGCGGCAGCGCGGCCTGGACCTGGTGGTGGCGCTCGACTTCTCGCGCTCGATGCTGGCCAAGGACGTCTACCCGTCGCGGCTGGAGCGGGCCAAGCGCGAGCTGGGGCAGCTGCTCGACGGCCTGGCGGGCGATCGCGTGGGCGTGGTGGCGTTCGCCGGCGAGTCGCTGACCTATCCGCCGACCACCGACTACGCGGCCGTGAAGCTGTTCTGGCGCGATCTGGGCCCCTGGGACATGCCGGTCGGCGGGACCGCGATCGGGCGCGCCATCACGAGCGCGCTGGAGCAGCTGACCGCGCTGCGGGGCAAGGGGGGCGCCACGCGCGGGCAGGCCATCCTGTTGCTGACCGACGGCGAGGACACCGACAGCGAGCCGCTGGAGGCGGCCGAGGAGGCCTCCAAGCTGGGGGTGAAGATCTTCACGGTGGGGATCGGGTCACGCTCCGGCGAGCTGATTCCGGAGTATGACGAGCAGGGGAAGGTGACCGGCTACGTGAAAGACGCCGAGGGCCACTACGTCACCTCGCGGCTGGCCGAGGGGACGCTGGACGAGATCGCGCGCAAGACCGGCGGCGAGGCCTTTCACGCCGACGCCAAGCGGTTCGGCGTGGAGGACGTCGAGCGCGCGCTGGCCGGACTCAAGCGGACCGAGAACGAGGCGCGGGTGGTGCGCCAGTACGACGAGATCTTCGAGGTCCTGCTGTTGCCGGCGTTCTTGCTGCTGGTCGGCGAGGCCTGCATGAGCGAGCGGCGCAAGCGGCGGGCGCCCGAGGTCGTGGCGTGAGGCGGGCCGCCGAGCTGGCCGCCATCGCGGCCTTCGCGCCGTTGCTGTTCGGGTTCGGCCTGCTGGAGAAGCGCGACGCCGAGGTGGAGGCGGGCAACAGCGCGATGAAGGCCGGCAAGGCCGACGATGCGCTGGCCCACTACGACAAGGCGCTGAAGAAGCTGCCGGCCGACGCGGGCGCGCACTTCGATCGCGGCGCCGCGCTCTACGCGCTGTCGCGCTTCGACGAGGCGGGGCAGGAGTTCCTGCGCGCGACCGAGGCCAAGGACGCGGCGCTGAAGGCGTCGGCCTTCTACAACCTGGGGAACGCCTACTTCAAGAAGGAGAAGTTCAAGGAGGCGGTGGCGGCCTACACGCGCACGCTGGGTCTGACGCCGAACGACAAGCAGGCCAAGTGGAACCTGGAGATCGCGCTGCGCAAGCAGAAGGACCAGGAGGACAAGGACAAGAAGCAGCAGGATCAGAAGAACCAGGACGACCAGAAGAAAGATCAAAAGAAGGACGACAAGCAGAAAAACGACCAGGACGACCAGAGCAAGAAAGATCAAAAGAAGAAGGATCAGGACCAGAAGAAAGACGAGCAGGGCAAGCAAGATCAGAAGGATCAGAAGGAGCAGCCGAAGCCGCAGCCGAGCAAGCCGGAGGAGCAGAAGCAGATCGAGTCGGTGCTCGACAACCTGGAGCGGAGCTCGAAGGATCTGGAGAAGGAGCGGGCGCGCGTGCGGGCGGTGCGTCGCGCGCCACCGGAGCGCGACTGGTGAGGGCGGTCAGGCGCGGGGCCTTCCTGCTGGCGCTGGCCGTGGGCGTGCTGGGGCCGCGCGGCGCCTGGGCGGCCGCGTTCAACGCCGCGATCGATCGGGACGCCGTGGCGCCCGGCGAGCCGTTCACGTACGAGCTGACGCTGTCGCTCGCCGACGAGTCGGTAGAGAGCTTCCGCCCCCCTGACTTTCGCGCCCTGAAGGTGGTCGAGGCGCCGCGCTTCCCCAGCCGCTCGACCAACATGCAGATCGTCGGCGGACAGACCAGCATCCAGAACAGCCTGGTCTGGACCTTTCAGCTGATGGTGCCGCCGGGCGCCAAGGGGCCGTTCACGATCGGCGCGGCCCACGTGCGGGTCGGCGGCAAGGACCTGGCCAGCAACGGGCTCTCGGTGCGCGTCGGCGCGTCGAACGGGCCGCCCCGCCCGCGGCCGGGCGCCGCCGGCCCCGCTGGCCCGTTCGGGCGCATGTTCCCCGGCAATCCGTTCGGCGACGAGTCGGAGGCGGCACCTGTCTCCTCGTCGGCGTCCGCCGCCTTCATCCGCGTCATCCCCGACAAGACGCGCGTCTTCGTCGGCGAGCAGGTGACGGTCGGCTGGTACCTGTACCTGACCCAGAACCAGAACCGCTACGAGACGATCTCCGAGCCGCACACCGACGGGTTCTGGTCCGAGGACATCCCGTCGACGAACCCGCAGGGACGGCTGTCGTTCACCGAGCAGAGCCTCGGCGGGCAGACCTACAACGTCGCGCTGCTGTTCAAGAAGGCGCTGTTCCCGCTGGCGCCCGGCAAGCTGATCGTCACGCCGATGGAGGCGCAGGTGTCGCAGGTCGACTTCTTCGGACAGGCGGTGCGCGCCAAGCGGCTCAAGACCGACCCGCTGGTGATCGAGACGTTGCCGCTGCCGCACGAAGGGATGCCGCCGCACTTCGATCCCTCCAACGTCGGGCACTACGAGCTCTCGGCCGGCGTCGACCGGTCGACCGTCACGGTCGGTGACGCCGTCACGTTGAAGGTGGAGGTGAAGGGGACCGGCAACGTGCGCAACGTGCAGCCGCCCGCGCTGCCGGCGCTGACCGGCTGGAAGAGCTACGAGCCCAAGACCGACGTGGCGGTCGACGGCGCCGAGACCATCTCCGGGACCAAGACGGTCGAGTGGTTGTTGCGCCCGGAGCGCCCGGGCAAGACCACCGTCCCGCCGCTGGTGCTGGAGACCTTCGACCCCGGGCAGAAGCGCTATCAGACGGTGCGCACGCGGCCGTTCGACATCGTGGTGACGGGTGAGGCCGGCGCGACGACCGCCGCGCCGGGGGCGGGCGGGCCGCCGCCGGCCGGGGTGGAGAACGTCGTCTCCGGAACGATCCGGCCGATCCGCGGGCGCGGCGGGCTGGGCGGCGAGAGCGGCGTCGCCTTCCTGCACAGCGCCGCGTTCACGGCCACCGTGGTCATGCCGCCGCTGGCGCTGGCGCTGTTCGCGCTGTTCGGCCGGGT
>CAZTZM010000133.1:0-4390 GCA_964618005.1 uncultured Myxococcales bacterium
GGCGACCCGTGGCGCGCGCCGGCCCGCAGGACCAGGCCGACAATCGCCGCCGCGCCGACGAGCGCGAGCGCCGGCCAGAGCCACCGCCGACGGGTGACCGGCGGCGGCGCGGGCGACCGGATCTCCACCGCCGAGGATCCGAGCGTGGTCGAGGTGCCGAGCGCCGGCGTGACCGGCTTGGCGACCGGCGGTT
Source organism: uncultured Myxococcales bacterium (assembly GCA_964618005.1). Taxonomy (GTDB): domain Bacteria; phylum Myxococcota_A; class Polyangia; order Fen-1088; family Fen-1088; genus JADGRB01. Next base: position 194 of record CAZTZM010000133.1, read on the forward strand.
GCGTGACCGCCAGGATCGCGCCCAGCTCGGTCCCCAGTTCGCCCGCGCTCTGCGGCCGCTCGGCCGGCTCCTTGGCCAGGCAGCGCAGGATCAGCTGCTCCAGCGCCGGCGGCAGCGCGGCGTACTTCGACGGCGGGTCGGGCGGGATGGTGACCTGCTTGGTCAACACCTCCATGAACGTCTCGCCCTCGAACGGCAGCCGCCCCGCGTAGATCCGGTACAGGATCACGCCCATCGCGTAGATGTCCGTGCGGTGATCGACGGCGCGCCCGTGACACTGCTCGGGCGACATGAAGTGCGGCGTCCCCATCACGGCGCCGGTCTGGGTGGCCGACTGCCCCGCCACCGCCATCAGCTTGGCGATGCCGAAGTCGAGCAGCTTCACGAACGGCCGCCCGCGCCGTGGCGTCGCGATCCAGATGTTCTCCGGCTTGAGGTCGCGGTGGACGATGTTCTCGCCGTGCGCGGCGTCGAGCGCGTCGCAGATCTGCGACAGGAAGGCCGGCGCCTCCTCCAGCGACAACGTCCCCGCGTCCAGGCGCGCGCCCAGCGTGCCCCCCTCCAGGAACTCCATCACGAAGTATTGCCGGCCGTCGGGGAGCTGCCCGAACGAGAAGATGTCGATGATGTTCGGGTGGCGGATCCGGTTGACCGCCCGCGCCTCGTCGGTGAACCGCTTCACCAGCGCCGGATCCGACGAGTACTGACCGTTCAGGACCTTGACGGCGACGCGCTTCTCGATCACCGGCTGGGTGGCGGCGTAGACCACGCCCATCCCGCCCCGCCCCGCCACCGCGTCGATCCGGTACTCGCCGACGATGTGCCCCACGGGCAGGTCGCCACCGGGCACGAACGCCACCGCGGCGCCGGGCAGCGTGGCGGCCTCGGCCGGTTTTGCGTCGCCCTCCGCCATGCTCTGGCCGAAAACCTAGCCCAGATGGGGCATCTTCACCACGCCCAACCCCAGCAGCAGCCCCAGGATGCCGATGGCGATCGACATCAGGGCCGTGATGGTCGAGCGGTTCACGACCTTCTCAACGGCGCTCTCGCCCGGCTTGCGCGGGCGGACGAAGTATTGCGCCACCCCGGTCAGGATCAGGATGACGCTGCAGACGATGAAGAACTTGGGGAGCAGCGCGGCCGCGGGGTTCACGTCGGCCCTCAGTCTACGCCGCGGCGGGCGAGCTCGTCATACAGGCCGACCAGCCGGCGCGAGATCGGGCCCGGCTTCCCGCTGGCCACCGGCGCCTCGTCGATGGCGGTCACCGGCAGCACGCCGCGCGTGGCGCTGGTGATGAAGACCTCGTCGGCGGCTCGCAGCTCGGCCGGCATGATCCGCTTCTCGGCGAACGGGATGCCGTTGCTCTTGCAGAGCGCGATGACCTTGGACCGCGTGATGCCGTCCAGGATTCCGACCTCGGGCGGCGGCGTCCGGACCTCGCCCCCGATCACGGCGAACACGTTGCTGGTCGATCCCTCGGCGATGCTGCCGTCGCCGCCGCACAGGAACGCCTCGTAGGCCTTGTTGCGCCGGCGGGCCTCGCCCAGCGCCAGGACGTTGTTCAGGTAGTTGCCCGACTTCACCATCGGATCCAGCGACGACGGGCTGTTGCGGGTGATCGACACGATCGCGGCCGCGACCCCCTTCTCATACATCTCCGGCGACGGCGCGCCGAGCGGGAACACCATGACGATGAGCTGCGTGTCGTCGGTGGAGGCCGGGTCCAGGTCCATCTTGCCGCTGCCGCGGGTCAGGATGACGCGCACGCGCGACTCGGGGAACTCCGCCGCGGCCACGGTGTCGGCGATGGCCTTCTCGATATCGGCCCGGGGCGGCACCCGCAGCCCGATCCGCTCCGCCGAGCGCTGCAGGCGGTCCAGGTGGTCGCGGGCGGCGAACAGACGCCCATAGGCCGTCCCGATGGTCTCGTAAACGCTGTCACCGTACAAAAAGCCCCGGTCGAACACGGAGATCTTCGCTTCTTCGGGGGGGCAAACCTGGCCGCCAATGTGAACGCGGATGGGCATGAGCGGCAGAACCCTAGTACATCCGCGGCGCCTCGGCTATTTTGGAGGCTGGAGCCCCCCAGGTGAACATCCTCCGCGTCCGCTGCCGGAACCTCGAAGAGTTCGAAGAGCACTACCGCCTCGATCTCCCCGCGGGTGGCGTCTTCTGTCCGACGACCACCGAGCTGCAACCGGGGACCCCCGTGGTGGTGGAGATGGCCTGCGACGGCCTGCCCAACAAAGTCCTCATCCGCGGGACGGTGACCGACTGGCGGCCGGCGCTGCCGCGCATGCGGGTTCGGGCCGGCGCCACGGTGGCGTTCGAAGAGAACGAGCGCGCCAAGCGCGACTTCGTGGTCGAGACGCTGCGCGGGAACCGGCCGCCCACCCGCCGCCGCAAGCACACGCGCATCCCGGTCGGGATCCCCTGCCGGATCCGCGTGGCGGCGGCGCTGGATCTGGTGGACGCCGAGCTGCGCGAGATCAGCGTCAGCGGCGGCCTGCTGGAGAGCACCGTGCAGCCGCCCATCGGGGCCGACGTGGTTCTGGAGATCACCCCACCCGGCAGCGAGGCCCCGTTCGATCTTTCCGGCCGCGTCATTTACCATGCGGGCGCGGGCCAGACCGGCGTGCGGTTCATCTACCGCGAAGGGGGCGGCTCGCGGCGGTTGCGCGAGCTGGTCCGCCGGTTCAAGACGCTCTGACCCGACCCCCATCGCCGACCCCAATTGGAGGATCCACATGCGAAAGTCGCTCCCGCTCCTGTTGACGCTCGCCTTGATGGCTTGGGCCGGCGCGGCACGCGCCAGCCACTACGCGATCGGCGACGTCCCGCGGCTCATCTCGCCCGCGCAGGTCGAAAAGCTGCACAAGGCGAACATCGAGACGACCGAGCAGCTGCTGGACAAGGGCGCCAAGGCCAAGGAGCGAAAGGCGCTGGCCAAGGCCACCGGGATCAAGGCGCCGGAGCTGCTGACGCTGGTGAAGCGGTGCGACCTGCTGCGGATCAAGGGCGTCGGATCCGAGATGGTGCTGCTGATGGAGGCCGCCGGCGTGAAGAGCACCGCTGACCTGGTCAGCAAGGATCCCGGGGCGCTGACGACCGCCATGGAGAACGTCAACAAGACGGCCAAGATCTCCGAAAAGCCCCCCACCGAGCCGCAACTAGCTGATTGGATTGGACAAGCCAAGAAGTTGCCGCAAGTCGTCGAGAGCAAATAAACAGGACGCGTCGCACCCTCCCGCTTCGGTTCGTGTCTGTTTTCTGTTAACGTCGTCGACCGCGCATGGCCCCCGGACGTGATTCGCTCGCCGTCTCGGCCCCAGCCGGGCAATTTCAATCGGGTTCGGTCGTGGGTGGGCGGTTCCGCATCGACGGTCTCGTCGGGCAGGACGCGGTCAGTCAGACCTACCGCGCCACCGACGCCAACCGCAGCGGCCCCGCAGCCGTCCGGGTCATCCCGATCCGGGCGCTGGGCCCTGCGGCCGCGCAGCTGGTCACCGACCTGGAGAACGCCAGCGCTCTGGTTCACAAGAACCTGATCGAGGTGCTGACGGCCGGGCGCGAGGCCGACTACTTCTTCATCGCCACCGAGCTGCTGGACGGACAATCCCTGCGGGAGTTCATCGACGGCAAGCGGCGCGAGGGGCGCAACGTCTCCTTCAAAGGGGCCTGCAACCTGATCACCCACGTGGCCAACGGCCTCGAGCGGGCGGCCGGCCTCATGCCGCACGGCGGGCTAAACCCGGCCACGATCTGGGTGAACAAGGCCGGCCGCGTGAAGGTCGCCGACCTCGGTCTGGCGCGCACGATCCCGGTCCTCGGCCGGCGTGGCGCCGCTGACGGCGTCCCCGATCACATCTACCTGGCCCCCGAGGTCCTGGCCGGCGGGCCCCCCAGCGCGGCGTCGGACGTCTACGCGCTGGGCGTCATGCTCTACGAGGTGGTGTGCGGCCGGCCGCCGGCCACCCCGTTCCAGCCGCTGTCGCAGGCGGCGCCCGAGGTGCCGGCGTCCGTGGACGCCATCCTGGCCAAGGCCTTTGCCCGCGATCCCGGCGCGCGCTTCGCCACGGCGATGGAGCTGCGCGACGCGCTGGCTGCCGCGCTGGCCGGGGGCGCCCCCGTGGCCGCCCCTGCCCCTGCCCCTGCCCCGGCCCCGGCCGCCGTGCCGAACGCGCCGGCCCCGCGCC
>CAZTZM010000134.1:0-5174 GCA_964618005.1 uncultured Myxococcales bacterium
TGGACGGCGCGCGCCGCGCGCTGGAGCGGGCGCGCGCGGTGCCGCACCCGTCGGCCGACGAGCAGGCCGACACCTTCTTTCTCGCCGGCGAGATCGCCCTCGCGCGCCGCGACGCCGAGGCCGCCATCAGCGCCTTCCAGGCCATCCTCGATCTCGGGTTACCGGCGCGCAACGGTTACGACCTACAAGTGCGGCTGGGATTGGCCGAGATTCACCGCAAGCGCCCGGCCGCCGCCGAGGCGCACCTCCGGCAGGCCCTGACGTTCGATCCCACCCGCGTCGAGCCGCACGCGCTGCTGGCCGAGCTGTACGGCGACCAGCAGCGACAGGCCGAGCGGCTGAGCGAGCTGGAGGCGGCCCTGCGGCTGGAGCCCCAGAACGATGCGGTGGCCAAGGAGGTCGTGCTCGGCGAGGCCCGCGCCGCCCGGACGGCGCGCGTGATCGAGTTCGCGCAGGTCGCGATCCTGATCGACCCCGGGAACCCGGATCTGCACGCGGCGCTAGGCCGCGCCCTGGCCGCGACCGGCCAGGGTACCGCCGCCGTCGCCGCCTTCGAGCGCGCCCTCGCCTTCCGCCCCGCCGACCCCACGTCGCTGCACCTCACCCTCGCCGGCCTCTACGACACCCTCGGCGAGCGCGCCCGCGCCGCCGCCCACCGCGCGGCCGCCCGCCCCTGACGCCAGCTCGGGCAGCGGGAACCAGAGCGTGAACGTGGTCCCCTGCCCCGGCAGGCTGTCGACCTCGATCTGCCCGCCGTGGTCGACCACGATCTGCTGCACCAGCGCCAGCCCCAGCCCGGTCCCCTGCGCCTTGGTCGAGAAGAAGGGTTCGAAGATCTTCTCCAGATCGGCCTGCTCGATCCCGGCGCCCGAGTCGGCCACCCGGATCACCAGCCGGCCCGCCGGCCGGTCGGCCGCCACCGCGATCGTCAGCCGCTTCGTCGTCGCCGACGCCAGCGCCTCGCGGGCGTTGCGAACCAGGTTGATGAGCGCCTGGCGCAGCTGCGCCTCGTCGGCCGGCAGCTCCGGGAGATCGGGCGCGATGTCGACGACCAGCGCGATCCCCTCTTGCGCCAGCTCGCCGCGGACCAGCGTCACCGCCGATGCCACCAGCGCCCCCAGGTCCTCGCGCTCCAGCTTCGGGCGCGGCAGGCGCGTGAACCGCAGGTAGGTCTCGGTGATCTCGGTCAGACGATCGACCTCGCCGATGATCGAGGCGACCAGGCGGCGCGCCTCGTCGGCCTGCGCCCCCAGCTCGTCGCCCAGCAGCTCGGCGTTGAGCCCGATCGACGACAGCGGGTTGCGGACCTCGTGCGCGATCTGGGCCGCCATTCGCCCGACGGTGGCCAGCCGTTCGGACCGGATCAGGCGCTGCTCGCGCTCCTGAATCGCGTCGGCCATCACGTCGAACTCGCGCGCCAGGTCGCCGATCTCGTCGTGCGAGGTCACGCCGGTGCGCTCGGCGTACTCACCGCCCGCCACCTGCCGCGCCCGGCGCCGCAGGACGCCCAGCGGCCGCAGCGTGCGGAGCGTGAACAGGAACACCGCCAGCGCCAGCGCCAGGCCGGCGGCGCCGATGACGATCGCGATCGACAGGGCCGTCTCCTCGTCGTCGGAGAGCCGCTGGGCGATGGCGCCGCTGGCCCCTCGCAGCGGCTGGCGCATCCGGTTCAGGCCGTGAACCAGGTTGGCGAAGTGGCTCTCGAAGTCGGTCCGCGCCCGGGGATCGACCGCGGCCGCCGCGCCCCCCAGCTCGTTCGCCAGCTGATCGAGCTGCCGGCCGAGGGTGGCGATCTGGCGCCGCCGGATGTCGAAGTCGGCCCGCCGCGACGACGCCGGCTCCTTCTCCAGGTAACGGTCGATGGCCCCGGCGGCGTCGTCCAGCTGCTTGCGCGCGCTCCGCAAGGCCAGCGGCAGGTTCGGGTCCAGCCGCCCGCCGCCCCGCCCCAGCGACGGCGCGAAATCGTTCAGGGACTTCCAGGCGGCATCGACCGCCCCCTGGAGCTCCAGATACGCCTCGTTGGCCACGACGCCCTGGCGTGCCCGGTGCACCGACAGCAGCGTGAAGGTGGCATTCCCGGCGAACGCCAGCAGCAGCACGCCGAAGGCGAGACCCACCTTGCCGAAGACGCCGAGGCGCATGCCGCTTGACGCTAGCATGCCCCCGTGGCGGCTGAAATTCTGCCCAAACCGCCCCCAGGACACCATATGTGCCGCTGGGCAATTGACATGCCGTAAGCGTCCGGAAAAAATGCCAGGCGCATGAGCCTCTCCCAAAGCGGTGACCCGGGGCGGGTTTCCGCTGTTCCCTGCGGTGGATTCGGCCGGGCCGCGAGCGGCCGTCTCCACGCGCTGACGGTCGGGACCCTGTTTCTCGTTTTCCAGGCCCTTTTGCTGGCCTGGCCGGGTTCGCGGGCCGCGGCCGCCGAGGGGGGAACCCCGACCACCGTCCTGGGGATCGAGGCCTTGGAGGGCGTCCCGGACAACGTGGCGGCCGAGATTACAGACGCGCTGCGCCAGCGCGTGGCCGCCAACCGCGACTACCAGCTGCTGCAGGGGAAAGACCTGGTCGAGGTGAAGCTGGTGTTCGCCTGCCCGGACGAGGCGCCTGCCTGCCTGTCACAGGCCGGCAAGAGCCTGGGGGCATCGAAGTTGATCTTCGGGAACGTCAAGAAGGCCGGCGCCGACTACCAGATCACCCTGAAGCTGCTGGACGTGAGCCGGGCGGTCGTCGAGAGCTTCGAGACCGACACCATTCCAGCGCGGCGCGCCGACGCCAATGCGCTCCGCCAGGCGGCCCCGACCTGGCTGGCCAAGCTGAGCGGCAAGCAGAACGGAACGATCAGCGTGCGCGCCAACTTCAGCGGTGCGGCCGTCAGCCTGGACGGGACCCGGGTCGGCGTCACCGGGACGGCGCCCGTGGTCGTCTCCGACGTGGCCGCCGGGAAGCACGAGGTGGCCGTCGAGAAGAGCGGCTACACGACGACCAAGCAGGAGTTCAGCCTGGCGGCCGGCCAGAGCCTTCCGCTGACCCTGGACCTGAGTCCGGTGTCGGTAGAGGTCGCCAAGCCCGAGGGCAGCGGCGAGGCGGGCCTGGGGCCGCTGCCGCCGCCGGAGGACAACTCTCACACCACCGCCAAGGTCGGGTTCTGGGTCGCCGTGGCGGGGACCGCCGTCTCCGCCGCCCTGGCGGTCCACTTCGGCCTGGACGTGCGCGACATCAACCAGCAGCTGGACCAGTACCGGCGGTTCAGCTGCACCAGCTCCGCGACCGGGCTGTGCGACGACAAGGGGGCCAGCGCGCAACCCCTGACAGCCGCTCAGAAAAGCACGGTCAGCGACAAGACCGACACCGGGAACCGCGACCAGGCGCTGCAGTGGGTCTTCGTGGGCGTGGGCGGGGCCTTCGCCATCGCGGGGGGGTATCTGCTCTACAAAGGCTACCTGTCATCCGATGGTGGCGACGGGGGAAGCCACGGTAGTGCCTCGAATCACGGCCTCCGGATATTTCCGACAGCAAGCGCCTCCGCGGGCGGCATCGTGGCGGAGTTCGATTTTTAGGCCCTCTCGTTTTAGAATTGGCGGCCTTGGTGGGCCTAGCTTGAGAGGGACGAGACTTTGACCGCGACCGCCAGTCTCATAAATCAAACGATCGGCAACTATCGGGTCAGCCGACTGTTGGGCGAAGGCGGCATGGGTGTCGTCTATCTGGCGCAGCACCCGGTCATCGGCCGCAAGGTCGCCATCAAGCTGCTGCACGCCGTGCTGGCGCGCGATCAGGACATCGTGTCGCGCTTCTTCAACGAAGCGCGCGCGATCCACATGATCGCGCACGAGAACATCGTCGAGATCCTCGACTTCGGGCAGACCACTGAGGGGCAGCCCTACTTCATCATGGAATTCCTGGAGGGCGAGTCGCTGAGCGACGCGGTCGGCCGGGGCCCCATGGACGCCGAGTTGGTGACGATCATCGGCGGGCAAATGTGCCGCGCGCTTGGCGCGGCGCACGCCAAGGGGATCGTCCACCGCGATCTGAAGCCGCACAACGTCCAGTTGGTGACGAAGGCGGACGGCGCGCCGCACGTGAAGATCCTCGACTTCGGCGTGGCCAAGATCCTGGCCTCGCCCGACGGCGCGCAGTCGGTGAAGACTCGGACGGGGTCGCTGATGGGGACGCCCCTCTACATGTCGCCCGAGCAGTGCAAGGGCTCCGGGACGCTCGATCACCGGACCGACATCTACTCGCTGGGCGTGATGTTGTTCGAGATGCTGGCCGGCCGGCCGCCGTTCATGGCGGAGGGGGTCGGCGAGCTGTTCGCCAAGCACATGCTGGAAGAGGCGCCGCAGCTGACGCAGTTCGCCCCGAGCGCCCCGCCGCACATGGCGGCGGCGATCATGAAGTCGCTCGCCAAGGATCCGGCCGACCGGTTCCCGAACATGGAGGAGTTCCGCAAGGCCCTGCTGGGCGAGGTGAAGGTCGCGGCGCCGCCGGCGCGCGCGGGCGTCCGCCCGACCGCCAAGCTGGGCGAGCCGATGCCGACGCTGTCGCCGCGCGCGTCGACGACGCTGTCGTCCGCCACCTCGGAGATCGACGGTTCGGTGGCGCCCACCGCCGGCCGCAAGTGGAAGCTGCTGGCCGCCATCGGCGCCGCGGCGGCCGTGGGCGGCATCGGCCTGCTGCTGGTCCCGAAGCACTCCGACAAGGCCGAGGCCCCGGTCGCGGCCCTTCCCGCGCCCGCGCCGACGCCCGCCGCGCCCCCGCCCCCGGTCGCGCCGCCAGCCCCCAAGACGGTGACCATCCGGTTCGAGGCCGAGCCCGACGGCGCGCACGTCTTCGACAAGAAGGACGACAAGGATCTGGGCGCCGCCCCGGTCGACCTGCAGCTGCCCAAGGGCGGCGAGCCCGCGGACTACGTCTTCCGCCTGGCGGGCTACCGTGAGGTCGCCCTGACCGCCAAGCCGACCGCCGATCGGACCCTGCACGTCTCGCTGGAGAAGCTGGCCGCGCCGGCCCCCGTCGCCGACTCGCCAAAGAAGCACCCCGCGCACCACGGCGGCGGCAAGCACAAGAGCCCCGTCGACGAAGACGGCCTGGCGACCCCCTCGTTCTAGAACCCATCTCATAACCCCAGGGCGCGAGGAGCCAAAGGGCGCGCCAGCGCCCGACGACCACAG
>CAZTZM010000135.1:0-14993 GCA_964618005.1 uncultured Myxococcales bacterium
GGCGGTGCACGAGGACGCCGTGCAGGTCGTGCGCGGCGGTGCCCGGCAGCGCCGCCAGCCCGGCGCGCGCCCCCTCGAGGTCACCCGCGCGGCAGGCCTCCATGACGGCGGCGAAGCCGCCCGTGCCCGCGGGCCAGCCCAGCTCTTCCAGGCGCCGGCCGACGTGCTCCGCGGGCGGGGCGCCGATGAGCGGCGGGACCAGGTCGCAGTGCAAGAGGCCGCCGTCGACCAGGGCCAGCAGCAGCTCGTCGAGGCCGTCCTCGTCGTCGCCGCCGGTGGTGTCGGCCGCCGCGGCGCGGTCGCGGACGACGGGCCAGGGGGTCCAGGCCGCGGTCGCGTCCAGCACAGCCGCCAGCCGCACGTCGAGCTCGGCCTCGCGCCCCTCCCCGAACGGCTCGCCCGGGGCGACCCAGCGGACCGCGCCGTCGCCCGCCGAGAGCGACGGGGCCTGGCGCAGGCAGACCCGCGCGCGGACATCGTGCTCGTCCAGCAGCGCGCGCGCCAGCGCCTGCAAGCGCGCCCAGCTGGGGGTCACGTACGCCGCCGCGGCTCCGGTCGCCACCTCGGTTCGCGGTCCGAGCTCGCCCACGGAGACGCCCGCCAGCAGCCCGCGGGGCGTCGCCCGAAACGCCGCCCGTCGCGCGTACCGGCCGACGGCCCGGGCGCGCGAAGGACCAGCCGCCGCGGCGGCCAGCGCCGGGCTGGCGACCGCGATCGCGGCTTCACCGCGCGGATGCGCCGCCAGCGCCCGCGCCGCGCGCGGCAACGCCCCGACGGGCAACAGCGGGGCGCGAACCAGAAACCGCGGGAGCGGTACGTACACCGCGCGGAGATTACCTCGCCGCGCGGGCGGGACGTTTAGAAGTACGGGCTGGCTTCCGGGGGGCGATCGATTTGCTGGATCGCGGTCGGTGGCCGGGTGGTGTCGTTGAAGTTGTCGCTGGGCGCGGTCTCTTCCTGGATGCGGCCGGCGGAGACGGCGTCCAGGTTGTCACCCATGCAGGCGTCGATCTGCGCGGCGAGCTCGGCGACGCGGTCGTGGGCCTGGCTGATCTGGCTGAACTGGTCGCGGAGCACGACCTCCTCGGTCTTGAACGTCCGCAGCATCAGGTAGCGCGGCTCGATGATCGAGATGACGGTCCTCATCTGGGCGACCTTGTCGTCGATGCAGGTCATCCGGATGATGTCGCGCGACTGGTAGGCCAGCATGCGGACGGTCTCGGCATGCTCGATCGCCGCTTTCATCTCCTCGCCGTACTTGGGCGCCAGATCGAGCATCTGCGCGCTCGAGTACATGTCCGTCTTGTGCGGCTTGGTGGCGTCGGCGTTGGCCAGCTCGCCCTCGTTGACCAGCTGCTTGACGATCGTCTTCCCGACCTCGGGCTCGGGCGCGTCGTAGGTTGCCTGGTCGGCGGCGTAGACCACGCCGGCCAGGCTCAACAGCGCGACCGTGACTTTGGCGATCGTCCCCCGCATGCCCTCCCACATCGGCGGGGCGCGGCGCAAATTGAGCGGCGCGCGTGGGGACGGACGAAAGCTCAGCGCGAGTCAGGAACCTGGCGCCGGGCTGGACCGGCGCCAGGCGCGCGCCGTTAGGGCATGCGGCAGCTCTCGGCGCCGGCGGCCGGGAGGTAGCAGTTGTTCGTGTAGTCGATGACCATGCGGTCGGTGTTGAAGCGCCACCCCAGCGTGCGGATGGTGCGCTTCATTCGCTCGATCCAGCCGCGCGGCAGCCCCTGCTCGTCGCGATCGTAGTAGGTCGGGATAATCACATTTTCGAAGGTGTCGTACAGCGAGGCCGCGTCGCGCCGGTCCTGCTCGTCGACCGAGACGTGGGTGATGCCGTCGCCGATCGCGAAGCCGTTGAGGCCGTCGTAAGCCTCGGCCCACCAGCCGTCCAGCACCGAGAAGTTGAGGCCGCCGTTCAGCAGCACCTTCTGTCCGCTGGTGCCGCTGGCCTCCTGCGGGCGCCGCGGGTTGTTCAGCCACACGTCGACGCCCTGGACCAGGTGCCGGCCGACGTTGATGTCGTAGTCCTCGATGAAGATGACGTGGTTCTTGAACTCGGCCGACAGCGCGGCGTCGTGCACCTGGCGCAGCACCTCCTGCCCCGGGCGGTCGGCCGGGTGGGCCTTGCCGGAGAAGACCAGCTGCACCGGGCGCTTCGGGTCCATCAGCAGACGCTTGAGACGCGGGAGATCGCTGAAGATGAGGCCGGCCCGCTTGTAGGTCGCGAAGCGGCGCGCGAAGCCGATCGTCAGCGCCTCGGGATCGAGGGCGCTGGAGGCGGCCGTGACGAACTCCTCCGGGTACTCGTTGCGGCGGCGCTGCTCCGAGACGCGGCGGCGGACGAAGTGGACCAGCGCCGCCTTCAGGACCCGGTGCGTCTCCCACAGCTCGGCGTCGGGGATGCTGTCGATGCGCGACCACATCGTCGGATCGGCCAGGTGCTCGCGCCAGTCGGCGCCGACGTGCTTGGAGTAGAGGTCCTGCATGGCGGGCGCCAGCCAGGTCCGGACGTGGACGCCGTTCGTGATGTGCCCGACCGGGACCTCGTCCTCGCGGTGGTGCGGCCACAGCACCTGCCACGACTTGCGCGTGATGCGGCCGTGCAGGGCGGAGACGCCGTTCGCGTAGCGCGACATCTTGAACGCCAGCACGGTCATGCACAGCGCCTCGCGGTGGTCGTCGGGGCGGATGCGCCCCAGGCCCAGGAAGTCCGGCTGCGACAGGCCCAGCGAGCGCCGCAGCGGCTCGAGGTGATCGTCGACCAGCTCCGGCGGGAAGCGGTCGTGGCCGGCGTCGACCGGCGTGTGGGTCGTGAACACCGTGCTCTGCGCGACCTCCTGGGCGCAGGTCCGGAAGTCGGCGCCGGTCTGCTCCATCAACAAGCGGGCGTACTCCAGCGTCGCGAACGCGCTGTGCCCTTCGTTGAGGTGCAGGCCGGCCCAATGGATGCCGGCCGCGCGCAGCGCGCGAATGCCGCCCACGCCCAGCAGCAGCTCCTGCCGGATGCGCACCCGCTGGTCGCCGAAATACAGACGGGCGGCCAGCTGGCGGTTCTCTTCGGAGTTGCCCTCGACGTCGGTGTCGAGCAGCAGCAGCTTGTTGCGGCCGACGGCGATCTCCCACACCTGCGCCAGCAGCGTCTCGCGCGACAGCGGCACTTCGATGGTGATCGGACGTCCGTCGGGGGTCTTGGCCGGCTTGGCCGGAAGCAGCTCCGCGGGCGAGCGCACGTACTCGGCGTGCTGCCAGCCGTCGCGGCCGATGTGCTGGCGAAAGTACGACTCGCGGTAGAAGAGGCCGACCGCCACCAGCGGCAGCCCGAGGTCGGAGGCGCTCTTCAGGTGGTCGCCCGCTAGCACACCGAGGCCGCCCGAGTAAATCGGGAGCGACTCGTGAATTCCAAACTCGGCGGAGAAATACGCAACCGGCCGCACGCGCAACGAGCCGGCGTTCACCGACGCCCAGGTGCGCGCGGCGTTCAGGTACTCGCGCAGCTCGCGGTGGGCGCTGTCGACGCGCGCGCGGAGGACGGCGTCGCGGCCGAGGCTCTCCACGCGGTCCTTGGAAAATCCGGCCAGAACCGAGACGGGGTTGTGGTTCGCCGCGCGGAACGCCTCGGGATCGAGGTCGCGGAACAACTTGATGATGTGGGGGTTCCAGGCCCACCACAGGTTGTGAGAGAGGTCCGTGAGTTGACTCTGAAGCTTCTCGCCGGGGGTCATGGGCCGCCCCACTATAATCCCTTTTTTCGACGGCGCTTACCGCCACGAAAGTGGTTATAGTGGCGGGGCCAGTTCGCGCACCCCAAATGGACGGACAGCAAAGGTTTATTGCGCTGGTCATGGCCGGCGGCAAAGGCTCCCGGCTCTTTCCGCTCACCCTCGATCGCGCCAAGCCGGCGGTTCCCTTCGGGGGCCGCTACCGGATCATCGACTTCGTTCTGTCGAATCTGGCGAACTCCGGCGTGCGATCGGTCTACGTGCTGACGCAGTACAAATCCCAGTCGCTGGCGGAGCACGTGCAGCGGACCTGGGGGGCGCGCAGCTCGTACGACGCCTTCGTCACGGTCGTTCCGGCGCAGATGCGGATGGGCGAGTCCTGGTACCGCGGCACCGCCGACTCGGTCTTTCAGAACCTGCACCTGATCGAAGAGTACCGGGGCGACGCCGTGTTGGTCTTCGGCGCGGACCACATCTACAAGATGAACATCCGCCAGATGACCGACTTCCACTTCCAGAAGGGGGCCATGGCGACGATCGCCTGCCTGCCGATCAAGAAGTCGGAAGCGCACCAGTTCGGGATCGTGCAGGTCGACGAGGAGTGGCGGGTGGTCGGTTTTCAGGAGAAGCCCGACAAAGATCCCATCACCATCCCCGGCGATCCGGAGCATTGTCTGGGGTCGATGGGCAATTACGTCTTCACGCCCGGCCCGCTGATCGAAGAGCTGAAGGCCGACGCCGAGCGCGAGTCGCATCACGACTTCGGCCGCAACATTCTCCCCTCGATGGTGAAGTCGGGGAAGGTGTTCGCCTACAACTTCGGTCTCAACCGGATCCGCGGCGTCTCCGACGAGGTCGAGAACGCCTACTGGCGCGATGTCGGGACGATCGACGCGTACTACGAGGCCAACATGGACCTCAAGAACGTCGTCCCCAGCCTGAACCTCTATAACTGGGATTGGCCCATCGTGACGGCCAACTACCCCGACCCGCCGGCCAAGCTGGTGTTCGACGAGGAGACCCGGCGCGGGATCGCGCTGCAGTCGATCCTCTCGGGCGGCTGCATCGTCGCCGGCGGCTTCGTCAAGGACTCGGTCCTGGGGCGCAACGTGTTCGTCGACGCGGGCGCGCGGGTGGAGGCCTCGATCCTGTTCGACAACGTCTACATCGGCCGGGGGGCGCGGGTCAGCCGCGCGATCATCGACAAGAACGTGCGCGTCGCCGAGGGGGACCACATCGGTCACGACCTGGCCCGCGACTCGATTCGTTACACGGTGAGCGAAGGGGGCATCACGGTCGTGCAGAAGGCGCGCGATACGCTGCTCACGCGTTCTCGGAACTTCTGATCGCCGTGTCCTCGCCGCACTCGACCTCGTCTCCGCCGATCGCGCTGGTCGTCCACGGGCATTTCTACCAGCCCCCGCGCGAGAACCCCTGGACCGACGCGCTGCCGCGCGAGCCGTCGGCCGCGCCGTACCACGACTGGAACGCGCGCATCCACGCCGAGAGCTACCGCGCCAACGCCTTCGCCCGGATCCACGACGGGCGCGGGCGGATCGAGGCGATCGTCAACAACTACGAACGTCTGTCGTTCAACTTCGGACCGACGCTGGCGCGCTGGATATCCCGCCAGGATCCGATCACGTCGGCGCGGCTGGCAGCCGCCGACGCCGAGCAGGTGCGCCGGCTGGGCGCGGGCGGCGCGATCGCCCAGGCCTACGCCCACCCGATCCTGCCGCTGTGCGACCCGGCCGATCGCCGGACGCAGGTGCTGTGGGGGCTGCAGGACTTCGAGCGGCGGTTCGGGCGTCCGGCCGACGGGCTGTGGCTGCCGGAGACCGCGGTCTCACCGGCCACGCTGGGGACGCTGATCGACCTCGGCGTCCGCTACACGATCCTGGCGCCCGAGCAGATCAGCGGCGTGCGCGCCGGCGCGGATCTGCCGTGGCAGGCCGTCGATCGCGACAGCCTGGACACCGGGCGGGCCTATCTGTGGCGGCATCCCGACGGCTCGGGGCGGACGATCGCCGTCGGCGTGTTCGACGGTCTGTCGTCGCGGGCGGTGGCGTTCGGCGAGGCGGCGGCGCGCGCCGAGGGGTTCGTCGACACCATCCGCGCCTCGGCCGATCGCTCGAAGGCCGACGGGCAGCGCCTGGTGCTGTGCGCCTCCGACGGCGAGCTGTGGGGACACCACAAGAAGTTCGCCGATCTGACGCTGGCCTTCGCGACGCGCGTCGAGGCGGCGCGGCGCGGGATCGAGATCACGAACCTGGGCGCCTACCTGGCGCGCCACCCGCCGGTCTGGGAAGCGCGCCTGGCCGACGGTCCCGACGGCGAGGGAACCGCCTGGAGCTGCGGGCACGGCGTCGGCCGCTGGCGCAGCGACTGCGGCTGCAACATGAGCGGCGGCCTGGGCTGGAACCAGGCCTGGCGCGGGCCCTTGCGCCGCGCGCTGGACCTGGTGCGCGACGCGGCCGCCGACTTTTATCAGGACGCCGCCAGCGACTGGCTCCTGGATCCCTGGGGCGCGCGCGACGCGTACGGCGCGGTGGTCGACGATCCGCCGCCGGTGCGCGACCGCGAGCTGGCGGCCTTCGGGCGGCCGGCGCTGGCCGCCGGGGGCGAGGCGGCGCGCGAGCAGGTGCGCCTGCTGCTGGAGCTGCAGCGCGCGACGCTGCTCATGTACGCCAGCTGCGGCTGGTTCTACGACGACATCGCCGGGCTAGAGGCGTCGCTGGTCATCCGGCTGGGCGCGCACGCCATCGATCTGATGCAGCAGGCGGGCGGCTCGCCGCCGGTGGCCGACGTGCTGGAGGCGCTGGCCGAGGCGAAGAGCAACCGCCCCGAGGCGGGGACCGGCGCCGACGTGTTCCGCAAGGTGGCGGAGGACCGGGTGACCCCCGTCCACGCCGTGGCCGGCGCGGCGTTCGAGGCGCTGGTGGCGCCGGAGGCCGGCGAGACCGACGTCGTCTCGGGCTTTGACGTGACGATCTCGGGCCAGCTGAGCGAGCGGGCGGGCACGCGGCGCCTGACCGGGACCGCGCACGTTCGCGGGCGGCGGCTGGGGGTCACCGAGCACCTGGACGTCTCGGCGACCGTGGCGCCGGGCGGCGTGTTCGAGGCGCGGGCGGCGGGGATCGACCTGGGGCTCGGTGACCTGGCCGACGACGCGCGCGGCGCGCTGGTCATGGCGGCGCTGCCGTCGCTGCTGCCGGAGCTGCACACGCCGCACGTGGCCCAGCTGGTGGTGGCCGCGGCCGGCGAGCTGCCCCCCGACGGCGACACGCCGGCCGGCGTGGCGCGCCGATCGTTGCTGGCGCGCGCGCTGATGATCCTGCTCGGTGAAGGCGCCGCGGTCCCCGGCGACGAGGCGCTGGAGCAGGCGACCGCGTTGTTCGATCTGCTGGCGCTGCCCGCCGGATCGGCCGAGCGCCGGGCCGTCGAGGAGCGCGTCTGGGCGCTGGTCGAGGACGGCCGCCCGGGCGCCGCGCTGCGCGCGCTGGCCGAGAAGGTCGGGTTCGCGGTCGCCGAGGCCGAGCAGGCCGCCCAAGCGGCCGCCGCCTCCTGAAGCGACCGCCCGATCACTGAGCGCGCAGGAAGCTGGCCAGATCGGCCTCGCTGACCGCCGGCTCGCCCGGGGCGACGTCGTCCAGCTTGCCGTCGCGCATCCAGCGCTCCAGCTCGCTCACCAGCTCGAACAGGTGCTCGAACGACTCGACGATGAACAGCCGCGGCTGGTAGTGGTCGATCTCGAACGGCTGGTTGACGACGCGCTCGATGTCGAACGGACGCCGCTCGACCTCCGGCGATTCGATGGCGTGCGCGATCTCGCCGAACGACGACAGCAGGCCGCTGCCGTAGACCTTCAGCTCGTCGGCCGGGCGATCGGGCGTCGACCGCATCAGCCCGAACTCGACGCTGAACCAGAAGAAGCGCGACATCGCGCGGATGTTGCTGGTCAGGCGGTGCAGCTTGTCGGGGTCGTCGGTGCTGCCGGCGGCGCGCTCGGCGGCGGCCGCCGCGCAGGTGCCGAAGCGGACCAGCGCGTTGGCGAACGCCGTGTCGGTGTGCATCGGGACGTGCCCCGCCACGTCGTGGAAGATGTCGGGCTCGGGCAGATACTCCAGGCGCGCGCCGTCGCGGATGGTGACCGTGGTGGGGAACTCGCGTCGGCGCAGGCAGTCGAAGAAGATGTACGACGGGACGTAGCCGCTGACGGCGCGCGCGCGAAAACCGGTCAGCGGCTGCATGAAGCGGTTGATCTCGTCGAGGTGGGGGATGCGATCGGGCGCCAGGTGCAGCTTGGCCATCCCCTCGAGGAAGCGGCGGTTCGCGTACCGCGCCCACGGGTCGTGCATGCGCTCGAGCAGCCGCCGCCAGGTCGATTGGTTCTCCTCCGAGTAGAGCTCGTAGGGCTGGTCGACGATGTAGATCTCACCGTGGGCGCGCGCCTCCTCGATGAAGGGCGCCCGCGTGGTCGTCAGATCCGGCGGTGGTTCCGCCGGTTTCGAGGCGGCGGGCATTTCCAGTAATGATAACGACAGAATCGGGAGTTGGCTGGAGGGTTCGTTCGGCGCCCACCTGGACCGTGGTAGCCTGACATCTCGGCGCCGGGGTTACGGCGGGCCGGGACGGGGCGCGGGCGCCGACCTCCCGAGACGAAAGGACCCTCGCTTATGAAGAAGACCGCTCTGTTTTGGAGCGCGGCGGCGCTCGCTTTGGCGCTCGCTGCCTGCAGCTCATCGCCGTCGGGCACCACCGCCGGCAGCGGCGGCAGCGGACCTGGTACGGGCGGCGCCGCCACGGGCGGCCAGGGCGGCGCGGCCAGTGGCGCCGGTGGCACCGCGGCGACCGGGCCGGGGGGCAGCGGCGTCCCGGGCGACGGCTCGGTGGACACCGCGCTTGGCGGCGCGCTGAACCCGGTGGCGACGCACGGCCAGCTGAAGGTGGTCGGCACGCAGCTTCAGGACCAGAACGGCAACCCGGTGCAGCTCAAGGGTGTCAGCAGCCAGTGGCTGAACTACGAGAGCATGACGTTCCCGGAGAGCAAGCCCGCCATCCAGTACGCGCGCGACCACTGGAAGCTGTCGGTGATCCGCGCCGCGATGGGCGTCGACGTGGCGGGCGGCTACCTGGGGAGCGGGTCGGGCGCCAACGCCGATCAGGCGACGATGCTGTCCAAGGTCAACGCGATCGTCCAGAACGCCATCGACCTGGGCATCTACGTCATCGTCGACTGGCACACGGGCGACGCGGTCACGAAATCGGGCGGGAGCCAGGCCACCCAGGCCTCGGACTTCTTCACCATGATCGCGACGCAATACGGAGACAAGCCCAACGTCATCTACGAGGACTACAACGAGCCGACCGGGGTGACCTGGGCCCAGATCAAGCCGTACCACCAGACGGTGGTGGCGGCGATTCGCCAGGTCGATCCGGACAACCTGATCGTGCTCGGGACCCCGACCTACTCGCAGGACGTCGACCTCGCGGCGGCCTCGCCGCTGACCGGAACGAACCTGCTCTACACGCTGCACTTCTACGCCTGCACGCACGGCCAATCGCTGATCAACAAGGCCAACACGGCCATCTCGATGGGGCTGCCGCTGTTCGTGACCGAGTTCGGCGCCACCCCGGCCAACGGCGGCACGGTGCCGACGAACGACGTCTGCGAGCCCGAGACCGACGTCTGGTTCGCCTGGATGGCGCAAAACAACATCAGCGGCGCGGCGTGGAAGCTCGATCAGTGCACCGACTCGAGCTGCATCCTGACCGCGGATGCGCCGCTCGACGGCCCCTGGACCGACGACGACCTGACGACCGACACCGGCGGCACGCCGATCGACGGCGGCGAGAAGGGCGGCGGTCACGGCCTGTTCGTCGTGAACTGGATCCGCGAGTAGGACGGGCCCTACGGGCAGTGCACCGGGCGCTGCCCCGTGTACGTCAGCCGCGGGTGGGCCGGATCGTAGAAATTGCCGGCCGCCAGCGGCTCCTTGCGCGCGCGAAGCCGATCGGCGACAGCGTCCCGGATCGGCGCGCCCTGATCCAGCGTGGCGCGCTGCTGCAGCTCCTTGGGGAGCAGATCGTCGCCGCCGGTGGCCAGGAAGTCGCTGGTGGCGAGCGTCAGCTTGGTCCGCGGCGGGATCGGCCGCCCGTTGGGGCGTGACAGCGTCACGGCCAGCTTCCCGCCCGCGCAGCGCGCGACCGCCCGCACGCCCGAGACCGACAGGATGCCGTTGTCGCGTTCCAGGTTGCGCGCGATCATGTCCGACAGCTCGGCGGCGGTGATCGGGATGGTCGCGAACCGGTTGTCGAACGGCAGCGCCTCGAACAGGCGCCCGTAGGTGAGGGGACCCGCGGGCAGGTCGACGCGCAGGCCGCCGCCGTTGGTCAGGGCCACGTCGGCGCCGGGGCGGGCGGCGCGCATCAGATCGGTGACCATGTTCCCCAGCGCCGACTCCGTCTTCTGGGCGCGCGGGATGGGCGCCGCCAGCACCGGGCCCAGGCGCTCCTCGCGCTGCGTGCGCGCGGCGGCCAGCGCGGGCGCGATCGCCGCCGCCACCTGGGCGTCGGGGACCACCGGCGCCCCCTCGTACGATTCGGCGGCGCAGCGCTCCGGGGCGCAGATCTCGTGCGGCGGGAAGATCCGCGCCTCCACCGCGCGCCCGTTGGCCCGATCGACCAGCAGATCGACCCGGCTGAAGGCGTGCCCGTTCGCGTAGGCCTCGACGATCGGGATGCCGCGCGCCCGGTGCGCCACGCCCTGGTGCGTGTGGCCGGCCACGATGGCGTCGACGCCGCCCGGACCGCCGGCCGGCAGCGTCTTCACGACCTGGAAGATCTCGCCGTCGGCCTCGCACCAGGCCAGGTGATCGGGGACGTCGAAGCGGTGGCAGTTGCCGCCGGCGTGCGCCGCCACCAGCACGACGGTGGCGCCCCGCCGGTGCAGGTCGATGGCGGCCTTCTCGATCGCGGGGGCCAGCGGCGCGATGGCCAGCCCGGCGAAGTTGGCGGCCAGCGTGGTGCGCGGCGTGCTGGCGGTGGCCACGCCGACGATCCCGATCTTCACGCGATCGATGTCGACCAGCACGCTGGGGACGACGTTCTTCCAGGCGGGCGGCGCGCCGGTCGCCGTGTCGATCAGGTTGCCGTCCAGGAACGGGAACTTCGCCTCGCTGGCCCGCGCCCGCAGCGCGCCGCGCGCGTCCTCGCCCGGGCCGCGCGCCGTCACCGCCGGGCCGACCGGGCCGAAGTCGAACTCGTGGTTGCCCAGCGCGGCGGCGTCGTAGCCCAGCACGTTGTAGGCGGCGACCACGCCGGCCCCCTCGCCCAGGTTGGAGGCGAGCGTGCCCTGGAACATGTCACCCGCGTCCAGCAGCACCACCGCGCCCCCGTCGCGGGCGCGCGCGCGCCGCAGGTTCGCCAGGTAGCCGCCGAAGGCCGGCAGCGACTCGAGGCGGCCGTGCAGGTCGTTGGTGCCGACCACGGAGATCCGCACCCGCCCGACCGCCAGCGGGGGTGGCGGCGGCGCGGGCATCCGGTCGCAGCCGGCGGCCGCCGCCAGCAGGATCAGCACCGCCAGCCGAGCGCGGCCGCTCATCCCGAAACGGGTTCCCACCGGCCGGTCTGCGCCGCGCGCGACAGCGCGTCCAGCGCCGCCATGTTCTTCACCGAATCCTCCAGCGGGACCGGGCCCGGACCGCCGCCGGTGGCCGCCGCCGCGAACCGCTCGACGAGGCGCGTGTACGGGTTGATCGCCTCGAACGCCAGGCGTTCGGGCGCCGGCTCCTCCAGGGTCGCGCTCGTCTCCAGCGTCATCTCCGACGGGCGGTCGGGGGAGGGCGTCCAGGCCATCGGGACGTCCAGGTGCCCGCGCGTGCCCAGCAGCAGCGCGTGCTGGGCGGGCGCCAGCTCCATCCCGCAGGTGAAGGTCGCGTGGCCGCCGGGGAACTCCAGGATGCCGCTGGTCAGGCGGTCGACGCCGGTCTCGGGATCGCGGTCAGCGCGGGCGAAAGCCGCCACCGGCTCGGTCTCGAAGCAAAAGCGGCTGAGGGTCACGGGATAGAAGCCGACGTCGAGCAGCACGCCGCCGCCCATCGAGGCGTCATAGCGGACGTTGTCGCGCGAGCGCAACAGGTAGGCGAACGTCCCGCTGAAGACGCGCAGCGCCCCGATCTTTCCTTGCCGGATCGCCTCGCGCGCCGCGATCCACCGCGGGTGGACCCGCACCATCGACGCCTCGCAGATGAGCCGCCCGCTGCGCTCGCGCGCGGCGATCAGCCGCCGCGCCGCCGCGGCGTCGAGCGCGATCGGCTTCTCGCACAGCACGTGCTTGCCCGCGGCCGCGGCGCGCTCCGACCACGGCACGTGCAAGTGATTGGGCAGCGGGTTGTAGATCGCGTCGACGTCGGGATCCGCCAGCAACGCTTCGTACGACCCGTACGACTTCGGAATCTCCGACGCGCGCGCCGTCTCGGCGGCCTTGGCCGCATCACGCGAGGCGAGCGCCACCACCTGGATGTCGCGCGCCGCCTGCATGGCAGGGATCATCCGCTTTTGGGCGAACCAGGAGGCGCCCAGGATCCCGAACCGGAACATCCGCTGATTCTAGACTAGATAACGCTCCCGTCGGGGATCACGCCGTTCTTCGGGACGATGACGATCCCCTCGCGGATATAATAGCCTTCGCCGTCCTTCTCCTTGACGCCGGCCTCGTTGACGATTCGCACGTTGCGGCCGATGCGGGCGTTCTTGTCGATGATGGCGTTCTCGATCACCGACTTGGAGCCGATGCCGACCGCCGGGACGCCGCGCGCCAGCGTGGCGTTGATCTCGTCCAGCGTCTCGTAGAAGTCGGCGCCGACCAGCAAGCTGTTGCGGATCCGCGCCTCGGGCCCGATCCGGCTGCGGATGCCGATCACGGTACGGTCGACCTCGGCCCCCTGCATGATGCACCCCTCGGAGATGAGGGCGTTGTGGACGTTGCAGCGATCGACCTTCGAGGCCGGCAGGAAGCGCGGGTGGGTGTAGACGGGGCGGGTCTCGTCGTAAAAATCAAACGGCGGGATCGACTCGCACAGCGCCAGGTTGGCCTGGAAGTAGGACTGGATGGTCCCGACGTCCTCCCAGTAGCCGCGGTAGACGTGCGCCTGCACGCGCAGCCGCGGGACCGCGTCGGGGATGACGTGGCGGCCGAAGTCGACCAGGCGCGGGTTGTTGAGCGCCTGCTCCAGCACCTCGCGCCGGAACAGATAGATGCCCATCGAGGCCAGGTGCCCGTGGCCGCCGCCGGGCAGGTCGGAGGCCAGCGCCGGCAGCCGTTCGGCCGGCGGCTTCTCGTCGAAGTGGACGATCCGCCCCGTGCTGTCCATCTTCAGGATGCCGAACCCGCCGGCCTGCTCGGGCGACACCGGGATCACCGCCACCGTCGCGTCGGCGCCGGTCTCACGGTGGGTCCGGATCATCTGCCGGTAGTCCATGCTGTAGAGCTGGTCGCCCGACAGGATCAGCAGGTCGCGGCCGTGCGTGCGGCGCATGTGCCGGAGGCTCTGGCGGACGGCGTCCGCGGTCCCCTGGAACCAGTTCCCGCCCTCCTCGGTCTGCTCGGCCGCCAGCACGCTGACGAAGCCCGACGTGAAGACGTCGAACTTGTAGGTCGTGGCGACGTGCTTGTTCAGGCTCTCCGAATTGAACTGCGTCAGCACGTAGATGTGCCGCAGGTCGGCGTTCAGGCAATTGCTGATCGGGATGTCGATCAGCCGGTACTTGCCGCCGATCGGAACCGCCGGCTTGGAGCGCTTGAGCGTGAGCGGGAAGAGACGGGTGCCGCGCCCGCCACCGAGGATAATCGCCAACACGTCGTCCATCGCAGGCAGTGTAATGCCGCCTTCGGCCCCTCGCTATTTCCGGAGCAGGATCGTGACCTCGTTTTTGTTGTGCGCGAGCTGCTTCGTGCGGGCGAACACCGGCTGGTGGCGCGCGAAAAGCGCCGGGACCTCGTCGAGGATCCCGTATCCCGCCTGGCCCTTGAACTTCACCGTCACAACCAGGTTCCGGGCCCGTGGCAGCCAGGCGTCGCACACGGCCAGGCTGCGCGGCGGCTCGCACACGATGTCGCACAGCAGCCAGTCGACCGGCGCCGGCGGGACGTAATTGAAGGCGTTGCCGATCTCCGTCCGGACGTTCGGGTGGCGCGCGACCTCCGGCGCCAGCGGGGCGCGATCGACCGCCAGGACGCGCGCGCCGTGCTTCAGCGCCGCCGCGGTCCACCCGCCGGGTGAGGCGCCCAGATCGACGCACAGCTCGCCGGGCCGGGGCGCGGTCCCCAGCCAGGCCCAGGCCTCCTCCAGTTTCTGGTAAGCGCGCGAGGGCGGGGCGCGATCGATCTCCACCGGCGCGTCGCCGCCCGGCCAGGGCGCCAGATCCAGGCCGCCCGCCGGCAGCCACCGCGGCGGCGCCGCCGACACGGCCAGCCGATCGCGATCGAGCGCGACGATCTGAACCAGCAGCCAGCCCGGATCGAACTCGGCCGGCGCCTCGGCGGACGCGCGGTGCCGGCGCCAGGCCCGCCGCCGCCGCTCGGCCAGGAGGCCCGCCAGCTCACGCCCGACCAGCTCGATCCGGCTGCCCAGACCCGGGGGCGGCTCGGCGTGCGCCAGCGTGTGCAGCGTGAACGGCCCCGGCCAGCGATCGATGGTCGCCTCGGTCGCCGCGAAGGCCGCCTCGGCCAGCGCCCGCACGGAGCTGCCGGTGACGACCGCCGCGTCCGGCAGCGCCTGCCGCGCGAAGACCGGATCCAGCGGCGGGTCGCCGTCGGTGGCCAGGACGCCGGGCGCCAGCGTCCGGTGGCTCAGGCCGGCGCGTTCCAGCTCGCCGGCCAGCGCCGGCTCGGATCCGGCAGAGCAGATGAAGGCGCGCACCGTTGGTTCGTTCGCGGCTTAGGGCGCGACGGCGGATTCGTAGGCGGGGGAGAACAGGAACGTCACCAGCTCGCGCGCCGCCGGCCCGCGCAGGAACGCGGCGCGCGCGGCGGCGGTGGGCGGCTCGTCGTCGTCGCCGCGCAGCTCCCCCTCCGACACGACGGATAGCGCGTCGGCCGGGCTGCCGCACACGAGCAGGCCGATCCGGTTGCAGGTGTGGCGGGTGCCGCGCCGAAACGTCGGCCAGTCGGGGAGGGCGGCCAGCGCCGCCTCGACCTCGGCCAGGAGCTCGGCCCGGGCCTCGGGCATTCCCAGCGTCACCGCCGCCGCGGGGCGCCGCAGC
>CAZTZM010000136.1:0-23834 GCA_964618005.1 uncultured Myxococcales bacterium
CCGGCGGCCGTGGCGGCTTTGCCGGGGTGACCGGCGCGGCGGGCATCGGGGGCCTGGGCGGCTCTCACGGTGCGGCGGGCGCCTCGGGCACCGGGAACACCACGGGGACGGGCAACACCACGGGGACCGCGGGCGCCTCGGGGACCGGGAACGTGGGCGGCACCACCACCGGCGCCGCCGGATCGTCGGGGACGGGCCCGACGACGCCGGGGTGCGAAACGACCGCCGACTGCAGCGCGGGCGATTGCTGCGTCTCGGGCGCTTGCCAGCCGATCCCGCCCGCGCCGCCCCTGTGTCAGTTCAACAGCGAATGCGGTGTCGGGGCGCGCTGCACGAACGGCGCTTGCCAGCCCGGGTGCAGCTCGGCCGCGGACTGCGGGATCGGGGACATGTGCGCGGGCGGGTTCTGCCAGCCGAGCACGGCGGGCGGCGGCGCCTGCGTCTTGAACAGCGACTGCCCGGCCGACGACACCTGCGTGAACGGGTTCTGCCACGGCGCCTGCACCAGCGACGCGCAGTGTGGGCCGCATGAGATGTGCGACGACGGGCTGTGCGATCCGGACACCCGGCCGCACGCCAGCTGTCTCTCGAACGCCGACTGCAGCGGCGGCATGAGCTGCGTGGACGGTTTCTGCCGGGCGAGCTGCCGTTCGGACGCCGACTGCTGCACCTGCACCGCCGCGACCGTCTGCGGGGCGGGCGGCTTCTGCGAGACGCCGGGCGAGGCTTCGCCGCAGTGCAAGCTGGGCAGCGACTGCGGCTCCGGTATGAGCTGCGTCGACGCGACCTGCTCGTAGCTCCTTGGGGTTGGGTGGGGCGCTCGCCCGGCTCCGGGAACATCCGGGGTCGGGCGAGCGACGGGTTGGGGCGACGCGGATGCCGCAATGCGCCTTCGCCCCATGAACCGGCGTGAGCCGTCGAGACCGGTCGGCGGAACTTCCCCCGTGAACCCGATGCCTTTTGGTTTTAGACCCGAAGGCTATGTCACGGAGCGTACAATGAAGTTCGTGCCAAAACTGCCTACCAGCAGGGTCCCGATATGAGGGCGCCGCGCGTCGAGGGCACCGCGCCCATCGCGTACCTGCCCAGCGCCACCCTGGCGGACGCAGACGACGCCACGCTGGTGGCCGGCCTGCTGGTGGAGGATCCCCGGGCGACCCGCGAGGCCTGGCGCCGCTTCGGACCGATGGTGCGCCGGATTCTGCTGCGGACCCTGGGGCCCGAGAGCGAGCTGGAAGACCTCTCGCAGGAGGTGTTCATCACCTTCTTCGATCGGGTCAAGACGTTGCGGGACCCGCGCACGGTGACCGCCTTCATCATGTCGATCACGGCGTTCAAGATCCGCCACCACCTGCGCTGGCGGTGGTTGCGGCGCTGGCTGGTGCTGCCCGGGCAGGTCGAGCGCCTGGACCTGCGCGCGTTTCAGCCCAACGCGGAGGCGCGCGAGGCGCTGACCCGGTTCTTTCAGGTTCTGGATCGGGTCAACGCCGTCGACCGAACGGCTTTCACGCTACGCTTCGTCGAGGAGCTGGAGCTGCGTGACGTAGCCACCGCAATGGGAATGTCGCTGGCGACGACCAAGCGCCGGCTGGCGCGGACCTGGAAACGGCTGTCTTGTCTGGTGCGCACGGATCCGGCGCTGGGTGAGCTGCTTCCGATGTTCGGGGAGGGCGTGGAAGGGGTTGAAGGAGAGGCGGGATGAAGGCAACGAAAGACAATCTGGTAGCGGTGAAGCCGGAAGACGCCGGCGACGTGGGGTTGCGGCGGCTGATCGATCTGGCCCAGGCGACTTTGAACGACGAGGCGATCAAACGCGTCTGGCCGGCTGACGAATATGGGCTGCGGCGCCTGGAACGGCCGGAGCGGCGGCGGCGCGTGCGCTGGCCGGCGGTCTCCGTGGTCGGCCTGGCGGCGCTGGTGCTGGTGGGGGCGCCGTTCGCCTGGTTCGCGGCGCGCCAGCCGGGCCCGCTGACCTTCGAGGTCATCAACGGGACGGTCGGCGCGGCCGGGGAAATTCAGTCGGCCGGCGTCCCGTCGGCCGATGTCGGCGCGCGGATCCGGTTCTCGGACGGGTCGGAGATTGCGCTCGATCGCGACGCCCGCGCCCAGGTGAGCGACGTGACCGCGGTGGGGGCGCGCATCGTGCTCTCGAACGGCCGCGCGCACACCTTCTTCGTGCCGCGCCCGCACGGGCACTGGCAGGTGGCGGCCGGACCGTACGTTGTCCAGGTCACCGGCACGATCTTCGACGTGCAGTGGTCGGGTGACGGCCAGGCGTTCGATGTCTGGCTGCAGAAGGGCTCCGTGCGCGTGAGCGGACCGTTGATTGGCGACGGGCTGGCGATGACGCATGGCCAGCACCTGCTGACCCGGATGAAGGATCGCAAGATCCTGCTCGACAGCCAGGCCGAGCCCACCGCCGAGCCGGCGCCGGTTCCGGCGCCCGTCGAGGCGCCCCCCGCCGAGCCGCAGGGACACGGCGAGGGCGCAGTGGGCGAGGCGACGGAGCCACCCGCGCCCGCAGCGGCTGCGTCCGCGCACGGTCCCGCGCCGGGCCGCTCGTGGAGCCGGCGGATGGCGCGCGGCGATTTCGAGGCCGTGGTCGAGGCGGCCGAGCGGCGCGGGATCGACGCCGTGCTGGCGCACGGCTCGCGGACGGAGCTGGCCGCGCTGGCCGACGCCGCCCGCTACACACGGCGCAACCGCCTGGCTGGCCGCGCGCTGGTGGCCGAGCGGGATCGCTTCTCCGATTCGGCCGAAGGGCGCGAAGCGGCTTTCTTCCTGGGCACCGTCGCCGAGGACAGCGGCGACCGGGGGGGCGCGCTGACCTGGTACGGGCGGTACCTGCGCGAGGACGCCTCGGGGACGTACTCGGCCCAGGCGCTCGGGCGCAAGATGCTGATCGAGAGCCGCCGCGGATCGGCGACGGCCGGGATCGACGCCGAGGAATACCTGCACCGGTTTCCGTCGGGCTCGTATGCGGACGCGGCCAGGCTCATACTGAAGCAATGACGCTGGCGCGCGCCGCGTTCCGCGGGCGTGGCGAACGACGAGCCGGGATGATCCTCTTGCTGGGGGTGCTTCTCTCCGCGGCGGTGGCGCGTGCCGAGCCTGGGCGCCGCGTGGTCCTGGTCGTCCCCGAGGCGCTGGGGTCGCTGGGAACGCAGGTGCTGGCGCGTGTCCGCGGCGAGCTGCAGGCCGCGCGCTTCGAGGTCGAGACCCAGACGGTCCCGGCCGACGTCGACCGGCGGGCCACCGTCGAGCGCGCCCTGCGCAAGGCCGACGCGCGGGTCGCGTTCGGTATCTTCTTTGGCGGCGGCTCGGCGGAGATCTGGGTCAGCGACAGCCTCACCGGCCGCAGCGTCGTGCAGACGCTGCCGCTCGGCGCGGCGCCGCCGGAGCGACGGGCCACGGTGGCGGCGGTGAAGGCGGTCGACCTGCTGAAGGCGACGCTGGCCGAGGTCTGGATCCCGGCACCGGCGCCGCCCCCACCCGCGCCCGCGCCGGCAGCGCCGCCTGCGCGGACGCCGCCCGAAACGGAAGCACCTGCCCCCCCGCCGCCGGAGGCGCCGCTCCCGCCGCCGGAGGTTCGCGTCGAGCCGACGCCCGCGCCGATGACGTCTGTCGAACGTCCGGCGCTACCGGTCGTGGAGAGGCCGGCGCCGCCGCTCGGCCGGCGGCTCGACATCGCGGCGGGCGCGGCCTGGATCGGCGCGGGCAGCGTGAACACCTGGTCGCCCCTGATCGCGTTGACCGGGTTTCGCGGCCACTGGGGCGGCCACCTGACCGTGACCGGGTTCGGTTCGTCGAGCGAGGTCGACGACACGGCGGGGACGGCGCGCCTGGCGTACACGCTGGCGCTGGCCGAGGTGGCGGTTCGCCAGCCGATCGGCCGCTTCGAGATCATGGCCAGCGCCGGCGCGGGCGCCACGCGCCTCAGCGTCCAGGGCTCGGCGGGGGTCGGCTATAACGCGCACAGTGGGGATGTCTGGTCGGCGGTCGCCGGCGGCGGCATCGGCGCCGCGCTGGTCGTCTGGCGTTTGACCCTGGCGGTCGACGCACGACTGCTGGCGTCGGGAACGTCGACGGCCGTGCGGATCGCGGGCGACGAGATCGTCCAAGTGGGTCGGCCGCTGGTGTGCGTCGGCGTGTCCGTTGGGGTGCGGCTGTGAGGTGCGCGACAGCGCTTGCCGCCAGCCTGCTGGCCGTGGCGGGCGGCGCGTGCACGCGCGTCGTCGACGCGGTCACGGTTGCCGCTTGCCTGCCCGGGTCGACCGATTCCGAATGCGGGTCAACCGCTTGGCCGATAGCGGGCCACTCCTCGAACTCAGATCCGTGGCTGGTGCAGCACAACCTAGTGATCACGTCGATGAGCCCGACCGTGCTGGTGCTCAACTTCGACAACGGCGTGAACATGGCCGACACGGAGACATATGTGGGACAGGTGATCGCGGCGCTGGCGGCGGGATCCATCTATCACGGCTATTCGAACTCTTCTGCGAAGCCATTCCTGAACTACACCCCGAAGTTCGTCGACCTCCGCGATAACTCGCAGCCGCCGGCGATCAACCAGAACATTCCGCAGACGCCTTCAGGCGCGTTCGATCCCACCGCGCTGTTTTCAGCGCAGTTCGCACCCAAGTACGGTTTTGCCGATTCCAGCTCGCCGTCCGGCTATCTGACGCTCTGCCAGCTGTTCGAGAAAGGGATCATCAACGAGGTCTGGATCCAGGACGGCGGCGACATGCAGACCACGCCGCGGGCGCCGCTCTACGCCGAGCGCAAGCAGGTGTACGACGGCGACGGCCACGCTGTCCCCAATGAGTTCGAGCCCTGTATCAGTGGTGGAAGCGACATGACCTGCCTCAACGTCGAATGCGGCGTGACGGTGCGCATGGCTCACCTCGATCCGTCTCCCAACGGCGGGCCGGGTTGCGACCTTTACGTGCGCGGTTGGGGCATCGACGGCATGTGGGGAGCGCTCCCGGCACTGGCAACCGACGCCAACGCCTTCCTGAACCAGAACTTCGACACGCGCTTCGGCGTCAGCTTCGACGGCTGGTCCGAGGTGTGCGACTACAGCGGTACGCAGTGCGTGAGCTACCCGAACCAGACGGAGGCGGTCAGCACCGCAGGCGCGACGGCGTCGTTCGACATTCAGCCCTTCCTTCAGGGCTGCGGCAATTCGCAGTTTCCGCCGAACGGAACCTTCCGGTTCGACGTGGACAACAGCACCGCCGTCCAATCGCGCTGCGAGCACTTCGGCCTGCACGACGGCGACGCCGGTATGGATCAGTACCTACCGTACCCGCCTAGTGAGATCGCCACGCTTGATGCGACCTACACGGGCAACTCCCGATGCAACGCCGGCTGGGAGGTCTACTGGCGCCAGAGCATGCCCGGTTATCAAAACCTGGCCACCAGCGCTGACGGCACCGGCACCCCGATGCCGAACTGGTGGCCGGTCTTGTTTTACTGAGTTCGGGTCCTGACGATCAGGGCTGCGTGACGACGATGTTGTCGAACACGGCCTCGGCGCTCTGGGTGGCGAGGGCGATGAAGCCGCTGGCGAGGGCGGTCGTCGGGGTGTAGCTCCCGAGCGCGGTGCCGTTCAACGTCGCGCTGAGCGCGCCGGTCGCGCTCGCGCTCAGCGTGACGGTGTACGTGGTCCCGACGGCGATGGTCGGTGTCCATTGCGGCCCGCTGGTGACGGAGCCGCTGTTGCGCAGCTTGATCTGCGCGCCCACGCCGGGCTCCAGCGCCAGGCAGACGTAGTCGCCGGAGCTGCCGCCGCTGTACCGCAGGCAGACCAGCGCCGTCGTCGTCCCCGACGAGCCGGAGGCCAGAACCTTGGCGCTGGCGCTGATCGTGGTCGCGCTGCTCCAGGGCGTCCCCGAGGCGTACACCAGCCGGAACGTCGCGCTCTGGGCGTGGTTCTGGGCGAAGGCCTTGCTGGCGTCGGTGATCACCTGCCAGTCGCCGTCGCTGCCGCCTTCGCGGATCCAGCCCGTGGCCATCGCGCCGACGGTGTCGGACTCGAAGTTGTCGCAGTAGACGCCGGGGCAGCCGGTCGAGCAGACGTTCGCCGTGCAGACGGCGGGCGACACGCAGTCGGCGCTGGTCGTGCAGCTGGTCTTGCAGGCGTTCGTTCCGCAGACGTAGGGGGTGCAGGCGCTGGTCGCGGGCGTCACGCAGGTCCCGTTTCCGTCGCAGGCCGCGGCCGGCGTGAGGGTCGAGCCCGCGCAGGTCACCGACCCGCACGACGTCCCGGCCGCGTACTTCTGGCAGGCGCCGCTGCCGTTGCAGAGGCCGTTCAAGCCGCACGACGTCGCGCCCGCGTCCGCGCACTGGTTGAGCGGATCTTGTCCCGCCGGCACGGCCACGCAGGTCCCGACCGAGCCGGTGACGTTGCACGCGCTGCAGGTCCCCGTGCAGGCGGTGGCGCAGCAGACGCCTTGCGCGCAGAAGCCGGAGTTGCAGGTGGTGCCGGCGGTGCAGGCGCTCCCGTTGGAGGCCAGCCCGCAGCTCATGGTCGTCGTGTTGCACGCGCTGGGGGACGCGCAGCCCGCGTTGGTGGTGCAGGTGGTGCCGCAGGCGGTACCGGCGGTGTCGCAGGCGAAGGGCGCGCAGCTGGAGGGCGTCGCCGTGGCGCAGGTCCCGGCGCCGTCGCAGGTCCGGGCCGCGGTGGCGGTCGAGCCGCTGCAGGTCGCCGCCGCGCAGGTGGTCCCGGCGGCGTAGAGGCGGCACTTGCCGGCGCCGTCGCAGGACCCGTCCGTGGCGCAGCTGGCGGCGCCGGCGTCGGTGCACTGAGCCAGCGGATCCTGACCGGCCGGGACGTTGGTGCAGGTCCCGGCGCTGGCCGCCAGCGCGCACGACTGGCAGGTCCCCGTGCAGCTGGTCGCGCAGCAGACGCCCTGCTGGCAGAAGCCGGAGGCGCAATCGGTGGCGGCGGTGCAGGTCGCGCCGAGCGCGGCGCCGCCGCAGCCGGCGCCGGTGCAGCAGATCGATCCCTGGCAGGTGTAGCCGGTGGCGCAGTCGGCGTTGCCGGCGCAGGTGGTCTTGCAGTCGCCGCCGGTCCCGCACACGTACGGCGCGCAGCTCTGCGGCGTGCCGGCGACGCAATCGCCCACGCCGTCGCAGCGGCCGCCCGGGGTCTCGCTGCCGCTGCTGCAGCTGTCCGTCCCGCACGTCGTGCCCGAGGCGTAGAGCTCGCACCGGCCGGCGCCGTCGCAGAACCCGTCGGTGCCGCATCCGCCGGCGCCGCTGTCGGCGCACTGGCCCAGCGGATCCTGGCCGGCGGGGACGTTCGTGCAGGCGCCCGCGCTGCCGGACAGGTTGCACGACTGACAGAGCCCGGCGCAGGCGGTGCTGCAGCAGGCCCCCTGCGCGCAGACGCCCGAGTTGCAGTCACCGTCGGCGGCGCACGAGGCGCCGATCGGCTTGAGGCCGCAGCTGCCGGCGACGCAAGGGCCGCCGCTGGCGCAGTCGGCCGAGGTCGTGCAGCTGGTGCTGCACTGCCCTTGCGCGCCGCAGCTGAACGGCGCGCAGGACTGGCCGGGCGACGATCGGCAGAAGCCCATCCCGTCGCAGCGACCAGCGAAGGTCAGCGTCGCGCCGCTGCAGCCGGCCTGCTGGCAGGTGACGCCCGGCGGATACAGCTGGCAGGTGCCCGCGCCGTCGCAGGCGCCGTCGGTGCCGCAGCTCTCGACGCCCTGATCGTCGCAGTCGTTGCGCGGGTCGGTCCCCACTTCGGCGGGCATGCAGGTGCCGGTGCTGCCGGGCGCCGCGCAGGTGAGGCAGAGCCCGCTGCAGGCGGTGGCGCAGCAGACCCCGTCGGCGCAGAAGCCGGAGGTGCACTGCGTGGGTCCCGCGCACGGCTGTCCGACCGCGAACTGGATCACCTGCGGCGCGTCAGTCCCCGCGTCGGGCTTGCGCGCGGCCGGGCTGCCACCGCTCCCGCAGCCGCCTGCCAGGACCGCCGCGGTCAGCAGGGCGGCCAGCGCGACATCCCGTCGTGCGTGCGCTCTTCCCGTCGACCGGCCGATCCGCATGGACTGTCCCTTTGCCGGAGGTGTCCAGACACCCCGGAAGCGGGTCAATCTACTTCAGAACCCTCGACGGGTTCCGAACCTCCCGCGATGCGCTCATACGGGCAGGGCCCATCCTCCCGCGACGCAAATGTGGCGGGCCGGTTTAATCGCTCTCGAGCGGAGGCTGCGGTCCCGGGACGATCCCCGCGATATCGGGATCTTCGTCGGCCTCGCCAGTCGGCCGCTCGGCCTTCTGACGCTCCCGCTCGTCCCGCCGCTCTGCCTTTTTCTTCTGTTTGTCCTTGCGAGCGAGCTCTTTTTTCCGCTTCTCGAAGGGGTTCGGTCCCGGCCGCATTGTCGCCATCTATTCTGTCTGACCTTCGACGAAAAGGCGAGCGGAACAGACCCGCCCGCGGCGGAGGTCCGAAAATTCCTGAGCCTCCGTTATTCAAGGCGGTGACTTGGAAAGTCGAGGTGACCGCCATGCCCCGACAGTTGACCACCCTGGCCTTTCGCATCGTCGCGGCCGCTTGCGTGATGTCCTCCGCGTGCGGTTCGTCGGGCAGCAAAGCCGGCACCGGCGGCAGCACCGGAACCGGCAGCGGCGGCGCGCAGGGAACCGGCGGCGGCGGTCCCGGCGTCCCGGTCCCCGACGGCGGCTACGGCTCCAGCGGCGACGGCGGTGTCTGTTCGTCGGCGCTCGCCGACCGCGTGCGGATCACCGAGGTCGACGTCGGCGTGACCTACGCCTACAACGAGGTCGACAACAACGGCGCCGGCCTCGGGCTGACGCCGCTGGCGATCTCGCCGATCCCGGGCGGCGGCTCGCGCCTGGCGTTCCTCGAGAAGGGGGCCAGCACCGTCCACGTCGTCACGCTCGACGCGAACGATCAGGTCGTGTCGGGCTCTGACGTCACGCTGCCGGGCTACGACTTCCAGGACATCTACGCCGACACCAGCGGCGGCGTGATGCTCATCAGCCGAACGGCGATGGGCTCCACCGACAACAACAACTGCGGCAACATCAACAACCTCTGCGGCGCGTCCTCGAGCTACCCGACCGCGGCCTCTTGCTACGACATGTACATGGTCCGCTTCGACGGCGCCTCGGAGACCTGGGCCACCAACCTCACCCAGACCTCGCCCACGCTGCCGGCCTACGGCACCAGCGCGACCAGCGGCGGCAACGTCATCTTCATCTGGTCCGAGTACGCGCACAACGGGCGCATCGCCTTCGACGGGACCAACTACGCCGGCTACTTCGGGGCCGCCATCACCGTCCCCAATCAGGGATGCGTCGACTCCAACAGCACGCTCACGATGGGCGTCAACATCCACCAGGGCGATCGGATGCAGGTGGTGGACGGCACCGGCGCGCTGCAGGCCAAGCTCGGCTTCTCCTTCGGTTGCAGCCACAGCGGCTACGAGCGCGTCATCTACGACACCGCGGCCAAGAAGTTCATTCCGGTGTGCAAGAACGACGCGCCGACCGGCAACAAGTCGGGGCGGATCGCGCTGGCGCCGAACGCGTCGACGATCGATCCGGTCGACCTCTACTACTCCGATCTCGGCAACGTGCTGCAGGCGGGCGGCGCGGGCGACTGGATCGCCACCAGCGACATCCGCGCGGGGCAGACGATGAACGCCAACGGCCTGGCCGACGTGCACCTCTTGCACATCGCCAGCACCACCATGCTGACCCCCGACCAGGACATCATGCTGGTCAGCGACACCGAGAACGATCGGGCGCCCCACCTGGCGGCCTACGGGACCGGCCAGATGCTGGCGGCCTGGGAAGAGTCGACGGCGACGGGCGATCTGGCGCAGACCGACAAGAACCGGCAGATGTATTTGCAGGTGCTCGACTCGACGACCGGCATGGCGCCCGCGGGTTCCAGCACGGACTCGGCCGGGCCGCTGAAGCTGTCGCCCAATGTCCTCGGCAGCCGCTATCAGGATTTCCGCACCTATCCCGACGGCAGCGTGGCCTATCCGGCGCCGGGCAGCACCGGCACCAAGATCAAGATCCTGCGCGTCCTCGGCTGCAACGGTTGAGCCTAGGAGGGCGTCGCCGTGAGGCGACGGTGAGCGAAGCGAACCGGGCCCGACGACGTGCCGCCCGATAGGTGGCCTCGGTCGCGCGTGAAAATGCGCGCCGTCGCTTGCGCGCGCCGGCGATCCTTGCTCCGATAGGGCAGGACCGTGCCTGCCATCGGCGACAGCATCGGCAGCTATCAGATCCTGCGGCTGCTCGGGACGGGCGCGATGGGCGAGGTCTACCTGGCCGAGCACCGCCACCTGAAACGCAAGGCGGCGGTGAAGCTGCTGGCGCCCGAGTTGGTCGGCCGGCCGGATCTGCTGGAGCGATTTTTCCTGGAGGCGCGCGCCACGTCGGCCATCGCGCACCCGGGGATCGTGCAGGTGTTCGACTGCGAGGTCGACGCCACCGGACGCCCCTACATCGTGATGGAGTACCTGGACGGGCAGACGCTGGCGGCGCTGCTGGCCGGGAGGGGCGCGCTGCCGGGGCCGATGGCGGCGCGTCTCGGGCGCGGGATGGCGGAGGCGCTGGAGGCGGCGCACGCCAAGGGGATCATCCACCGTGATCTCAAGCCGGAGAACATCTTCGTCCAGGCGCAGCCCCCCGACAGCGTCAAGTTGGTCGACTTCGGGATCGCCAAGCTGGCCGGCGACTTTCGCGCCGGGCAGGTTCATCAGACCCGCAGCGGCGCGCTGATGGGGACGCCGCTCTACATGTCGCCCGAGCAGTGCCGCGACTCGGCCAACATCGACAGCCGGACCGATCTCTACTCGCTCGGTTGCGTGCTGTTCGAGATGCTGACCGGGCGCCCACCTTTCA
Source organism: uncultured Myxococcales bacterium (assembly GCA_964618005.1). Lineage (GTDB taxonomy): Bacteria > Myxococcota_A > Polyangia > Fen-1088 > Fen-1088 > JADGRB01. The sequence continues at coordinate 10,891 of CAZTZM010000136.1, forward strand.
CGCACGCGACGCTGGGTGACCTCATGGTCGCGCACATGACGGAGGCGCCGCCCGATGCGCGCGCGGCGAACCCGTCGGTGCCGCCCGCGCTGGCCGAGCTGACGGCGGAGCTGTTGAAGAAGAACCCGGCCGAGCGCCCGGCCGGCATGCAGGCGGTCGCCGATCGGTTGATGCTCTTTCTGGGAAGTCTCACCACCGTGCCGGAGTCGCCGGCGCGACCGGCGGTGGCGGTGACGCCGGCCGCCGCCAAGACGACGTTCGGCGACGCGGCGGCGGAGCTGGTCGGGGACGGCGCGCCGCCGCGACGACGCGGTGGCCTGACGGCGGCGCTGGTGGTGGCCATCGTGGGTGGCCTGGCGGTCGGCGGGATCCTGGCGCGGCGGGGCCACGCCCCGCAGCCGGCCGCCGCGCCGGCGATCGCGACGCCCGCGGTGGCGATCGCGGCGGCGCCGGCGCCCAAGCCAGCCGATTCGCCGCCCGCGCCCGCGGCACCGCCGCCCGTGATCACAGAAGAGAAGAAGCCTGCGCCGAAGCACGAGGCGGCCGCCAAGAAGAGCGGGGCGCACCACGCCACCGAGGTCGCCTCCGCCGGCGACAGCTCGGCGGACCTGATGAAGGCGCTGGCGGCGCCGTCAGGATCGGGGGCGGCGGCATCGCCGGCGCCGTTCGATTACGCCGGCACCTGGGAAGGTCCGTGGATAGATCCCGAGCACCGCCAGCACGGCCGGATCTACTTGCAGATCGGCGGCCACGGCGAGGCCACCGGCTGGTTTTCCAACGGCAGCGCGCAACAGAGCTATCGACTGTCGGGGCGCGCCGATTCGCCGGGCGAGTTGACGCTGGCCTGCCAATGTCCCGCCAATCAAGGGTTCACGGTGCACGCGGCGCTGAGCGAGCGCGATGGCGACTTGCGCGGGAAGCTTTCGCTGTCGTCGCCGGCCGGTGTGTTCGGCCAGAGTCACGTCGTTCTCCGCCGGGCCGCGGCTCGGTAGGTGAGACTCCGATCTCTTTACGGCCGAACTCGCCGCGAATAAAGTGGTTCGCACATGAGCCTGATGCGGTTTCGGTTTCGGGAGTCGTTCTCGGTCGTCGCCGCCATCACCGCGGTCGCCGTCACGGGCTGCGCCAGCTCGACGGTGTTGCAGTCGCAGCCGCCCGGCGCGCACGTGTTCCTGAACGGAAATCCGGTGGGCGTCACCCCGTACACGATGACCGACACCAACATCGTCGGGACGACGACGCAGCTCCGTCTCGAGTACCCGGGCTACCAGACCATCAACACCTACATCGTCCGCAACGAGGAGCTGGACCCCGTCGCGCTCATCACCGGTATCCTGGTGTGGGTCCCGCTGCTGTGGGTGCTGCGCTATCAGCCGACGCACTACTTCGCCATGCAGCCCGAGGGCGGTCCGGTTCCCGGTGGCTACCCGCCCGGCTATCCGCCGCCCGGTGGCGGCTGGACGCCGCCGCCCGCGCCGCCGCAAGATTATCAGCAACAGCCACAGGCCCCGCAGCAGCCGCCGCCCGCCGGCTACCCGCAGGGCCCGGCCGGTTACCCGCCGCCACCGGCGGGGTATCCGCCGCCCGCGCAGCCGTAGTCGCCGCGCTTACTCCGCCTCCGCGGTGTCCGCCGCGGTCAGTGGCGTGCCGGCGTTGATCCGCATCGGTTCGCGGCCGGGCTTGCGCGGCTTGGCGGCGTCGGCGCAGGCTTGGCCGAGCGCGGGGGCCAGCTTTTCCCACAGATCTTTGCCCAGGCTGGCCGTGACCTGGCGGCGATCGCCGCTGAAGGTGGCCGAGGCGGCGCGGAGGCCGCTGGCGCCGCTGCGCACGAACACCGTGGCGCTGGCGTCGCTGCCGTCCATCGCCACCTCGCCGTCGATGTAGGCGACCAGGTTCAGCGCCGCCGCCATCTCGCGGTACTGCTCGGCGCTGTCGACCGACCGCAACGAGGTCACGAGCTTCAGCCCCTTCGACTTGAAGAGGCGCATCACCTGCTTGCGAAGCGGCTCGGCGTCGTCGCCGGTGAACGAGAACACCGCCACCTTGGCGCCGGGCGTGACGGGCGGGACCGGCGGTTCTTCCTTGGGCGCGACGCACTTGGCGGCCGCCTTCGGCCTGGCCTTCGCGTGCGCCGGCGCGTGCTTGCTGGTCGCGCCAGCGCCCGCGGACGCGCCCAGCGCCATCAGCAGCGCGGCCAGCGCGATCGGCCGAGGAGCAGGCCAGCCAGGCGACATCCGCCCCCAGAATAACCCAGAGCGGCGCGTCAGCTACGCAGCTTGTACCCGCTGGCGAGCATCCAGGTCGCCAGCGCCGTGGCAGCCGCGGCGACGGCCGCGGTGATCGCCAGGCCGACGAACGGCGAGCTGGACGAGTGCCCCAGGAAACTGAACCGCAGCCCCTCGACCATGTAGAGGATCGGGTTCAGGCGGGTCACCGTGTCCCACGGCTTCGGCAGCATGCGCGCGCTGTAAAACACGCCGCCCAGGAACGTCAGCGGCGTCAGCACGAACGTCGGCACGACGTTGAGCTGCTCGAACTTGTCGCTCCAGATCGCCACCGCCAGCCCGACGGCGGCAAACGCCGTCGCGATCAGCGTGACGTAGCCCAGCACCCACACCGGGTGCGCCACGCCGAAGCCGGCAAACAGTCCGGAGATCAACCAGACCAGCGCGCCAGTCATCAACCCGCGCGTCACCGCCGCGGTCAGGAAGGCCGCCAGCAAGTCGACCACCCCCAGCGGCGCGATCAGGAGGTCGACGATCGTCCCCTGCATCTTGGCGATGAACATCGACGACGACGTGTTCAGAAAGGCGTTCTGCGTGACGGTCAGAAGGACCAGGCCCGGGATGATGAAGCGGATGTACGACACGCCGTCGACCTCGCGCACCCGCCCGCCCAGCGCGTAACCGAACACCAGGAAGTAGAGCGTCGTCGTCACCACCGGCTGCGCCAGGGTCTGCCCCGGCACCTTCAGGAAGCGGCGCGTCTCCTTGTTCAGCAGCGTGCGAAAGCCGATCGGGTTCATGAGGACCTTCGAATGAAGCTCGCCGCGTCGGGGCGCCGCGTGAGCTGCAGGAACACGTCCTCCAGCGACGGCTGCACGATCGCCACGTCGATCACCGCCGGCGACAGCGACGCGCCCAGCGCCAGGATGTCGCCGATGGGCGTGCCGTCGACCGGGCAGAGCACGGTGTCGCCGCTGGCATCCAGGGTCGCCCCGTGCCGCCGCAGCGGCTCGGGCAGCCCGGCCGCGCCCGCCGTCCAGGGCGCCGCCAGCTTGAACCGCACCTGCTTGCGACCGAGCTGGCTCACCATCGCGGCCGGCGTGTCGAGCCCGACCAGCGTCCCCTTGTCGATGACCGCCACGCGATCGGCCAGCGCCTCCGCCTCTTCCAGATAGTGCGTGGTCAGCACGATCGTCGTGCCCTCTTCGCGCAGCTTGCGGACGTAGGTCCACAGGTCGTGGCGCAGCGCCACGTCGACGCCGGCGGTCGGCTCGTCCAAGAACGCCACCCGCGGGCGGTGAACCAGCGCCTTGGCGATCAGCAGCCGCCGCTTCATCCCGCCCGACAGCGCGCGGGTGTTCGTGTCCGCCTTCGACGACAGATCCAGCGCCGCCAGCACCTCGTCGATGCGCGCGTCGTTGGGCCGCACGCCGTAATAGCCCATCTGGAACCGCAGCACCTCGCGCGGCGTGAAGAAGGGATCGAAGTTCACCTCCTGCGGCACCAGGCCCACCTGGCGGCGGGCCGCCAGCGCGGCGCGCACGACGTCGTGCCCCAGCACGGTGGCCGTGCCGCCGGTCGGCCGCACCAGCCCGCACACGATCGAGATCCAGGTGGTCTTGCCGGCGCCGTTCGGGCCGAGCAGCGCGAAGATCTCGCCCGCCTCGATCCGCAACGACAGCCCGCGCAGCGCCTCGACCTTCGGGTAGGTCTTGGCGAGGTTGACGGTTTCGACAGCAGCCGCCGGCATCGAGGCGCGAAAGGATGAACGCAGCGACGGGGAAGCGCAAGCATGGGCGCGGTGGTAAATACCGCGACTCAGGAGGACCACCCGTGAAGCTGCACATCGTCATCGCCAGCACGCGCGAGGAACGCATCGGGCCCCGCGTGGCCGAGTGGTTCATGGAGCGCGCCAAGGAGCACGGCGGGTTCGAGCTGCGGCTGGTCGACCTGAAAGAGGTCAACCTGCCGCTGCTGGACGAGCCCCACCACCCGCGCCTGCGCCAGTACCAGCACGCGCACACCAAGGCCTGGAGCGCCATCGTCGAGGCCGCCGACGCCTTCGTGTTCGTGCTCCCCGAATACAACTACGGGATGCCGCCCGCGTTCCTGAACGCGCTGGACTACGTGTACGCCGAGTGGAACTACAAACCGGCCGGGTTCGTCAGTTACGGCGGCGCCTCGGGTGGAATGCGTTCGGCCAGCATGGCCCGGCAGATGTTGCCGCCCGTCCGGATGATGCCGCTGCCCGAGGCGGTCGCGATCCCGTTCTTCCGCAACTTCATGGACGCTGAGGGGCGCTTCAACGGCGACGAGACGCAGGCCAAGTCGGCGGCCCTCATGCTCGACGAGCTGGTCCGCTGGGCCACCGCGCTGGCCCCCCTGCGCGCCAAACGAGGCGGGGGATAGTGAGGCGGGCGAAAGCGGAAAAGGCGCCGGGCCGGATCCCGCGCGGCGATTGCTTGTTATAGTTGCCGCCGTGAGTGACCTCGCGCTCGCCTCGACCTCGCCCGTGGCCTTCGCGGCGCCGGCCGCGCGCGAGCCCGAGCGCCCCTGGATGATCGCGCCCGGGATCGACGCGATCTTGTTTCTGGGTGTCACGCTGCTGACCCTGATCCCCTGGCTGGTCGCGGATGTTCTTCACTACCCGGGCTGGTATGTGATCATGGGCGTGGCCGTCGCCAACGGCCCGCACCTGATCTCGACCTGGACGCGCATCTATCTGGTGCCCGGTGAGCGCGCCAAGCGCCCGGTGCGCTACTGGGTGATCCCGGGCTTGGCGCTGGCGTTCGCGATCACCGCCGACGCGACCGGTGGCATCTGGCTACGTCTCATTCGTTCCACGATCTTCTACTGGGCCACCTGGCACTTCGTCGCGCAGAGCTGGGGCGTCCTGCGCATCTACCAGCGCAAGCACGGCGCCGCCGAGCGGACCGAGGCGCGGCTGGAGAAGGCGCTGATCTTCCTGCCCGCGTTCTTCTGCGCGCTGCACCGGCTGTTCACCGGCCCCTGGACGCTGTTCGGGATCGAGGTGATTCACGTTCGGCCGCCGGCGCCGCTGGTGAACGGCCTGGGCGCCGTGATCGTCGTGCTGGCGGCGGTCTACCTGGTCGTCTGGCTTCGCGGCAGCGCGGGCCGTCCCGCGTACGAGTGGGTGCGGCCGGCCTACCTCGGGTTCAACTTCCTGGGCTTCGCGATGCCGTTCCTGGTGATTCGCGACGGCGACGCGGCGTTCGCGGCGGCCGCGCTCTGGCACGCGGTGCAGTACATCGCGATCGTCTGGCTGTACAACGATCGCAAGTACCGCCAGGGGATCGACCCCAGCGCGCGGCTGGTCTCCTGGGTCTCGCAGCGTGGTCGAGCGCTGGCGTACATGAGCCTCATCGCCGCCTGCGCGGCGGTGGTCTACATGATCGCCTTCGGCGTCTCCTTCTTCGTGCACCGGCCGTTCGAGGACATCGCGCTCACCTTCTGGACCGGCTTCACGCTCGGTCACTACTACCTGGACGGCACGATCTGGAAGTCGCGCCGCTACGACCTGCGCGCGCTGACCACGAACGCGCCGGCGCCGGTCGCCGCGGCGTAGGGCCCCCTAACGCTGGAGCTGCTCGGCGGGCAGCCCGCTGAGGAGCGCCGCCCGATGGACGGGCAGGGTGTGTACCGGAGGCGGCGGATTTCGTGATCGACGTCCCAGTCTGCTCGCATACACCGAGAATGCACCCACCCTGCTGGAGGCCTAGCGATATGCGTCATCTCGTCCGCATCAGTGTCCTCGCCTGCCTGTTTACCTGTGCCTGTGCGACCTCCGGCAGCGACACGGAGGACGCCGGCGGAAACGGAACCGGGACCGGCGGCAACACCAGCACCGGCGGCGGCGTCGGAACGGGCGGCCGCCCCAGCACCGGCGGCTCGGTCGGGACGGGTGGCCTGGTCGGAACCGGGGGCGTGGTGGGAACAGGCGGCGGCGTGGGAACGGGTGGCGTGGTGGGGACCGGCGGGGTGGTTGGGACCGGCGGGCGCGGGACCGGTGGCGTTGCCGGCACGGGCGGCGCAGTGGGGACGGGCGGCGCGGTGGGGACGGGCGGCAAGATCGGGACGGGTGGCAGCGTGGGAACAGGCGGCTCGGCCGGGACGGGCGGCGCGAGCGGCACCGGCGGCACGACCGCGACCTGCACGGCCCCGCCCGCGGCCGGCGCGCTCATGGGTTGGGCCGCCGTCTCGGGCATGGGCGTCACCACCACCACCGGCGGTGGAAACGCCACGCCGCAGACAGTGACCAGCGAATCGGCGCTGGCCTCGGCGGTGAGCGGCACCGGCGCCGCCGTCATCTACGTCAAAGGCGTGCTCTCGGCCGGCAAGATCAAGGTCGGCTCCAACAAGACGATCGCCGGCATCTGCGGCGCCGAGATCCACGGCAACCTGACGCTGAGCGGATCGTCGAACGTCATCATCCGCAACGTCAAGATCGTCGGCTACGGCGTGGGCAACTGCTCGCTCGACCCCGACTACGACTCGTCGGTCGGCTGCTCGTCGGGCAACGACGCGGTGACCGTCAACAGCGCCTCGCACCACATCTGGTTCGACCACTGCGACATCTCCGACGGGACCGACGGAAACCTGGACATCACCAACGGCTCCGACTTCGTGACCGTGTCGTGGACCAAGTTCCACTACACCTCGCGCAGCGACAACACCGGCAACGACTCGACCGGCGCGGAGGGGCACCGCTTCTCGAACCTGATCGGCGCCGCCGACGGCCTGGCGGTCGACGCCGGGCACCTCAACGTGACGTGGCACCACGACTGGTGGGCCGACAATGTCAACCAGCGGATGCCGCGCACGCGCGCCGGGAAGATCCACTTGTTCAACAACCTGTTCACGGCGGCCGGCGACAGCTACTGCACGAACGCCGGCGACGGCACCCACCTGCTGGTCGAGAGCAACGTCTACAACGGCGTGAAGGCGCCGCTGCAGCCCGACTCCGACGGCGACATGCTGGCGAAGAACAACATCTTCACCAACACCAGCGGTACCACCACCGCGAACGGCACCGGCTTCACGCCGACGTACTCGTACACCGCCGACACCGCGTCCGGCGTTCAGGCCGCCGTGGAGGCCGGCGCCGGACCGAAGTAGCCGGCAGAATTTCGCAGCTCTGCCGTGCGGGGAAAGGACGGGCCGCAGCCACCGGTTGCGGCCGGTGGTGGTCTTTGAGAAACTGCCATTCCCCCAGCATGAAAATACACTTGGCTTTCCGGAAACTAGGGTTGTTCGTCTTTTCCGCGGCCGCCTTGACGTTTGCGGCCTGTGGCCACCCCGGCGGCAGCGGCGGGCCCGGAACCGGCGGCAGCAGCGGCAGCGGCACCGGCGGCTCGTCAGGCGACTGCACCCCCGGCACCGAGGCTTGCGCTTGCCTCTCGGGCAACACCTGCCTCAACGGCCTCACCTGCGCCGACGACGTCAACAAGTGCACCGCCGTCGACGCCGGCAGCACCTCCGGCACGGGCGGCACGACGCCCGGCACCGGCGGCAGCAATCCCGGCACCGGCGGCACCACGCCCGGCACCGGCGGCAGCAATCCGGGAACAGGCGGTACGACGTCCGGCACGGGGGGCTCGTCGCCGGGCACCGGCGGCAGCACCGGCGGAGGGACCAATTTAATCGCCAACGGCGATTTCTCCCAGGGAGACACCAACTGGGGAGTTCCGGCCGGAAGTCCGACGAACATGGGCGTGACGAATGGCCAGTACTGCGTAACCCTCGGAAGCAACAGCGGCACCGTGATCGTCGGTTGGGGTGGTTCCTCAGTCTCCGCGGATCTCGAGTCCGGCAACTACATGCTGTCGTTCCAAGTCTCGAGCACGGGCTCGCTGTCGGACTTCGAGGTTCACGTCGGATCGGCGGTGCCGAATCCGCCGGGCTCCAACACCTATCCGATCGACTACATGGTCAGCCCCACCCCGGCGCCGGGAAACGGACTGACCACTTACACTGAGTCGTTCTCACTGAGCAGCGCCGATCCGCAAGCTGGCGTCGCCTTCCAGTTTCAAACGAGCGGCGGCACAGCGACCGTCTGTATCGACAACCTGACGCTGACGAAGAACTGAGCGGACGAGGGCCGCGGAAGTCACGTCGTCGCGGTCGCCAGCAACTTCTGGCGCCGCGCAGTCGAAACAGGCACCACCATGAAACTCGACTGCACGTTCGCTCCGGCTCCCGTCGGGACATACTGTGCCGGAACCACTTCACCTCTCTTTTGTGACGGAGCGGGTAGTTGCAGCAAGCCCCCGACCGTTAGCTGCGGTGGCGACGCTTCGTGCCCGGTTTCACCCGGGCAGTGCTGTTACGACGTGAGCGGCGCTTCTCCGGCCACCACGTGTCAGACCGAGGGTGCGACGTGCATGTCGTCCACGTCGACCGATTGTTATGCCATTCACATCACCTGCGGCGGTCCAAAGGACTGCCCAACGGGCCAGGTATGTTGTTATGGGTGCGGCCTCGGCTACAACTACGGGATGGTGACGTGCACGACGCTGACGGATTGCGATCCCAGCAAGGGGTTGTCTTTCCATCTGCAGGTCTGCAAGCAAGATGCGGACTGCCCATCGGGTCAGACGTGCCAAGCTCAGACCGTATCCACCGAGCCGCTTCCGCCCGGCTACAAGGTCTGCACCTCGTAGAGCCAGCCGGCTGAACGGTGAATTGCGCTCCGTGGAAGCCAGAAGTTCAGAAACCTGGCGCGCGCAAGTTGGGCGGCGACCCTCGCGAAGGCCAGGTTTCATCGAACTAAATCTGCGCGTCGTGTCGATTGAGGATGCGTTTGAGAGAGGCTCGATCTCGAGGTGTTGGTCGGATAGAGTCTGACATCTCGGGCACGCCGACGGGGGGGAGTGGAGCGCGGTGTCGATGCGCTGCCTACGTACGAGCTGAAACGATCTCTCGCCCTTTCTTTGTCTAAGGAGAGCCCGATGACTTCGATGCGCCTTCGCTTCAATCTTCTCGCTTCGATTGGTGTGCTCGGGCTCAGCATGGCGCTCAGTTGCGCGGGCCAGGAGGACGGGGGCGGCGACACCGGGTCGGGCGGATCGGATGCGACGGGCGGATCCAACGACTCCACGGGTGGCATGAACGGGAATGGCACAGGCGGCACGACGGCGACCGGTGGCCGAGTCGGCACCGGCGGCTCGGTCAGCACCGGCGGTGCGACGGCGACGGGCGGAACGACCGCCACCGGCGGCCATGTCGGCACGGGCGGCGCGACCGCGACGGGCGGCCATGTTGGAACCGGCGGCGCGACGTCGACCGGCGGAACGACCGCGACGGGCGGCCACGTCGGAACCGGCGGCGTCGTCGGGACCGGCGGCGCGACGGGCGGTCACGTCGGAACCGGCGGTGTCGTCGGAACCGGCGGCGCGACGGGCGGTCACGTGGGGACCGGCGGGAGCACCGGCGGCTCGCCGGGCACGGGCGGCGCGACCTCGACGACTTGCTCCGGGGTGACGCTCGCCGCGAACGGCTCGGGAGAGTTCACCTACTACTGGTTCGGCCAGGGGACGGCGAAAGGCGAGCTGGGCGATTACCAGACGGCTTGCGGCTACATGGGGACGGAGAGCGGCATGACCGACACGGTCACGAACATCTCCAACACCTCGCCCGCAAAGAACAGCTACTTCGTCGCAATTCCGGGCGACTCGGGGTTCTCGACCAGCAAGTATTGCGGCGCCTGCGTCCAGTTGACGAACGGCGGAACGTCGGTGATCGCGACGGTGATCGACGAATGCCCGGAGTCGAGCAACCCGATCTGCCAGAAGGATCCCAGCGGCGAGCTCGACGTCAGCTATTCCGCGTTCGTTGCGCTGGGCTACAACACGTCGACCGACGGCAACCCCCAGCACACCACCTGGAAGATGGTCCCCTGCCCGATCACCGGGAACGTCATCGTGCGTGTGAAGCAGGTGAACGAGCTCTACATCGAGAACGTGATCCTGCCGATCGCCTCCGTCAGCGGACCGGGCGGCAACGCTTCGCGCACCAGCTACGGCACCTGGCACTTCAACAGCAACATCACGGCGGGCGCGCAGCTGACGCTGACCGACTTTTCGGGGCGCACGCTGACCGTGACGGTGTCGAGCACCAGCGCCGACCAGAACCAGGACACCGGCAAGCAGTTCCCGAAGTGTTCCTGACGGGCGGACCTCAGACGCCGGCGACGAACAATCCGTCGCCAGCCCAGCGCCCGGCCGACTCGAACGCGCGCCGCGTCCGCTGCTTCATAGAAGGGAACTGCGAGCCCAGCCGTTACCCGAGCGCCGGGAAGCCGTCCCTTGGGGGAACCATCGCACACGCCGACGACGCGCCGGGCCGCCCGCGACCGTGGCGGGCTTGCGCGGCGCGCACACTGCCACGCGGCGTTTTTTCGCACGGCCGACCAGCCGCGCAATTTGAAGCGGCCCTTACCATTGAGGTTGCTGGCGCGTCTTGCAGACGACGGCCCCGGCGCGAAACCTGCAAAGTAGTAGACTCAGCGCAACCAGAGGTTCCCCCCGATGGCGGCGGCGTCCGGATGCGCTAGAAAAGAGAACCCGACCATGAAGCCCCTGATCGTCGTTTCGGTGTTCGGCGCGGCGGCCCTTCTCGGTCTTCCTGCAGGCGCGCAGACGGCGTTCCCGGCGCCGTACGCGCCCCCGGTTCCGCCGCAGTACCAGCAGATGCCGCGCGTTCAGGACGTGCCGCCCGAGGGCGCCGGGCAGGCCGCGCCCGAAGGCGAGGATCCGGGCTACAACGGGCAGCCCGGGCCGGACGTTCCACCCCCGCCGGCCAACGAGGCGCCACCGCCCGACCAGCAGCCGACGGCGCCCGCGTACGATCCCAACAACCTCGCCGTCCCCGGCGCCGCCGATCCCAACGCCGCCAACTACCCGCCCGTCGATCTGGCCCCCGACAACGAGATCGCGCAGAGCTACGACGACGGCTACGACCCGCAGGCGTATTCCCAGTTCCAGACCTCGCTGGCACCTTACGGCGCCTGGGACTACGACAGCTCGTACGGCTACGTCTGGTCGCCGAGCGTGTCCGTGGTTGGCGCCGGCTTCGTCCCCTACGCCAACAACGGCCACTGGGTGATGTCCGAGTACGGCTGGACCTGGGTCTCTGACTGGAACTGGGGCTGGGCGCCGTTTCACTACGGCCGCTGGGTGGTCCGCGGCGGTCGCGGGTGGAGCTGGGTCCCCGGCACGATGTGGGGCCCGGCGTGGGTTTCCTGGCGGTCGGGGAACGGCTACGTCGGCTGGTCGCCGCTGCCGCCGCGCGGGATGCACCTGGCCGCCGCGTACGGCGCCGGATCGCCCTGGCGGTTCACACGCGCCGCCAGCCTGGGCGCCCTGCACCCCGCGTTCTACTCACCCCGCTATCTCCCCGGCCTGTTCGCGCGGACCAGCGTGGTGTCGAACGACCGCCTGCTGTCGCACGGGCGGTGGAACGTACACGTGAACGCCGGCCCGTCGCGCGGCATGTCGTACCGCCCGGTCTCGCTCTCGACCGTCGCGCCGCACGTCCTCCCACGCGTGGCCATCTATCCCCACGCCGGCACGCCTTTGAGCGACCGCCCCTGGACGCGCATCGCCGCCCAGAACGACGTTCTCAACAGCCAGGGGTGGCACGCGGGTGATCGGTACGCGCAGCCGCGCGCCTTCGGCCGCGCCCCCACCGCCTCGCCCGCCGCGCGCCCCGAGATCCGCAGCGCCGCCGGCGGCGGCTGGTCCCGGCCGGCCGCCGCCTACGGCAGCAGCCCCGGGAGCTACGGCCGCCCCTACGGCAACAATGGCTGGACCGCCCCCACGACTCGCCCCGCGTACGGCGCAGCCGCGCCCATGGGCTACGGCGCAGCCGCGCCCGCCTACCGTCCGGCGTATCAGCCCCAGCCGAGCTACCACGCGCCCGCGGCCGCCTACCAGACCTCCGCGCGAACCTACAGCCCCGCGCCCCGCAGCTTTTCGCCCCCCGCCGGCAGCGGCTTTCAGTCGGGCGGCGGCTTCAGCCACAGCGGCGGCTTCTCCTCGGCCGGCGGCAGCCACTTCGGCGGCGGCGGGGGCGGCGCCCATTTCGGTGGAGGCGGTGGCGGTCGCCGCCGCTGACCGGTTGACAGCCCCGCATCGCCGCGCTACCTAGAACTGCTCCGGGCGTTTAACTCAGCGGAAGAGTGCCACCTTCACACGGTGGAAGTCGAAGGTTCAATCCCTTCAACGCCCACAGAAAAACGGCCACTTACGGAGCTTTCCGGGGTGGCCGTTTCGGTTTTTCCGCTCTTCCCACCACTTTCCCACCACGACGCACTGTCCCTCATCAGCTCGCGGTACTTTGCGAGCGAGATGACCGCCCCGACAGCCGCCTGGATCTCCCGCTGCGGGACGGTGCTGTAGAGCTCGGACATCTCCTGCGTGGCGTGGCCGCAGATCTTCTGACGGACGATGGCTTCGATGTCGGCGTTCCGGGCCAGGTCCTGGAACGTCCGCCGCATCGCACGGGAGGTGACGCGCTTCTTGAGCTTGACCGCCTCTCCGACCAGCCTGAATGGCTTGTCCAAGGCCGACGCTGCCCGGAACCCGCCCGTCTCTGACGGGAAGAGCAGATCCGAGTCGTGCATCGGCCCCGGTGGCAGTCGATCGACGTGCCACCGCAGGATCGCCATCAGGTCGTCGGGGAGGGTGATGCGGTACCGGG
>CAZTZM010000137.1:0-35579 GCA_964618005.1 uncultured Myxococcales bacterium
GCGGCGCGCTGGCGGCGGGCGGCGCCACAGCCGGCGCCGGTTTCTCCGCCGCCGGCGCCGTGCCCACTGGGGCTGCCGCGTGGCGCGACATCAGTCGAACGGCGGCCGCCACCAGCAGGACCGCGAAGGCACCGGCCGCGAAGCCGGTGGTCCGGGTCAGCAGCGGCGGTCGCGGTCGGCGCAGCGGCGCGACCGGCGTGCTCGCCGTCGGTCGCGAGAGCTGCATGACCAGCCCCTCGGCCGGCGTCCCCGTCGGCAGGTTCAGGTCGTCCCGCGCCGCTGCTTCGACCGCCTCGATGAACACCGGCACGTCCTGGAACCGCCGCGTGACGTCCTTCTCCAGCGCCTGGTGGACGACCGCGGCCAGCCGTTTCGGCACCTCCGGCCGCAGGCTGGTCAGCGCCGGGACCGGCCGCTGCATGATGTCCAGCATGAGCCCGGAGAAGTGCTCGCCCACGAACGGCGGCCGCCCGGCCAGCATCTCGTAGAACACGACGCCCAGCGAGTAGACGTCGAGCCGGCGGTCGACGTTCTTGCCCGAGCGGACCTGTTCGGGCGCCATGTACTCGGGCGTCCCGACCACGTTGCCGGACAGCGTGATGTCGCCGGTGGTGGCGGCGTCGGCCACCGCGAGCTTCGACACGCCGAAGTCCAGCACCTTGCAGTCGCGAATCGCGCCGCTCTCATCCAGACAGAGGAAGATGTTGTCGGGCTTCAGGTCGCGGTGGATGACGGCGCGGGCATGCGCGGCCGCCACGCCGCGCATGGCCGGCAGGATGATGGCGATCGCCTCGACCAGCGGCAGCGGGCCCGTCCGCTTGAGGCGGGCGGCCAGCGTCTCGCCGTGCAGCAGCTCCATCACGATGCAGGCCGACCCCTCGTGCTCGACCACGTCGAAGATCGCGACCACGTTGGGGTGGTTGATCCGGCCGGCCGCCAGCGCCTCGCGCCGGAAACGGGCCATCGCCTCCTTGCTGGTCGCCAGCGTCGGCAGGATCCACTTCAGCGCGACCTGGCGATCGGTCAGCAGGTTGACCGCGGCGTAGATCTCCGCCATTCCGCCGCTGCCCAGGAACGCCTCGACCCGGTACTTCGTCGCGACGACCTCCCCGATCGGCAGCGTGTGCGCCGGCGCGGCTGCGGGCGCCTGCGCCGCTGTAAGATCGATCGCGGACGGTTCTTCCATCTCCTACCGCCGAGATTCAAGCCCATCTGCCCCGCATCAGCAAGGTGACAGGAAGGCAAATTTTGGCTGTTTTCCCCGGCCGAACCCGCTGACCCGCGGCGAGCCGCTGCGGCAACTCATCCCGATCGGGCTGCGTCGAAAGTTGACCCCTCGGGGGCGAATGGATGGACTTTTGCTAGAGCGTGACCACGGTGTGACCTGGTCGACGTGACGAAATATATGTTATGTAAAAATAGCGTCTGGCGCCGTTCGCAAGACGCCGGGGGGAACGTCGTGGAGCGTAACCGAGTCTGCGTCTCGACCTGGGGAGTCGCCGTGGCGATGGCGGCGGGGTTGGGATCCGCCGCCTGTGGAGGCGGCTCAGGGAAGGGCGCGGGCGCTGGGGTGGCAGGCGCCGGCGGACAGGGAGCGGGCCAGGCGGGCGCCGGCGGTCTGGGCGGGCAAGGCGGCCAGGGGTGCGTCGCGCCCGCGCTGATGTCGGGTCCCGGCGGCGCTATCGGCACGCCCGGTCCCGACGCCGGTTCGCCGGAGACGACGTTCCTGTTCACGTTCGATCGCGACTACCAGGGGTTCACGATCGAGGACTACCGTCCGGGCGGCGGCAACCTCTACGGGGTCGACGGTGGGGCGCCGCTGGGGCTGCTCTGGGACGGCACGGTCGGGTACCCAACGGCGGGCTCGCTTCGGTTGGGGGCGACGTACACGGACTACAACCAGTTCGTGTTCGTCTCGCTGACCGCAAGTCCGACCTTCGACGTGACCGGCAAGACGCTGCACGCGTGGGTGGCGCTCGACCCGATCGGCTGCGGCATGCCGTTCAGCGGCACGGTGCAGCTGCAGGCCAGCAGCGATCCCAATCATCCGGTGCTGGGGACGCCCACCGCGCTGACGCCCGGGCGGTGGACCGAGCTGACGCTCGATCTCTCGAACCCGCCGTCGACGTTCGATCCCACGCAGCTGGTGCAGCTGGCGATGACGTTCTCGAGCGGGCCGTCGCCGGACGGCGGCCGCTTCCCCGGCTCGTTGCCGGTCGTGTTCCATATCGACTCGATATCGGACGGCGCGGGCGCGCCCGCCACGCCCCTCGAGCACACGTTCGACCGCACGACGCAGAGCTATTCTCTGACGGGGCCGGCGACCGCCGACGGTGGCGCGGGCGGCGGATCCGGCGGCATGCTGGCGTTCGACTCGTCCATCGGCGATCCGTCGCCGGGCTCGCTGGCGGCGACGATTCCGTTCACCGGCCCCAACCAGACGGCCAGCGTTCAGGTGAACCTGTGGCCGTTCCTGGACCTGGTCGGCAAGACGATCCACGCCAAGGTGATGCTGGACGCCGTCGGGTCACCGCCGGCCGGCGTCTACGCGGAGGTCCACGCCAGCGCGCCCGACTTCGTGCGCGAGGTGTTCGGGACCGCCGCGACGCTGGCGCCCGGCGTGTGGACCGACATCAGCCTGTCGATCCCGGACGTCAAGCTGGTCACCTTCGAGCCCACCGAGGTGATTCAGGTCGGCGTCACGCTGGGGACGCCGACCACCGGCTCGTTCACCGGCGGCACGCTCCACTTCCACGTCGACACGATCATCGCCGAGTAGCGCGCTGGTCTAGCTGGATCGGGGGGCGTCGGGCGCCGCGCGCCCTTTGGCCCCCCGCGCCCCCCGCTCGCTGCGGTCGGCGAAGCCTTGCTTCGCTCGCCCCACGTCCGCTCGCCCCACGTCGGCCGCGGTTATGAGATGCGTTCTAGTTGGGGATCGTGGGCGGTGCCAGCACGGCGGCCGGAGGGGGCGCGGAGGCCAGCGACTCGAGGAAGCTGACCAGCTGGGACTGCTCGTCGTCGCTCAGGTAGAGCGGCTTGAACGAGGCGGACGGGGCGCCGGGCATGGTGTCGTCGGGGATGCCCTGGTTGTAGTGCCACACGACGTCCGCCAGCGTCTGGATCGATCCGTCGTGCATGAACGGGCCGGTCAGCGACACGTTGCGCAGGCTGGGGGTGCGGTACGCGCCGATCGGGATCGTGCTCAAGTCGGCGGTCACGTACTGGGAGGCGGAGGTGTCGGCGGGATCGTCGCTCCACATCGAGTCGCGCCGGAACAGATTGGCCTGCAACTTCTGGATGCCGTCGCGCGCGCCGAACGGGAGGCAGTTCTTCGGGCCGTTCGGGTGATCGCTGGTGACCGGCGCACAATCGCAGACCCCGCCGGCGGGACAGTCGTCGACCGTGGGGACGCCCTCGCCGACCTGACCGACGCCTACGCTGTGGAACTGACCGTCGGAGAACAGCGGCGTGTTGTGGCAGTCGCTGCAGCCGGCCTTGCCGACGAACAGCAGCGCGCCGGCCTTGGCCGCGGCCGGAATCGCCGTCGAGGCGTCGCCGTTTCCGGCCTGCAGATCGGCCGCCCACTGATCGAACGGCGACGGTCCCAGGACCAGCGTCTGCTCGTAGGCGGCGACCGCCTTCCCGTAGTTGACCAGGATGCGCGTGATCGCGAGCTGGTCGTCGGGATCCATGCAGTCGAAGGCGTCGCCGAACGGCTCGCTGGCCAGCCCCGACTGGCAGCCGGTCATCTTCCCCGGCTTGCCCTGCAGCGGGAAGCGCGGCCAGCAGCCGCTGCCGCCGGTCGTCGAGGTGACCGCGCGACAGCCGCTGGGGCAGGCGCCGCCGACCAGCGTGCACTGCCCGGTGGCGTCCACCAACGCGGCGACTGCCGACGACGGGCCGCTGAGCGGCAACGGATAGCTGGTGAACACGGCGTCGTAGCTGGCCGCGTAGTGATCGGAGACCAACCAGGCCGTCTGCAGCCGGTTGCCGTTGCTGGTCAACGCGTTCTCGTTGTCTGCCACCGCCTGTGCCCACAACGAATCCACGCGCCCGTTCCACAGGTGCAGCAGGTAGTAGGCCGAGTTGAACGTCGTCAGCGCGTTGTTGTACGTCCAGCCGGCGCCGACGGAGACGTCGCCGGGCGCGCTGGCGGGATCGGCGCCGCCGTGGCCTGGGTCGTGGCAGCTGATACAGGCGACGCCGGCGCTCTGGCCGACGGGCGTGCGCCCGAACGGCATCATCCGGTTCAGACCGTCGAGCTGGTTCGTCGGCCCGGAGAAGCGCGTGTCGAAGTAAAACATCTTCCCCAGCGCCGCGGCGTCGGCGTCGTTCGCGTACATGTTGCTGTCGTCGTTGGGTGGCGTCGGCGACAGGTTCGCCAGCGCGACGACCCGTTCGGCGTCGGTGTTGCTCCAGCCGCACATCGCGTTCTTGCCGCAGAAGAAACCGCCGCTGTCGCATCCCGCCGCACCGATCGCCGCCACCAGCACCGCGCTGCCCGCTTGCATCCAGGTGGCCGCTGCTCTTCCGCTCGGCATGGTCGATCTCCTCGCTTTCGCAGCGTCACTCGGCCGCGCGAACCCGCTGCTTGAGGGCCCGTTGAATGTCGACGTTGCGCCGATACGAACACGCATGTCGGAGACTCGTTGGGCGAACGTTGTATCCGCAGATACCCTCCGTGGCGGTTCAGTTAAGTTTCAATTTTGTGGGTCGATAGACGAACTCCCCGATGTCGATCCAGGCAGAGTTGCTTGCCGGCGACAGGGCCCCCGGGCCCCGGTTGTCGGTGCGCGGCCGACAGATGATCGAGCGCGTCGCGATGTCGGAGACTGTTGCGCGAGGAACTGTCTGCAGCCTGACGGTTCGTTGTGAACGAGACGAGTTGATGGGTTTTTTCTCGGAATTTTCTTGCGCCGCGGCGTCTGGAGCCGGCAGAGGTGAACGTCGATGAACACCGCCACCGCGTCAGACAGCCGGCTCGCGCCGGTGCGCGCGGTGGCGCCCGGCGCGGCGCTGGCGCTGGTCGTCGGCGTGGCGGCGCTGGCGCTGCAGCGCGCGTTGCCGGCGCGCTGGGCGCTGCCCGACGTGCTGGTGGCGTTGATCCTGGGTTCAATCGTGGTGAACTCGCCGCTGGCCAGATGGTTGAGCCTGGCGGCGCGCGACCGCGGGCAGAATCGTTACGGCGCGGGGCTGGCCTTCGTTGGCAAGACGGTTCTGCGCTTTTCGGTCGTGCTGATGGGCCTGCGAATCGAGGCGCGCCTGTTCGCGTCACGCGAGCTGCTGGCGATCGGTGTCGGGTTGCTGGCGGCGCTGCCGACCACGTTCTTCATGACGCGGGCGGCGGCCATCCCGCTGCAGGTCCCGCGCCGGTTGGCCGACCTGATCGCGGCCGGGACGATGATCTGCGGCGCGTCGGCCGTCAACGCCGTGGCGCCGGTGGTCGGGGCGCGCCGGCAAGAGCAGGGTGTCGCCCTGGCGACCATCTTTCTCTACAGCGCGGTCGCGCTGGTGCTGTTTCGCTCGGTGGCGGCGATGTTCGGGCTGGGGCCTCGGGACGGCGGTTTGTGGAGCGGCCTGGCCGTGAATGACCTGGCCAGCGCGGTCGGTGTCGGCGCGCAGATGGGACCGGGCGGCGCGGAGATGGCCGCCGCTAGCAAGTCGGTGCGCATCCTGATGCTGGCGCCGGTCCTGGTCCTGTTCTCGCTGCGCCACGAGGCGAGCCCGGACGGGCGCCGGGACGGTCTGGCGCGGACCATCGCGCGTCACATCCCGGGCTTCGTCGTCGGCTTCCTGCTGTTGGCGGTGGCGCGGGCCGCGGGCGACCGCCTGTTCGGCCGCGGGCCGGCCTGGCTGGCCACGCTGGCGGTCGATCGCCAGGTCGTCGCGTTCGCGACCGTCACGATCTCGGCCGGGATCGGGCTGCACCTGGAGATCAAAGGGCTGGTCTCCGCGGGCCTGCGGGCGGTGGCGCTGGGCGCGGTCGCCTGTGCCACGATGAGCGGCCTCACGCTGGCGCTGCTGCGCCTGGCCAGTCGGGGGCAGCCGGCGAACCTGCTGCTGGTCGCGGCGGCGTCGGTCGCCGCGGCCTTCGCGCTGTGGCGCGCGGCCCGGCGGGCCGCGGCGATGTTCGGCGCCGGCATCACCACGGTCTCTCGCCAGCACGCCGCCGTCGGCGGCCTCGGCCCGATCTCGGCGGCGGCGCTCACCGCCAGCGGCGCGCACCGGCGGGCCACCACCACCGGGGAGCACCCGGTTCCATGACTTCCTTCGAGCCCATCAACCGCTTGCCCAGGAGGAGATCATGCGCTTGACGAGAAGGTCGGCCAAGGTCCGGATTGGCGTCGGAGCCGCGCTTCTGGCGGTGCCGCTGCTCGGATGCGGGACCGCACCCGACGGCGCAGAGGCGACCGCCGAGAACGGCGCCCTCTCGATCTCGGTCAGCCGCGACCCGGTGTTCGTCGCGCCGATTCGCGCCCAGGTCGTCGCCCAGGGCATCCCGGGCGCCGGCGCCGTCACGCAGATCGGGACGTTTCACCGCGGCGGGCCGTTCCACGACAACGCCACCTTCGCGGCGTCGACGGCCCCGGGCATGATCCTCGACGCCCAGCGGCTGTTCGTGGCCAGCTCGTCCAGCTTCGGGGACACGTCCGCGCAGCCGTCCGCGGCGCCGGGCAGCGTGCTGTCGCTGGACGTGAGCCACGGCGCCGTCACGGTGCCCGCCAACCTGGCCGCGTCCGGCGGCCAGGCCGCCAGCGCCGACGGCCGCGCGATGATCTACGCCAACCAGGACGCCGCGTTCCTGAACAGCATCAACAGCCCGGCCGCGGTGACGGCGGCGCAGACGTCGACCAGCCTGCCGCTCGGCATCTCGGTGAACCGCGGCTTCGGCCGCCCCTGGATCGCGAACGCGCCGACCGGCGCCAGCGGCGAGGGGACGATCACCGTCGACGATCCCAGCGGCGCGCCGCTGGCCGGGGCGCCCGATCCGGTGGCCGGCGGCGTGTTCGCCGGCAACGAGACCAACCGCAGCAGCGCCTCGACCAAGGGGCTGGACCACGGCGCGGTGGCGACGGCCCTGCTGAGCAAGTCGCCTGACGGGACCGGCAAGGCGGTGTTCCTGGCGGCCGAGGCCGACGGCAGCGTGGTGCAGGTCCACGTCCTCAAGGGGGTCGACGCGCTGGCGCCGGCCGGGACGTTCCACCCGCTGTCGAACCTGACCGTCGCGGCGGCCGAGTCGATGTCGGAGAACACCGCGACCCGCGTTGGCCTGCTGTTCAACTGGGTGCCGACGCGCATCGCGTACGTCAGCGATCCGATGGCGAACCAGATCGTCGCGCTCGACCTGAGCGACGACGGCACGCTGTTCACGGCCGGTGCGCCGCGGTTCATCCGCTCGCCCTGGTTCAACCGGCCGGTCGACCTGGCGCCGGTGGTGCCCGAGGTGGCCAGCGACAACTTCTCCAGCAACACGACGCTGGGCGCGGGCTCGGACCTCTACGTCCTGAACCGCGGCGACAACAGCATCGTGCGGATTCGCCAGAGCGGCGAGGTGGTGGCCGTGCGGCAGATCCTGGCGAATTTACCGCCGTTCCGCGTGAACGGCGTCACCGTCTCCGAGAACGCGCAGACGATCTGGGTGTCGGTGGTGATGTCGGGCGGCCGCGGCGCGGTCCTGGCGATGCCCGGTTTCGGCGCGGGCTTCATCACGCCGAGCATGGTCGCGCACGCGGAGCAGGCGGGCGCGATCACGCCGGCCGCGATGGGCGCCGACATGTTCGCCACGGAGCTGTCGCCGCTGCAGGGCGTGGGACCGCTGTTCAACGGACGCGCCTGCGGTGACTGCCACAACACGCCGGTCGAGGGCGGCATGGGCGCCACGCCGGACACGTTCGTGACCCGCGTCGGCCGGATCGAGAACGACCTGTTCGACCCGCTGATCGGGGAGGGCGGCCCGGTCGCGCGGGCGCACTCCATCGCCAGCCTGGGGATCTTCTGCCCGCTGCCGACGGGGGTGCCGCCGCTGGCCAACGTCACGTCGCGCCGGAGCGCGATGAGCTTGCGGGGGACGGCGCTGATCGACTTCGTGCAGAACAAGGACATCCTGGCGGCGCAGGCGGCCGAGCCGGCCGAGGTGCGCGGGAGCGTGAACGTCCTGGCGGACGGGCGCATCGGGAAGTTCGGCTGGAAGGCGCAGTTCGCCACGCTGATCGAGTTCATGGGCGACGCCTTCACGCACGAGATGGGCATCACCAACCCGCTGGTCCCCGACGACGAGGTCTCCGCCTGCGGCGCGAACTTCTTGAAGCCCGAGATCGACGCGCTGCCGGTGCAGACGGTCACCGCGTTCATGGCCACCCTGGATCCGGCGGTGCCGGACCCGACCTGCACCGGCTCGACGGGGGCGACGGTGTTCGCCAACGCCGGGTGCGCGGGGTGCCACACGCCGTCGTTGCCGGGGCCAACGCGAACGATCAATCTGTACTCGGACCTGCTGGTTCACGACATGGGCCCTGCGCTGGACGACCAGTTCGTTGCCGGTTCGGCGACGGGCAGCCAATGGCGAACGATGCCGCTCTGGCGCATCTCGGAGCGCGTGCACTTTCTGCACGACGGGCGAGCGGGTGACATCCCGACCGCGATCGCCGCGCACGGCGGCCAGGCGGCCACCGCGGCCGCCGCGTACGCCGCGCTCGATTCTGGCTCGCAGCAGGCCTTGCTGGCCTTCCTGGGCTGCATCTAACCGGCGTTTCGGCTTCTCCACGGGTGGGGCCGCGTCCGGCCGCCGCACTCTCCTCTTTCGAGGAGGGCGGCGGCCGGATGGCGTTCGGGGACGGTCGTTCGACGCGGTCAACAATGCCGCTCAAATACGTCGTTGAAATTACAAACGGAATGGTGCGTTTGGATCGGTTCAAGCAACCTTCAGTCTTGGTTGATCAAACCGATGTCAAGGGTTCCCGATGACATTCCGACCGCGGCTGATCGGGCAATTGGTTGCCGGCGCGCTGTTCCTGGCGGCGGGCCGGGCCGGCGCCGCGGGCGCGGACCAGCCGGAGGTCCCCGCTGCGCCGGTGGCCCCGGCGCCGACCGCAGAGCCCGAGGCCGAGACGCCCAACCTGGTCGTCCCCGACGACACGCACGACGAGGGCCGGGTCGACCCGATCGCCAAGATGGCCGAGCTGGAGCAGCGTCTGGAGCAGATGCAGGCGGTGGTGGTCGGCCGGCAGCCGCGCGTGATCCTGGGCGGCTACATCGACCTCGGCTTCTACGCCACGGAGGGGAACGGCTCGGGGATCGTCCGGGACCAGGGGAACGTCTACTTCCCGCAGTACGCCGGCAAGTACGGCTGGGTGTTCCTGGGCGACATCTTGGCGCCGGCCATCAATTCACGGGGGGAGGTCGCCGACCTCGGCGACGCGACCGGCGCGGTGCCCCGCTACGATCCGATTCACTCGGGCGGCGCGCCGGGCTTCATCGTCAACGAGATCAACCTGCGGCTGACCTCGGGCCTCGGACCGGGCCTGCTGGCCACCGCCAGCCTCGACTTCACGCCGCGCACCGGCTCGAACTTCAGCCTGGGGGACGTCTTCGACGCCGACATCGCGCAGCTCGAGTGGATGCCGACCCGCTCGCAGCGGACATCGATCTTCGTCGGCAAGTTCGACTCGGTGCTGGGGATCGAGTACCGCGATCGCAAGTCGGACCAGCGCTATGGCATCACCCCGTCGCTGATCTCCCGCTACACGACCGGCACGGCGATCGGCGTCAAGGTGCGCTCGAAGTTCGGGCCGGACGACATGCTGGTGATCGCGGGCGCCGCCACCAACGGATCGTTCACGACCGAGCAGTTCTTCTTCTACAACGAGACCGACACCAACCTCGGCAAGACGGTCAGCGGCCGGATCTCGCTGCACCCGCCCATTCCGCTGGACATGGAGCTCGGCGCCTCCGGCTCGTACGGGCCGCAGGACCGCTCGCCCAACGACGGCGGCAAGATGTGGTTCTGGGGGCTCGACTACCAGCTCCACCTCCGGCGCGCCGACTTCAAGGCGGAGTACCTGCGCGGCGGCTCGCCCGGCGATCCGACCAACCAGGTCTACGGGTTGCAACTCCACGGCGGCGGCTATGCCGAGCTGGACGCCTACCTGCACGCGCACTTCGGCCTGATCGGGCGGATCGAGTACCGGGACGCCTTCATCTGGCTGGGCGATCCGAACGCGCCGGGCGGCGCCGACCGCGCCTACCTGACGAAGGGGTGGCGCGCGACGGGCGGTGTGCACGTCAACTTCACCGACCGGATCATCCTGAAGGCCGAGTACCTGCACAACGGGGAGTACGGAGGTGTCCCCCAGATTCGAGACGATGTGTTCACGTCGTCGCTCGTGCTCATCGAATAACCGGAGCAACGGAGGCATCGCGAGCTGATCATGACCAGAACGTATAAGCCGATCGCAGCCAGCGCCCTCGCCGGCCTGCTCGTCGCGCAGCTCGCGTGGCCGGCGTGGGCCGAAGACAAGGCGCCGGAAGGGCCGCCCACCCGGGCGGAGTTCTCCAAGTTGCAAAACGACGTGCGGGAGCAGCGCCAGCTCATCATCCAGATGCTGCAGACGGAGCAGCAGCGCTACGACATGCTGTTGCACCTCCTGCAAGGGCAGGGGGGCGGCGTTCCGGCGCCCGGGATCGCGGCAGAGCCCACGCCGCAGCCGCCCGCGGGCGACGCCGAGGCCGCCGGCAGCTCGGAAAAGTCCGCCAAGAAGACGGCGGCCACCGCCGACCATCACCCCACGTCGATCTCCGGCAAGGTGACGGTCGCGGGCGGACCAGTCGACGACGTCTACGTCTACGTCGAGAACGTCCGGATGCCCGTCACGCACCACAAGGTCGTCGAGATCAAGCAGGAGAACCGCCAGTTCAGCCCGCGCGTGGCGGTGGTCCAGACGGGGACCAACCTGATCTTCCCCAACATGGACTCGGTCTATCACAACGTGTTCTCGAACTCGCCGCGCAACACGTTCGATCTCGGGACCTACCAGGCCGGCGAGCAGGCGCGCTCCGTCACCGTCACCGGCCCGGGCGTGGTCGAGATCTTCTGCAACATCCACCAGAAGATGAGCGCCAAGGTCCTGGTCGTCCCCAGCATCCTGTTCGCCAAGGTGCAGCCCGACGGGACGTTCCGGATCAACAACGTGCCGCCCGGCATGCGCCGGCTGGTGGCGTGGAGCCCCGAGACGAAGGCGGCGGTGCAAAGGGTGACGGTGAACGGCCCGACGGAAGTGTCGTTCGCGCTGGAGCACGACGAGGGCGGCGCGCACACCAACAAATTCGGGCAGGCCTATGGATCGTACAAGTGACCCGTTGAAGTTCTTGCGAGGTTCTTGACGCGAAGGAGAAACAACATGCGCAGAGCTCGCGTTGTGTTCGGGGTCGCGCTGATCGCCGGTGGAACGGCGGTCGGCGTGCTCGGCGTGCGCGCGGTGCTTGGCGATCAGGCAAGCGCGCTGGCCGCGTTGCCGAAGGCCAGCGGTCAATTCGAAGGGCGGGGCGCGGAGGAGCGGAGCGCGGCCGAGCGGCGGGTGGTGGAGGCGGCGCGGCTGCAGCCCCTGGAGGCGGCGCTGCGCGCCCACGTCGACGGCGCGACGCTGGTCGATCTGTTCGACAACGAGGACTGGTGGCGCCCGTTCCGCGCCGAGTCCCCGGTGCTGCGCGTGCGCCTGGGCGATCGCGCGATCGTGGCTCGCGGGCCGGACATCGGTCGGGCCGACGAGCAGGTCGTCGCGCAGGCCCGCCAGCGACAGGTGGCGTCGGCGGTCGTCGACGTCGGTTCGCAGACCTTCGTGGTGGCGGCGGCGCGGCTGCCGGCCAGCGTCGACGCCGACGGGTTCCTGCTGCTGGCCCATCCTGTGACGTTGCCGGCAGTGGCGGCGCCAGCCCCCTCGGCGGGCGGCGTGCGCTGGGCCGATCACGTGGGCCTGTGGGTCCTGGCGCTGGGGATCGCGCTGGGCGGCGTCGCGCTGGTCGCCACGGGTGGCCGCGCATCCGCGGCGATGGTCTCCCTGGGCGCCGTTCCCGCCGAGATCCCGCACGAGCCGACCTCGAAGTTCGGGACGCCGGCCCGGCCGCGGGCGGTGGCCGCGGAGCACGTCACGGCGCCCGAGCTGCCCAAGGGGCGCATCACGGACGGTAACGCGGTGAGAATCCGCGGCTCGCAGCCGGCGCTGACGGTGGCGCGTCAGCCAGCGCCGGTCGGCGCGGGGTCGATCTTCGGGCGCTATAGGCTGATCGATCGCCTGGGCGAGGGGGGGATGTCCGAGCTGTTCATCGCCGAGGTCGCCGGCGTGGAGGGCTTCACCCGCAACTTCGTGCTCAAGCGCCTCCGCCCGGAGCTGGCGCGCGAGAAGGAGGCGGTCTCGCAGTTCATCGACGAGGCGCGCATGCAGGCCGGTCTCGTGCACTCGAACGTCGTGCCGGTGTTCGACTTCGGCGTGGTGGCGGGCGAGTACTTCATGACCCAGGAGTACATCGTCGGCCGCGATCTCGGCCGACTGGTGAACCGCTACGTTGAGCAAGGCGGCGCCGGCCTGCCCGAGGCGATGGCGTACTACATCGCGCACGAGACGTTGCAGGCGCTGGCCTATGCGCACGAGCAGCGCGACAAGGCGGGCTCGCCCATGGGCATCGTCCACCGCGACATCTCGGCCAGCAACGTGATGGTGTCGCTGCTCGGGGAGGTCAAGCTGTCGGACTTCGGCATCGTGAAGTCCAATCGCCGCGTCAGCCGCACGCAGGTCGGGATGGTGAAGGGGAACGCGACGTTCATGTCGCCCGAGCAGGCGCGCGGGCAGCAGGTTGATCACCGCAGCGATCTGTTCTCGCTGGCGCACGTTCTCTACTACTGTTTGACGGGGCAGCTGCTCTACGTCGGCGAGAACGACCTCGACATCCTCTATCGCGCGGCCAGCGGGATCACGGCGGCCGACCTGGCGGCGATCCGGCAGTTGCCCGATCCGGCGCCGGGAATCCTGGAGAAGGCGCTGGCCTTCGATCCCGCCGAGCGATTCCAGAGCGCGACCGAGTTCGCGGACGCGCTGGCCGCGCACGCCAGCTCGGGCAAGGGCGCGACCGCGCGCCTCATGCAGCGCCTGTTCGGCGAAGAGCTGCACCGGCAGACGAGCGCCACCGCGCACGCCGGGTAACCCCGCGTTCTCCTCGCCTGCACCGCGCCCGGTCCGTGACGTAGCTCACGTCGCGGGCGCGTTCCGCTCGCCTTCGCGCTCCTTATCTTGCTCAGCAAACGGCTGAGGGGCGCCGCATTGCACCAGGACTTCGCGTTAGTCCTCAGAAAGTTCTCGTTTGTTTGCTTACGGGTTCGGTAGAAGGCGTAGCGGAGGAGATGGATAAGATGTTCACGTGCAGCCGGTTTGCGTTGGGCGTTGGCCTGCTGGCGGTCCTCGGCTCAAGCTCGGGTTGTAGCCCGGGCGCGAGCGATCAGTTTTCGATCGGCGCGACAGTCTCCACGGGTGCGGGCGGAGCTGGTGGCTCGGCCCTCTCGTCGATCGAGGTCGGGCGCACCCCGTGGGGTCCTGACCACGCGGGTCGGACGGACGTGCCGGCTGGTGGAACGCTGTTCTCGGTCTGGATGAAGATCCCCGATCCCGGGTCGACATATCCGTGGAGCCGCGGCGACATGGACGTCTACATCTTGAGCGGCGCCAACTGGCACATGCGCTGTCTGGGCGGAAACAGCAGCGCGAACTCGGCCACGTCGGCTCGATACGACGCCAACTGCATGATCTTCGCCGACCCACAGGGGACCTGGGCGGGCGACTACGCCTATTACGAATCAGATTACACGCTGACGGACGCGACCGTGCGCGGCTGGGTCTGGGTCGCGTGGCAGATCGTCCCCGGCAACAACACGTTCACGCTGAAGCAATGGTTGAAGTTCGGCCCGACCGGTCAGGTGTTCGCCGCCGGCACCAGCGCGCCCACGCTGGCGCAGCTCCGGGCCGCGCTGGTCAAGAACGGAATGGCCTCGAAGACGGCGAACGCTTGGACGCCCAACGACGCGACCAGCTTTCAGGTTGGTTCTGACGACGGATACCTCTTTCACGCGCGCATGCAGGCGCTGGCGACGGCGCCCACGCTGGCGCAGCTCGAGACGATCGCCAGCGCGACGGCGCCCGACACCACCGCCTGGGGCGACTACCTGTTCGACTGGGAGAACGGCGCCGCCAATTTGAAGGACCAGAGCGGTCACGGTCGCGACCTCACGCTCGCCTCCGGGGGCGTGCTTCACCAAGGTCCCGCGGCGCCGCTCGGCGGTGGCTCAATCGGGGCAGGCGGCGGTGCTGGTGCTGGGAGCGGCGGGTCCGGTATCGGAGGCGCCGCTGGGAGCGGCGTCGCCGGAACGGGCGGCGTCGTGGGAACGGGCGGCGTCGTGGGAACGGGCGGCGTCGTGGGAACGGGCGGCGTCGTCGGGACGGGCGGCGCGGTCGGGACGGGCGGCGTCGTCGGGACGGGCGGCGTCGTGGGAACGGGCGGCGCGGTCGGAACAGGCGGGGTGGTGGCGACGGGGGGGGTGGTGGGGACGGTCGACGCCGGCTTCGGGACCGACGCGAGCGCAGGCGGCGCCAGCGGTTCGGGAACCGACGCGAGCGCAGGGGCCGGCGGCTCTGTCGGAAGTGGCGGCAGCAGCGGCGTGGTGTCCGGCACGGGCGGCTCGGCGAGCGGCAACGATGGCGGGCCGATCGCCTCCTACGCCTCGGTCGAGGTCGGACGGACCCTCTACGGGCCCGACCACGCGCTCCGGCCCGACGTTCCGCAGGGCGGGACGCTGTTCTCGGTGTGGATGAAGATCCCCGACCCTGGGTCGACCTATCCCTGGTCGCGCGGGAACATGGACGTATACGTCCTGAGCGGCGCGAACTGGCACATCCGGGCCCTGGGGGGCAACAGCTCGGCCAACTCGCCGACTTCGGCGCGTTACAACGCCAACACGATGATCTTCGCTGACCCGCAGGGCGCCTACGCGGGCGACTACAGCTACTACGAATCCAACTACACCTTGACGGACGCGACGGTGCGCGGCTGGGTCTGGGTGGCCTGGCAGATCGTGATCAGCAACGGGACGTTCACGTTGCAGCAGTGGCTCAAGTTCGGCGTCGGTGGTCCGGTGTTCGCGGCAGGGACCAGCACGCCGACGTTGGCCCAGATCCGTGCCGGGCTGGTGCAGAACGGGATGTCCTCCAAAGCCGCCAACGCCTGGACGCCAGCGGACGCCACGAGCTTCCAGGTCGGCTCGGACGACGGGTACCTGTTCCACGCCCGCATGCAGGCGACCGCGGTCACGCCCACGCTGTCTCAGCTCGAAGCGATCGCCAGCAGCACCGCGCCGGACGCGACCGCCTGGGGCGACTACCTTTTCGACTGGGAGAACGGCGCCGCGAACCTTCACGATCAGAGTGGCAACGGGCGGGACCTGCAGCTCGCGCCCGGGGCCGTCCTCTACCAGGGGCCCCTCGCTCCTTAAACCGGTGGGCCGCCCTCCGGCGGCTCGCCGCCCCCGGCGCCGTTGCTGGTGATCGGCAGGACGATCGTGACGGCGGCGGTGTAGCCGGTCGTGTCGTCGCCCGAGAGCGCCAGCAGGTTGGCGCCGTTTTCCTGCTGGGCGTAGACGCGATCGCCGGCGTTGGTCGTCGGGTTCACGCCTTCGGCATTGTAGGGCGCCACGCCGGTGGCCAGGCGATCGACGAACGTCTGCGCGAAGAACAGCTGCGTGGTGTTCGTTCCGTCGGAGGTCGACGACGCCTGGCTGTATGACGACCGCACCCGCAGGTGGATGTGCGTGGTGCGGCCGCCGTACCAGCCCGGGATGATCGTCGAGAAGCTGAGCTTGCCGCTGGCGTCGCTCAGCTGATAGCCGCGCAGCCAGGTCTCGGTGGTCGTGTTCTCGACCGCCTGGTCCGAATAAACGCCCGCGGCGTTGCAGTGCCAGACGTCGACCTGCGCGTTGGGGTAGGGGGCGCAGCCCTTCTGTCCGTCGACGATGAAGATCGTGACCGTCAGCGGAATGCCGATCTGGCTGTTCGTGCCGTCGAGGTTGGAGAGGATGTTGCTGCGGTTGAACCGGGTGTCGCTGTCGTCGGCGAAGTAGGGGCCGATCTCGCCCTCCGGCGTCGGCGTGCAGGCGGCCGCGTCGCCGGTCGCGGCATCGGTGCCCGCGTCGAGCGCGCCGGCCGTGCTGCCGCAGCCGAGCGCCAGGGCACCGGTCCCCATCAACCAGCCCAGGGTCTGCCGTCGGAGGAGATCGATGTCATCAGGGTCGCGCGTGTTTGGTGGGCTCAAAGGTGGCCTCCTTTCGAGGTCTGGTTTCGTCCGTTGCGCGTGTCTTGCACGTGCGGTGCCACCCCCTTCGCCCGCCCCTCGCGGTCGACAGCGTCGCGCCGCTGCTGCGCCTTTGGCAGTCGGTTTGTCGTTTTCGCACGGCGCACGGCGAGGGGATCGGGACCGGGCCGCGGGAACGCGCCTCCTCGACCTGGCATCCCCGCTGCAATCACCCCGTCCGCGTCCCGCTTCGCCGGTGGCGCCGAAAGGAAACTCCGTCATGAAGAAGCTGATCCTCCTGTCATTCTTCCTGGTCGCGGGCATCGCCCGCGCCGACGACGCCTGCCCCCAGCACCACGGGCCGCCGCCGGAGGCGTACGACGCCTGCACGGACAAGAAGTCGGGCGACACCTGCCAGGTGACCCTTCACGAGCACACCATGGACGGGACGTGCGCGGCCGCGCCCGACAATCGCCTGGCCTGCCGCCCGAATCACCCGCCGCCGGGGCCGCCGCCCGATCAGGGCAGCCCGTAGCGCTTCAGTTTCTCGTACAGCGTTCGCAGGCCGATCCCCAGCCGCGCGGCGGCCAGGCGGCGATTGCCGCCGGTCGCCGCCAGGGCGCGCTCGATGGCGTCGCGTTCCAGCTCCGTCATGGTGGTGGGCGCGGTGCCGCCGGCCGCGGCGCCGTCGCCGCCGGGGAGCAATGCCAGATCGTCGGCGCCGATCGCCGGCGCGTCGGCCAGGATGGCGCTGCGTTCGAGCACGTTGGCCAGCTCGCGCACGTTGCCCGGCCAGGCGGCCGCCGCCAGCACCTGGCGGGCGTCGTCGGTCAGCCGCAGCTCGGGGCGCCCCAGCGCCCCCGCGATCCGGACCAGCAGCCGATCGGCCAGCGGCGGGATGTCCTCGCGGCGCGCCCGCAGCGGGGGCATCTCGACCGGGAAGACCGCCACCCGGTGGTAGAGATCCTCGCGAAAGCCGCCGCGCGCGATCAGCGCCGGCAGGTCGCGGTTGGTGGCGGCGATCCAGCGGACGTCGGCCTCCACCGTCTGTCGCCCGCCGACCCGCTCGAACCGCCTTTCTTGCAGCACGCGCAGGAGCTTGGCCTGCAGCCCGGGCGCCAGCTCGCCGATCTCGTCGAGAAAGAACGTGCCGCCGTCGGCCAGCTCGATGCGCCCCAGCTGGCGGGCGTGCGCGCCGGTGAAGGCGCCCTTCTCGTGCCCGAACAGCTCGCTCTCCAGCAGCTCCGTCGCCAGCGCCGCGCAGTTCACCGCCACGAACGGCCCCGCGGCGCGCGCGCTCCAGCGGTGGACGGCCCGCGCCGCCACCTCCTTGCCGGAGCCGCTCTCGCCCAGCAGCAGCACCGTGGCGTTGGTGGCCGCCACCTTGCGCAGCGCCGCCTCGACGGCGCGCATGGCCGGGGCGCCGTAGCCCAGCGGCGGCTCGGCGCCGCCCGCGGCGATGTCGCGGATGGCGCGCAGCCGCCGGCGCTCCAGCGCCCGCGCCACCAGCAGCCGCAGCTCGGTCGGGCTCCCCACCGGCTTCTGCAGGTAGTCGAACGCCCCCTCCTTCATCGCCTCCACGGCGTTCTCGATCGAGCCGTGCGCGGTGAGGACGATGATCTCGACCTCGGGGTGGTCGCGCCGGACGGCGCGCAGCAGGTCCATCCCGTCGACGCCCGGCATCCGCAGATCGGTGATGACCAGGTGAAACGCCCGCTCGCCCAGGCGCGCCAGCGCGGCGTCGCCGTCCGGGGCCTGGGTCACGTCGTGTCCGGCGCCGACCAGCGCGTCGGCCAGGAACGTCCGCACGCCCGCCTCGTCGTCGACGATCAGAATGCGGCCGGTGGCGGGAAGCGCTGGGGTGGTCATGAGCGCCTCCAGACGTCGCGCGGCGGAATCACGACCTTGAAGATAGCGCCGCCGCCGGGCGCGTCGGCCACGTCGATCCGCCCGCCGTGCAGATCGACGATCCGCTTCGCGACCGCCAGCCCCAGCCCGGTGCCGCGGGTCTTCGTGGTGTGGAACGGCTCGAAGACCCGCGCGCGCTCGGCCGGCGCGATCCCCGGGCCCTGGTCCTGCACACTGTAGATGAGCGCGCCGTCCGCCGTCGTCACCCGCGCGCGCACCTTTCCGATCGGCGGCGTCACCGCCAGCGCGTTCTCCAGCAGGTTGCGCAGCGTCTCCTCCAGGCGGGTGGCGTCCAGCTCGAAGCGGGCGGGTGCGCCCGCGGTGTCGATCTCGATCTGGTCGCTCCCCAGCGCGTGGGCGGCGCGCTCCAGCGGCGCTGCCGGATCGACCGCGGCGATCTGCAGCGCCCCCGAACGGGCGAAGGCCAGCAGATCGTTCGTCAGACGCTCCAGCCGGACGGCGCCTTCCACCACGTGCGCCACGCGCCCGGCCGCCGCGCCGGCGGGGATCTCCTCCGCCAGAAGCTGCGCGTGACCCTTGAGCGCCGCCAGCGGGTTCCGGATCTCGTGCGCCAGCACGGCCGACAGCTCGCCCAGCTGCGCCAGGTGGTGCTGCGCCGACAGCGCCGCCTCCGCCCGCGCGGCCCGCCGCGCCTTGGCGGACAGCACGACCGCCGCGGCGGTCAACAGGATCGCGGCGCCGAACGACAGCCAGAGCACCGTCAGCGCCCGCCGGACCGTCTCCTTCGAGGCGATCGGCTCGAACTCGATCACCAGCAGGAACGGGTGCGGCCCGTGGGGCGGCCCGCCCATCAGACCCGGCATCTGGTCGGGCGGCGGCCCGTCGCGGAAGGGGGGCGGAGCGGGCAGCGACGGGCGATCGCCCGGAAGCCAGTCGGGCGGTGGGCCGCCAAGCGGGCGGCCGCTCGGCGGGTGGGGCCCGGGGCCGGTCATGCGTACCCGATCCAGCCCGGCCGTCGGGGGCGCCATCGCCAGCGGGACGCTCGGCAGCCGGGCCTCGCCCGCCGCGGCGACGATCCGGCCGTGGTCGACGAACCCCAGGTAGCGCAGGCCCAGGGCACGGCTCGCCTCCAGCGCGGCGGCCAGCGCCTTGTCGTCGGGGCGCGGGCCCAGCACGCTGTCCAGGCGGTGGAGCAAACCCACGCCCTGCCGCTCGGCCACCAGCGCGGCGGCCCGCTGCGCGTCCCGGTAAGAGAGGCTGGAGCTGGCGATCAGGACCGCGCCCAGCACCAGCGCCACGATCA
Source organism: uncultured Myxococcales bacterium (assembly GCA_964618005.1). Lineage (GTDB taxonomy): Bacteria > Myxococcota_A > Polyangia > Fen-1088 > Fen-1088 > JADGRB01. The sequence goes on from CAZTZM010000137.1 coordinate 19,496, forward strand.
TCGGTCCGGCGCGATCGAGCGCGCGGCCGAGCTTGGATTGCGAGAAGGGCATGCGGGCCGTCGGGAGTGTCGCACGCGAAGTTTGCAACCCCCATGCCCCGCCCGAGCGGGCGGACGCGCGGCGCGGGGGGCGCGCGCGGTGCGGAATCCGCGCGGGGCGTGCGGATTCGGCAGCGCACGAAGTCATTGACAGCCCATCCGCCGATCCGTTAGATGAAAGTGAAAGTGATTTTCAAAATCATGACAACGGCGACACCCACGGGGTCTCCGCGATGAGCCGGGCCCGCGCCGCCTCGCCGGGCGAGGTCCGCTGCCACTGCGGCAACCTCCTCGCAAGGTGGGTGGGCGATCGCCTCGAGCTCAAGTGCCGCCGTTGCAAGCACTGCGTCCTGCTCGACGTCGAACCGAGGGAGACGTCCCAGGTCCCCTCTGCGTCGTCGAGCGAGCCCGGCGAGCGCGCGGGCGATCCCGGTTCTGGAAGGAGGTGACCATGGACGAGACATCGAAACCGAAGGCGATCGTCGGGCAGATGGCGCGGGTCGAGCCGTGCCCGTGCGGCAACTCCGTCATCCTGACGGTGGGGCCGGTCTCCCTGCGGCTGGACATGGCCGCCGCCAACGACGTGGTGACCACGCTGGGGCAGGCCCTGCAGCTCCTGGAGAGCGCGCCGGCGTGCGGCGACGGCGAGCGGAACAACTGACCCGGAGCCTGCTCATGCTGCCGACGTTGCTCATCACGTTTCGCGAGGGGATCGAGTCGTTCTTGATCATCAGCGTCATCACCGCCTACCTGCGGCGGATCGACCGCGCCGGCTTGATCCCGGGCGTGCGCGTCGGCGTGGCGCTGTCGGTGGTCACCTCGCTGGCTGGCGCCTGGCTGTGGCTGCGCGTGCCCAACCAGCCGGTCTACGAGGGCGTCGCGGCGCTGGTGGCGGCGCTGTTCGTCGGGACGATGCTCTGGCAGGCGGTGCGCGCCGGGCGGCGGCTGAAGGGGTCGATCGAGGCCCGCGTCGCCGGGGCCGCGTCCTCGCCGCGGGCGCTGGCCGGCATCGCGCTGCTGACCGCGTTCTTGATCACGCGCGAGGGCCTGGAGGCCGTCTTCTACGTCGGCATCCAGGTGATGGCGGCGCGCGCCGGTCAGGACCCGCGCGGCCTGACGCTGGTGGCGGGCGGGGCGGCCGGCGTCGCGCTGGCCGGGTTGGTGGCCTGGATCTGGACCCGTTATGCGCGTCGCCTGAACCTGGGCGTGGTGCTCAAGGTGACGTCGGTCTTTCTGTGCCTCTTCCTGGCGCAGCTGGTGATCTACGGCGTCCACGAGCTGGCCGAGAGCGGCGTCATCGAGGGCTCGCAACACTTTCACGACCTGACGGAGGCGTTCGGGCCCGACGGGCGGTTCGGCCATCTGCTGTCGTACTCGCTGGTCGCGGCGCCGGCGTTGTACCTGGCCTGGGTGCGGCGCTCGGCCCGCCTCGGTCAGCGCGCCGCCTGAGCAGGCGGTCGGGCGACGGACGCTAACCGGTACGGACGGAGGTCTGGGCGCCGAGCCAGGCCCGGGCGCGGAAGCGGCGAACGGCGCGCTGGAGCTCGACCGCGGCGATGACGGCCAGGCGGCCGAGAACGCCGCCCCAGATCGAGAGATCGACGGCGCCGCCTTCGCGTTCGACGGAGACCACGCGGCCGCGCACGTCGGCGGCTCCCACGGGCGCGTCGGCCTCCAGCGCGGCGTCGCCGCAGGTGGTGAAGCGGACCGTGCCGTCGGCGTTCGTGCCGGTCGACAGCACCCGATGGGCCGCCAGCCCCTGAGCCGTTCGACAGAGCATCACATCGGCCAGCTTGACGGCGGCCGCGTCGAGCGGCGCGACCACCACGCACTCTCCGTCCTCGATGGTTGGCGTCATGCTCCGTCCCCCGGCGCGGAAGCGCACGCTGATGCCGTCGGACAGCAGGCTCTGCGCGACGGACTCGAACAGGCTCCGATGGAGCGAGGTGCTCCCCTCACGTGAGCTCACCCTCACGACATCGGAATTCGGCGCGCGCGGCTGTAGTTCGCCGCGCGAGATTTTCGCCGCGTCTCCGACGGAGATCTGACACGGATCAGCTGGCGCGCACGAACGCGGGCGCGGTGGCGTCGGGGACGAAGCCCAGCTCGACGCAGGCGCAGCGCGCCGCGATCTGTTCCAGCGCCGCCAGCACGCCGTCCAGCGCGCGGGCGTCATGAAACGGCGGGAAGCAGCAAGAGAACAGGCGGGCCACGGCCTCGCTGGGCGACAGGGCGCGCATCCGGTTCATCGGCGCGTGGCGCAGCAAGCAGATCCGCGCCAGCGGCGCGCGCCCCTGGTTGGCGATCCGCCCGTCGCCGTGCCAGGGCGTTCCGTACATCCAGATGGTGTCGCCTTCCTGTCGCAAGACGATCCGCTCGTCGCTCAGGATCTGCACGCCCGGTTGGCCGAGCCACAGCCGTGCCATGGTGGTCTTGCCCGCGCCGGACTGGCCGGCGAACAGCGTCGCGCGCCCGTCGGCGTCGACGACGCCGCTGCCGTGGATCGCCACGCCGCGGCCGCGCGCCAGCAGGTGGACCACCAGCAACTCGTCGAGGGGATATTGCAGCGGATAGACCGGCAGCCGGCCGGCGAACGAGGCGTGGCGCAGGACCACCTCGCCCTCGGTGAAGTCGGGGCTGAAGGAGGCGGTCTGATACGGCGCGGGGCCGAGCAGCGACGAGGTGAAGACGAAGCGCCGGCCGAGCCCGCCTTGGTACAGACGCCAGAGCCCCTTGCCGGAGTCGAAGATCAGCTGGCCCGTGTCGGGCTCGACGGGATCGCCCCAGCGGACGCGCACGCGCACCTCGGGGTGCTCGGCGGCGGCGACGAACTTGGTGGCCGCGCCGGCGGCCGCGATCGGGAGATCGGGCTCCGAGGCGAGCGCGATCCGGATGCCGGCGATGTCGAGCGCGAACGACGCGCTCATGAACCGAACGTCATGCAGCCGCCCAGGGCGGTGCAGTCGGCCTCGGCCGGGCCGGCCACGCCCATTGTCTTGCAGCTCCCCAGGACCGCCTCGTCGGGGCGCAGCGCGACCTCGGAGAGCGTCGGCTTCTCGTAGGGCTTGCGCGGCGTCGGCGCGTCAGGCGGCGTCTCGGTGGTCACGGCGCGCCGGTCCCTTCCGTGCCCTGGGCGCCGCAGCTCCCGCACCCACCGCCGTCGCCGCACGAGGAGACGACCGACAGCCCACGGCGCGGGCGGGGGCGCGCGACGGACGTCCCGCCGCGGACGGCGGCGGCGTCGGCCAGCAGGCGCGCGTGTCCGGCCCCCCCCGCGCAGAAGGCGCAGTCGCCGTGAGCCGGCGGCGTGAAGCCGACGACCTGGGCGCGCAGGTGCGCCACCTCGCAGAAGAACTCCACCGGCTTCTCGGCGTCGCCGTGCTCCAGCTCGCTGGTGGCGGCGCAGGCCGAGCAGAGCGCCCGGATGTGGCAGTCGGTGCACTTGCTCGGGCGCGAGATGGTCTTGGCCCGCACCTTGGACAGGAAGCCCTCCCAGCCGTCCTTGAAGCTGCCGGCGCGCAGATCGTAGGTGTCGGCGTGCGACAGCACGCAGATGCTCATCTTCCCCTCGGGGTCGATGGCGAAGGCGTTGATGCCGCCGCCGCACTGGTAGACCTTGTCGCGCGTCGCGACGACGGGGCCGGTCCGTTCGCGCACCAGCGCCTCCCAGGCCGCGCGGCGCGCCGGCTCGGCCCCGTCCAGCTCGACCATCTCGGCGGCCGTCAGCCGTACGTCCAGCGGGCTGTGCGAGCAGTCGATGCGCGCGTTGATCATCCCGTCGAACTTGAACTCGACGCCCAGCTCGTCCTCGGCGAAGCGCTGCATGTCGGCGATCTCGTGCCGGTTGATGGTCGTGGCCACCGTCTTCAGCTTCAGCGGCAGCCCGCGTTCGGCCAGCAGCCGGATGCCGCGCATGCAGCGGTCGAACGACCCCGGCACGCCGGTCAGCCGCTCGTAGGTCTCGCGCGTCCGGCCGTAGAGCGTGATCTCGACGGCGAACGGCCGCCAGGTCGCCAGCTCATCGGCGATGGCGGCGGTGATCTGCGTGCCGTTGGTGAACAGCGTGACCAGCAGGCCGCGCTGCTTGGCGTGCTTGTAGATCTCCAGGAAGTCGGCGCGCGCGAAGATCTCGCCGCCGGTCATCAACAACCAGAGGCAGCCGGCGTCGGCGATCTCGTCGATGATGCGGAAGACCTCGGCGGTCGACAGCTCACGCCGGCGCGCGGCCGCGTCGCCCACCGGCAGGTTGTTGTAGCAGTGCGCGCACTCCAGGGGACAGCGGTGGGTCAGCTCGATCGTGCCGTTGGTGGGCAGGCGGGTGCCGCGGGCCCGGCGGTAGATCTGCGCGCTGAAGTCGCCGTAGCTGCGGAGCGCGGCGTTCACGGCGCGCTCCCCTCGACGACCAACCCCCGCGCCGACAGCAGATCGAGGAACGCGCGGACATCAGCCGCCGCCTCCTCGTCGCCGACATCGTAGGCGCGCGCCACCGCCGCGGTCAGCCCCTCCAGCGGCGTGCGGCCGTCGATGGCCTGCCAGATCGTGGCGCCCACCGCGTTGAGCGTGAAGATCGACTCCAGGTCGCCGACCCCACCGCGCACGGGCACGATGATCACGTCGTCGGCGATCGTGCGGCTCACGAATCCGTCCGCCTTACGCAGCATGGACATCCCCCCGGTGCTCGGCACACCCACAGTATCTGCGGTCTCGGGGATAAGCTTGAGGCCTCGATCGGCGCCGGGCGGCCTGCCGACACCGGAGCGCCGCCGCCAGCAGGGCCGGAAGCCCGCCGCCGCCGGCCTGTATTCCGCCGGGGCGTGCGCACCCACACCCACCGGCGCCGGGCGGGACCGGATCAGGCAAGGTACAATGCGCCGTCGGGCCAACGTCGCCCGGCCGCGCGGCGACCGCGCCGGTATCGGCGTCGGGCGGCGCGTCCGCCCACCGCCCATGAGCAGCCCATCCCCCGTCTGGAAGCGCCGCGCGGTCGCGATCCTGGCTGAGCCGACGTTTCACTTCTTCGTCCTCGGTGCGCTGCTGTTCGTGGCGCACCGCCTGATCGCCGGCGACCCGCGCGTCGTCACCGTCACCCCGGGGGTGAGAGCGGAGATCGCCCGGCGGTTTCACGACACGCACGATGGCCGGGTCCCCACGCCGGCCGAGCTGGAGACCGAGGTCCGCGCCTGGGAGCGCGACGAGGCGCTCTACCGCGAGGCTCTGCGCGCCGGCCTCGATCGCCACGACGCCACGATCAGGACCGTGCTGGTCGACCGGATGCGGGCGCGGGCGGCGGTCGCCATTCCCAAACCGACGCCCAGCACCGCCCAGCTGGAAGAGTGGCGGGCGGCGCACCGCGACCTCTACGAAGAGCCGCGCCGCTACGACTACGGCGTCGTCGCGTTCCCGAAGTCCAAGCCCAGCTCGGCCGCGGAGCTGGACAGGTACGAGCGCGACCTGAAGCAGGGCGCTGATCCGCGCACCCTGGGACGCCCGATCGTGGGCGGCAACCTGACCGACGCGGATCTGAAGGCGCGGCTGGGACCGGCGACGGCCGCGGGGATCGAGGCCCTGCCGGTCGGGCGGTGGCAGCGGCTGGAGAGCCCCGACGCGTTCCTGCTCGCGCGCCTGGACGGTGTCACGGGGGGCCTGCCGCCCCTCGACGCCGTGCGCGCGCAGCTGACCACGGACTGGGCATACGCCGAGCGCCAGCGTCAGGTCGACCAGGCCGTGCGGGCGATCGTGGATCGCTACCGCTTCGAGGAGCAGCCCTGATGGCGCGCCGGACGGCCACGCATCGGACATCCGCCGGCCTGCTCGGCTGCCTGTTGCTGCTGGGCGCGGGCGCCGCGCGCGCCCACGAGCTCGACTCGGCGTTCCTGTCGCTGACCGAGGTTGCAGCGGGGCGCTTCAGCATCTACTGGCATGCCAGCTCGCGCACGCTGCAGGAGGATCTCGGGGCGGCGGTGTCGTTCCCGGCCCCCTGCCGCCTGCAGCGCGACCAGCTGGCGTGCGGTGACGCCGGGCTGGTCGGCGCGATCGCGTTCCCCTGGATCGAGGGGACGCAGACGCGCGTGGTGGTCGACGTGCAGTGGCGCAGCGGCGACCGCCTGCTGCGCGTGGCCACGCCCGGCGCGCCCGAGGTGCGCGTCTACGGCGTGCCGGCGACGGGGTGGCGGGCGCTGCCGCCGATCGCCGCCGACTACACGCGCCTCGGCGTCGAGCACATCCTGACCGGCTTCGACCACCTGCTGTTCGTCGTCGCGCTCACACTGCTGGTCCGGCGGCGCGCGCAGCTGCTGGCGACCATCACCGCGTTCACCGTCGCGCACAGCATCAGCCTGGCGGTGACGGTGCTGGGGCTGGTGCACGTCCCGCCGCCGCCCGTCGAGGCGTCGATCGCGCTCTCCATCGTGCTGGTCTGCGCCGCGTGCCTGCGCCCCGGGGCGTCGCTGGCCCGGCGCGCGCCCTGGGCGGTCGCCTTCGCCTTCGGCCTCCTGCACGGGCTGGGCTTCGCGTCGGCGCTGCTGGAGCTGGGCGTCCCCGAGCGGCACGTGCCGGCCGCGCTGCTCTTCTTCAACGTCGGCGTCGAGGTCGGTCAGCTCGCCGTCATCGCCGCCGTGCTGAGCCTGCAGGCGCTGGGCGCGCGCCTGCACGTCGAGCGCCCCGGGCTGCGGCGCGGCCTCATCTACGCGATGGGGGGCCTCGCCGCCTACTGGTCGATCGACCGCATCGGCGCGGTGCTGGGGCTGTAGTTACGGTCCGACGGTGACGGAGCCGGTGGTGGTGCCGAGCGCGATCTCATAGTACCCGTGCGGGTCCCACGGGATCGCGACGCCGTTCTGGGTCACGGTGCCGCCCGGGACGGTGATGCGGACGTACTTGCCCGGGGCGAAGTTGCTCGGCAGCGTCCAGGTCCAGGTGGTGCTGCTCCCGGACGTGGTCTTCGTCGCCGACGAGATCGCCTTCTGGCCCAGCCAGTAGGAGGCGACGTTGTCGACCCGATCGATCCACATGTTGCCCAGCGACTTGGTGTGCTGGACGCCGGCGGTGAACTCGGTGAGCGGGACCGGCTGGTAGGCGCCGTCGGTGCCGCCGGTGAAGCCGTGCACCAGGATGATGCGCCAGCCGCCGGCGCTCTGGGCGGCGTCGACCTCGGGGTTGAAGTTGGCGGACGCGGTGCCGCCCGTGGGCGGGATATAGCAGGGGAGCGTGTAGCGGTCGGTGTTGTCGTTGGGCTTGATGATCGCGTCCGCCACGCCTCGGTTGGTCATCATGCTGGCGGTCGGGGCCAGCTGCGTGTACGTCGCCGCGCCGTTGGGGGCGGCCATCGTATGCGGCGTCACGCCCCACTTCTGCATGATGAACGTGGTGTCCTGCGTGATGTCGCTGACCCCGCCAGGCGGCGTGCTCTGGTGGCTCCAGGTGTGGTTGCCGATCTCGTGCCCGTTCTTGACCGCCGTCCCCCAGACCGAGTTCGAGGCCTCGGTGCGGTTGCCCCACATGTAAAACGTGAGCGGCACACCGTAGCCGTTCAGCGTGCTGTAGTTGGAGATCTGCGTGTCGTTGTCGTCGTCGAACGAGTACGAGACGGCTCCCTTGAATCCCGCCCAGTTCAGCACGGTGATGTTGCCGGGCGAACCGCTCGGCTTGGGGACGTTCGCCGATCCGGGCGGCGGGGCGTAGCCCGACGGGCTGGTGTTGCCGGTGCTGCCGCCGGTGGCGCCGGTGGTGCCGCCGGTGGATCCGGTGGTGCCGCCGGTGGCGCCGGTGGTGCCGCCGGTTCCGACCTGGCCGCCCGTTCCGTCGCCGGTGGCGCCGCCGGTGGCTCCGGTGGCTCCGCCGGTCCCGACGTGGCCGCCCGTTCCGCCGCCGGTGGTGCCGCCGGTGGATCCGGTGGCTCCGCCCGTGCTGCCGACGTGGCCGCCGGTGGATCCGGTGGTGCCGCCGGTCGACTGCGATGAACCGCCCTCGCCGCTGGAGCTGCCGCCGGTGGCGTTCGAGCTGCCGCCGGCGCCGTTTCCACCTGCGCCGGTGGTGCCCTCCGTGGAGCCGTCGGTGGCGCAGGCGGCGATGAACAGGACGGCGGGTAACCCGAACGCGGCGAGAGCTTTGAAACGCAAAGGGACCTCCGGGGGGCGAGAGGGAGTGTCAGAACATTCTCCACACTCGCCCCGTCCGCGTCTTTGCATGAGTGGCGCGTAGTTCTCATTTGCGGCGGCGTTTCGCTGTGCGAAGCGCCACGTTCGGGCGGGCGCTGCGTCGAGCTGCCTACATCCCGTGCATGAGGACGATATGTAGGCGCGTGTCGCGCGTGGCGAGCCGCCGCGCCCGCGGTCGCGCCGCCGGGCGGGTTGACGGGCTACACGTCGCTGCAGACACTGGGCGGGCTCGATCAGCCGGAGAAGGACGGCGCGGGCGAGAACTTCATGCAGTCGCTGGTCGGCAGTTACCCCCACGGTCCGGTCGCGATCGGCCTCTTTCTGGTCGGCGCGCTGGACGCCGTGAACGCGGGCAGCCTGGCCGGCGCCATCGACGCGCCGGGCACCAAGCGGGCGGCGCTGGGGCGTCCCGCGCTGCTGAGCGCGCCCCAGGGCTACGATCTGGCCAATGGCATCTACAGCGCCGACGGGCGGAGCTTCACCAGCAAAACCGCGGACCAGATCCGGGGCGCGTGGTTCGCGCCGCTGCATTCGTTCGTGGCCGCGAATGCCGATCTGATCCGCGGCGTGTCGCACATCGACGCCGACTGGAACGCGCAGCCCATGTGGAGCGCCCCCCACGACAACGGCTACTTCGGTGACAGCCGGGTCCGGGCTGACCCGACCATCCTGGCGAGCTGGCGCACGGCCCTGGCGGATCCGCGATGGGCCAATCCCTAACAGACGTGCCGGGCGTGCTCGTGCCGCGCGAGAAGGTCGGCTACGCCCTGGGCGACACGGCCTCGAACCTGTACTGGAAGGTGTTCGAGTTCTTCGTCGTCATCTTCTACACGGACGTGTTCGGGCTCAGCCCGGGGGCGACCGGCACGATGCTGCTGGTGACCCGCGTCCTGGACGCGGCCGCCGACCCCTTGATGGGGCTGCTCGCCGATCGGACCGCCACGCGCTGGGGCAAGTTCCGCCCGTATCTGGTCTGGTTCTCGCTGCCGCTGGCGGCGGCCGGGGTGCTGGCCTTCACGGCGCCGGGGCCGCGGTTCGCCGGCGGCGCGCGCCTGGCCTATGCCTACGCCACCAACGCCCTGTTGATGCTCTGCTACACGGCGATCAACATCCCGTACTCGGCGCTGCTGGGGGTGATCACGCCCAGCTCGGCCGAGCGGACGCGGCTCTCGGCGATCCGGTTCATCGGCGCGTTCGGCGGCGCGCTGTTCGTGCAGAAGGCGACGCTCGATCTCGTCCGGCGGTTCGGCGGCGGCGATGCGGCCCGCGGTTGGTCGCTGACGATGGCGCTCTACGGCGCGGCGGCGGTGACGTTGTTCGCCGTCTGCTTCGCGCTCACCCGCGAGCGCGTCACACCGCCGCGCGGGCAGCGCGGCGACGCGCGCGCCGATGTGCGCGCGCTGGCCGGCGATCGGCCGTTCGTGGTGTCGTTCGCGCTGGCGGTGCTGATCATCGTGGCGTTCTGGCTGCGGGGCGGCGGGGCCGCCTACTACTTCAAGTACGTCCTGCACCGGGAAGCCGCGCTGGGCTGGTTCCTGGCCGGCGGCGGGATGGCCAGCGTCGCCGGGGTCGCGGCGCTGGGCCCCGTCACCCGGCGCGTCGGCAAGAAGCCGCTCTACCGGGGGTTGATGGCGGGCGTCGGCGTCCTGCTGACCGTGCAGCTCTGGCTGCCGCCGGAGCGCCTGGCGCCGGTGTTCGTCCTGAACGTCGCGGTGTCGCTGCTGCTCGGCGCGGTGGCGCCGCTGATCTGGGCGATGTTCGCCGACGTGGCCGATCACGTCGAGTGGACCGCCGGGCGGCGCGCCACCGGCCTGGTGTTCGCCGGCGCATTGTTCGCGATGAAGCTGGGCGGCGCGCTGGGCGGCTGGTCGCTGGGCGTGGTGCTCGAGCTGGCCGGCTATCGCCCGAACGTCGCGCAGTCGCCGGCGGCGCTGCGCGGGATCGGGCTGGCGTTCACCGCCATTCCGGGCGCTGTCTGCCTGCTGGCAGCCTTGCTGGCGGCCGGCTACGGCCTCGACGAGACGACGGTCAGCGCCGTCGAGCGCGGATTGGCCGAGCGCCGCGCCGCCGAGGCGAACGCCGCCCGCGCGACGGGTTGATCCACTCGATCCCGGTCACGTAGAACGACACCGCGCTGGGCGTTGTCGCCGTCGACGATCGTGTAGCCGAACGGCGCGTGGATCGCGGTCGTGGCGGTCAGGGCCACGATCGGGTTTTCAGCCTCCCGCATGGCGTGGAAACGTTTCTACACGGGTTCTGATCGAGCCTAAGTACATTTCTCCTCAGCCGCGGAGCGGCAGGATTTCTGGTACAAACGTTTGCGCGGAGGATCGGATTATCAAAAGAAAAGCCACCATCGTCGAGGTCGCTGCCCGCGCCAACGTCGCGTTCAGCACTGTCTCGCGCGTCCTGAACGGCGGCTACGCCAGCGCCCTCGTGCGGCAGCGGGTCGAGAAGGCCGCCCGCGATCTCGGCTATAGCCCGTCTCCCGCCGCCCGTAACCTGAAGATGGGGCGTCAGGGATGTGTCGGCGTGGTCGTCGAGTCGAGCCAGGGCGCCTGGTTCACGCAGGTCCTGGCCGGCATCGAGGAGGCGCTGGAAGAGAAGGCCATCGGCCTGATGCTGGGCAGCCTGGCGTTGCGCGGCCGCTACGACGACGCGGCCGTGCGCCGCTGGATCGTCGAGCGCCGCGTCGACGGCATCATCTTCGCGCGCTGCACGCGCCGCGAGGAGGGGCTGGTCCGTCTGGCCAAACGCGAGCGGCTGCCGATGGTGTTCATCGCGCCCGACGAGCACTTCGACGCCGGCCCGGTGTTTTCGACGCGCAACCGCGAGTCGACGGGTGAGCTGGCCGAGCATCTTTACGGCCTGGGCCACCGGCGGTTCGCGTTTCTGGGCGGCCCGCGCGACTCGGTCGACACCCGCGATCGGTTGCAGGGGCTGCGCGATGGGCTCCGCGCCCACGGTCTGGATGTCGACGACAAGGAGGTCGCCTATGCCCCGAGCTACGGCGCGGAGGGGGGCGAGGCAGCGGCGACGGCCTGGCTGGCGCGCCCGCGCGCGCAGGCGCCGACCGTGGTGGTGTGCGGCAACGACACGCTGGCGCTCGGCTTCCTGCGCCGGATCCTGGCCAACGGCGTGCGCGTCCCCGGCGACCTCTCCGTCACCGGGTTCGACGGCTCGCCCGAGGCGGGGCTGTACTGGCCGGGCCTGACCACCGTCCGCCAGCCGTCGCAGGCGATGGGCGACGCGGCCTGCCAGGCGCTGCTGCGCATGGTCGACAACCCGGAGATCGCCGACATCAGCCGCCTGGATCTGGCGGCGACGTTGATCACCCGCGAGAGCACCGGCACCGCGCCCGCGCCGCCCCCTGGACGCCGGCGCAGCTGACCGCCGCTACCAGTAGAGCTTGTTGGTCGCGGCCGCCGTGCCGCCGGTGATGGTGATCGCGTAGTTGAACGTCTCGCTGGGATCCCAGCCGTACGACAGGGCGGTCTTGTAGCCGTCGAGCGTGACGTTGCTGATCACCAGGACCACGGTGTTGTTCTTGGGCGCCTTGGTCAGCGTGATCGAGGCGGTGCCCGTCGAGACCGGCGGGCCGTAGACCGCCGTCCCGTCGGTGGCGCGGTACACCAGCTGCGCGCGCATGTCGGCCGTCGTCCCCTTGCTCCCCATCGCGGCCGGCGTGAAGTTGACGCTGACCGAGGTGGCGCCGGACGAGACGGTGATCGGGATGTTGTTGCGCGAGGTGTAGCGCGGCAGCATCGCGGTGTTGGACGGCGTCAGCGTCCCGCCGCTGTTGGTCGTGGCGGCGTACATCTTGGTGCTGCCGTTGCGCTGGACGCTGGTCGACAGCTCCATGAAGTCGCCCAGCGCCAGGCGCGCCGCGTACTCCTGCACCATGCACTGCACGCGCGGCTTGTCCGTCAGACGGGTCATCGTCTGCAGGATCTGCTCCGTCGTCTTGGCCTGCTCCCAGACCGCCGCGAAGAAGTACATCCCGACCCGCTGCGAGATGAACAGCGGGAAGAGATCGTTGTAGCGGTAGCCGGTGCTGTCCATGAAATAGTCGGCCGGACCGGTGATGGTCGTCCCGTCGGACTCGATGCCGCAGCTCTCGATCGGCGCCTGCGGCTGCTGGTAGACCAGCGCGTCCAGATAGCCGACGTTCGAGGGGAGTGAGAACTGCGTCGCCTGGCCGGGCGTCGCGTTCCCGACGTTCTCGGCGACGCGGAGGATCAGGTAGTCGTTATACGACTCTTGAATCCAGGACACCGACTGTCCCGGGACCGTGCCGTAGGAGTTCTCCAGCACGTGGAAGAACTCGTGCGTCAGGTCGTAGCGCTGGCTGGTGTCGGTCATCGCCACGCCCTCGGTCTCGACGTCGGGGTACTGCCCCTCGTAGCTCGAGTCACCCGCCGAGTTGGGATCGTTCGGCAGCCCCGAGCCGACCAGCCAGTAGTCGATGTAGTGCAGCGCGCCGCCGGTGGTCCAGGGCGGCAGGTGGGTGTAGGTCAACTGCGTGACGTACTTGAGGTCGGCGTTGATCCGCTGCAACGACGTCGTCTCCAGCGCGGTGGTCACGCCGGTCGGCAGCGTCGGGCCCGAGCTGAGCAGGATGTAGCCGATCGGCGTGGTGAGCGAGGCCTTGCCGTAGGGGTTGGCGTTGATCGGCGTCAGCGTCGGGTTGTCGTTCCACGGCGCCGGCGGCGTTCCGCTGGGGACGCTGCCGTAGTTGCAATACGGATAGTCGGACGAGGCGGCGCCGCCCGCGCCGCCCGTGCCGGTTGCGCCACCTGTGCCTGGTGCTCCGCCCGTGCCGGCGCCCGCGCCGCCGGTCCCGGTCTTGCCGCCGGTGGCGCCGCCGCCCGTGCCGGTGGTGCCACCGGGGCCGGTGGTACCGCCCGTGCCGGTGCTGCCGCCGGTGCCGGCGCCGCCGGTTCCCACGCTCGAGCCGCCGGTGCCCGTGCTGCCGCCGGTCGCCGTCCCCGGCTTGCCGCCGGTCTGGCCCGATCCGCCCGTCTGCGCGTCGCCGCCTGTCCCCGAATTCGTTCCCGAGCCGCTGTTCCCGCACCCGACGAGCGCGAGCATGGCCAACCAACGGGTCATGCTGCCGACGTTGCTGCCGACGTTGCCGCGTACCATGCAGATCCTCCGAGCGGACGGTCCCGGGGGCAAAAGTGCCGGGGAGCGTGCGTGCAGGGGAGGTCCCGGCGAGCGTGATCAGCGGCTCAGAAAAGCGCGGGCCAGCCCCTGGCCGCGCCTGCGTCCGGCCTCAGTCCCCGAACGGCGCGCCGACGCGCACCTGGCAGACCTCGAGGTAGCGGGCCGCGGGCCAGTTGAGCGGCGTCGGGTAGTCGGGCGGCAGGCCGCCGAGCTCCAGGACCTGCGCCTCGCGTTTGGCCAGCGCCAGCCCCGCATCGACGTGCTTCAGCACGCCGGGACCGCGGTGCGTGTTCGACGAGATCCAGAGGTGGCCGCCCGACGCGGGCAGCACGGCGCAGGCCGCCGCGATCAGCTCCGGGTAGTCGCGCTTCTGCGCCCACATCGAGGCGCGCGCGCCCGACACGGTGGGCGGATCGAGGATGACGACGTCGTGGGTCGCGCGGCGCCCGCGTTCCGCCTCGAGAAAACGGAACACGTCGGAGACCTCCCAGCGGTGGGCGGCCGCGTCGAGCCCCGAGAGCGCGAAGTTGGCCCGCGCCCAGGCCAGCGGGCCGGCGGCCAGATCGACGCTGGTGACGGCGCTGGCGCCGGCCCGCGCGGCGGCGACCGAGAGCGCGCCCGTGTACGCGAAGGTGTTGAGCACCCGCTTGCCGCGGACGAAGCGCGCCAGGCCCGCGCGGTGCTCCCGCATGTCGGTGAACAGGCCGACGTTGATGCCCCCGCGCAGGTGGACCTCGTAGGGGACGCCGGACTCGCGCACGATCAGCTTGTCGGGCGGCGTCTCCCCGACCACGTCGTCCTTGGCCCGCTCGGGTGTGTTGCCGGTCCCCTTGAGGCGCGTCTTCAGCACGGCGCCGCGCAACGGCAGCCCGGCCGCCGGCAGCAGCTCCATCGCCACCTGCGCCAGCAGGCGGGCGTGCCCGAGCAACCCGCGCGACAGCGCCGTCACGACCGCGAACGGACCGTAGACGTCGGCCGCCAGCCCCGGCAGGCCGTCCCCCTCGCCGTTGAGCAGCCGGTACGCCGACTCGCCGTCGGCGACGCCCAGCGTGCGGCGGAGCTCGAACGCCGCGGCGAGCTTGCGGCGCAAGAAGGCGGCGTCCGGCGCGCGGCTGTCGTCGCCGTGCGCCCAGATGCGCAGCAGCTCGTTCTCCGGATCGGCCACGCCGGTGGCGCGGGTTCGCGCGCGGGCGTCGATCAGGCGGATCGGTCGGCCTGGTTCCAGATCGCGGGCCGACTGGACGTCGGAGAGCGCGAGCTGCGGCGGGCGGGTGGCCAGCCGCTGCTCGCCGGTCGGGGTGAGCGTGAGGCCCAGGAGCGGCATTTCCGGCGGAATCTACTTCAGAACCCGCGGACGCGGTCCGACGCCCGAACCGACGCGTCGCGCGCTCAGGACGCCGGGTTGACCAGCAGGTCGAACTTCCCGTCCGTGATCGTCAGCGGCGCCGTCGCGCTGCCGCCGGCGCTCACCGGCAGCGTGGCGCTGAAGGTGCCGGCGGTGCGGGTGGCGGTGAGCGACGTGATGGTGACCGAGACGGTGCCGCCCGTTCCGACCCAGCAGCAGTTGGCGCCGGTGCCCGTCGCCTGCAGCGAGATCGCGGTCTGATCGTAGGTCCCGCCCGCCGCCACCGGCGAGCTGGTGGTGATCGACAGCGAGATGCCGGTGGTGGTGCCGCCGATCGACAGCACGCCGGTCGACGTGTCGCCCAGCCCCTCGACCGTGCCGGCGTACCAGGGCTGGCCGTTCAGCGTGGCGGACATCGAGCTCCCGGTGTTGTCGCCGCTGGGCGGCGTGAACGTGTCGGGATAGGCGAGGTCGAACATGCCGTCGGTGATGGCGCGGGTGTTGGTCGCGGTGCTGCCGGGCTCCGGCGGCGCCGTGAACGCGAACGTGCCGGTCATGCGGCCGCTCGCCAGTGTGAGGAACGTGATGGTGCCGGCCGTGCCGCTGAACGGGGTCATCCAGTCGTTGAAGGTCGTGGTCGACGCGATGCTGATGACGGTGCCCGTCCCCCCGGGCGTGGTCCCCTGGTTGACGCCCAGCGGATAGGTCCCCGGCCCCGCGATGAACCCCAGCGCGAACGACAGGGCGGTGTAGTTCGTGGTGGTCCCCTGGAGGCCGGTGACGCCCAGCTGCCCCGGCGACGCGCTGCTGGACGTGACGGTTGTCTCACTGGCGGTGCTGGTCCAGGCCACGCCGTCGATCACCGCGCTCAGTGTGCCGGCGCCGACCTTGCTGCCGGTCTGCCCGCCGTCGGCCTTGTTCCCGGTCTGGCCGTTGCTGCTCCCGCCGCCGCAGCCCGCTCCGAGGCCCAGCAGCAAAACCCCAACGCATCCAACCCGAGCTGGCGACCGTGTCATGAGCGGTTGTCTATCACCGCCCGTGTTTCGAACGGGTCCAAAACCGCCGAGATTTGCCGCGTCCGGTCGTCGATTCCGCTCGGTGAGAGCCTTGAGATGACGTGAGCGCGTCGATACACTGCGGGCCGTGAAAACAGTCGTCGGTGCGGGCCTCGTGGTCGGATTCGCTCTTTTCTCCGCCATCGGATGCGGCAACTCGGGCGCGCGCGGGACCCGCGACGGCGCGGTCGACGACGCCTCGATGGGCGGCAGCGCGGGCGCCGCGGGTCACTCGGGCGCGGCCGGGAACGGTGGCGCCTCGGGCAAGGCGGGCAACGGCGGCGTCTCGGGCAAGGCGGGGAACGGCGGCGTCTCCGGCGCGG
>CAZTZM010000138.1:0-48359 GCA_964618005.1 uncultured Myxococcales bacterium
GAAGCCGGCGCTCCCGGCGCCGCCCGCGCCGGCCGCGCCCCCGGTCGTCCCCCCGTCGCAGGGGCCGTTCCCCAGGCCGACGATCGGCGTGCTTCCGCCGCTGACACCTGCCGCCCCGGTGAAGCCGACCGCGGCGTCGCCGGCCGCCGCGGGCGCGGTTCCCGACGAGAGCCTGGAAGATCTGTGGCGGCGAACCACCCTGGGCGCCTACGGCCAGGCGCAGCTGTTCGTCGACGAGGAGTCGAACACGCGGGGCCGCTTCCCGCTGGCGGTCTTCTCGCTGGCGCACCGCCCGATCGACAGCGTGCGGATCGCCATCGCGCTGGAGCTGGACGACATCAAGACGGTCGGCCTGCAGCAGGCGCTGCTGGAGGTGTCGCCGCTGCGACAGATCGGCGTGCGCGCGGGCCTGATGATCGTGCCCGTCGGCCTGGCCAACGTCTCGCCCGAGCCGACCACCTTCTTGACCGTCGATCGCCCGCTGACCGACCAGCTGATCATCCCCTACGTCTGGCGAGAGGTCGGCGCGGGGCTGTTCGGCGAGCTCGTCCCGGGCCTTCGCTACGAGGCGGATGTCCTGGGGGGCCTCGACGGCACCGGGTTCACGGCCGCGGCGCCGATCTGGAACGGCCCGGGCGACGGCCACGACCTGGCGATCCACGACGTCGCCGGCGCCGGTCGGCTGGAGCTGCACGACCTGCCGCAAGGGCTGACCCTCGGTGCGAGCGGCTACCTGGGCGGCGCGACCCACGGGGTCGCGGCGCTCTCCGGCCTGCGCGTCGGGATCGCCGAGGCCGACCTGCGTTACCGCGTCGGCGGGCTGGATTTCACCGCCGAGTACGCGCGCCTCTACGTCGTGAACTCGTACCTGGTGAACGAGTACCTGGGGCTGCTGGGGCAGAGCGCGGTCCCGTCGCGCGGGCGCGGCTTCTACGTGCAGGCCGGGTACGATTTCCTGCGGCTGGCGGCGCCCGAGACGCCGCAGGCGCTGGTGCTGTTCGCGGGCTACGAGAACATCGATCCGCGCAGCGCGATGTCTCCTTACAACTACAACCCGCCGGCGATCACTGGGCCGGGCCAGCTGGCGCCCGAGGCGCCCTCGCCGGCGCGGCAGTTCGTGCGGGGCGGCATCGACTACCGCCCGCGGCCGTTCATCGCGCTGAAGGTCGATGTGCAGGTGGCGCTCGACAGCACGATGCCGGTCACGGCGCCTCAGGTCGCGGCGGGCGCGCCCGGGACCCCGCGCCCGCTCGGCAGCGACATCTCCTACGCCGCCCGCGGCGCCACCCGCGTCGGCCTCGCGCTCGCCTACAGCTTCTAGACCCATTTCAACCTGAAAAATGCGTCAAGGCCGGGCTCGGGCCCGGCCTTGGTGTGTCTGACGTCACTCGGTCGGGTGTCGACCCGCTTGGCCCGCCGACGGAAAGGGGGTTACATGCCGATGCGTGATTTACATCACCGATGAAAGAGCGCGATGATCCCGCGTCTCGTACGGGTCGTCCTCCGGATGCCGTTTTTCGTGATCGTGCTCGCGGCCGGCGTCGTGGCGCTCGGTCTGTACTGCTATCAGCAGCTCGACATCGAGGCGTACCCGAACCCGGTCGCGCCGATGATCGAGATCATCACCCAGCCGACCGGCTGGAGCGCCGAGGAGGTTGAGCGCTACGTCACGATCCCGCTCGAGAACGGCCTGAACGGGATGATCGATCTGGATCACATCCGGTCGCAGTCGCTGTTCGGCCTCTCCGACGTGAAGTGCTACTTCACCTGGAACGCCGACTACCACACGGCGCAGCAGCGTGTGCTGAACCGCCTGGGGTTCGTGAGCCTGCCGCCGGGGATGGCCCCGCAGCTCTCTCCCTGGAGCGCGATCGGCGAGGTCTTCCGCTATGTCGTCCGCGGCGACGGCTACACGCTGGCCGACCTGAAGACCGCGCAGGACTGGATCCTCGAGCGGCAGTTCCGGCAGGCCTCGGGCGTCATCGACGTCGTCGGCTTCGGCGGCGAGACCAAGGAGTACCACGTCGAGGTCGACCCCTACCGCCTCAAGGGCCACAACCTGACGCTGACCCAGCTGGTGAACGCGCTCTCGAGCTCGAACCAGAACGTCGGCGGCCAACGGTTGACGATCGGCGAACAGTCGTTCGACGTGCGCGGGATCGGGATCATCCACTCGCTGGGCGACATCCGTGACGTCGTGCTGTCCGAGCAGCGCGGGACGCCGGTGCGCGTGCGCGACGTGGCCGAGGTGACGGTGGGGCACGCGCCGCGGCTGGGGATCGTGGGCAAGGATCTGGACCCGGACGTGGTGCAGGGGACCGTCCTCATGCGCTACGGCGGCGACTCGCTGAAGACGCTGGACAACGTCCACGACAAGGTCGACTACATCACCCGCTACCACGTCCTGCCGCCGGGCATGACGATCGAGCCCTACTACGACCGCGCCACGCTGGTGAAGCTGACCACGCACACGGTGCTGGAGAACCTGGTCATCGGCATGGTGCTGGTGGCGATCGTGCTCTGGATGTTCCTGGGGCACGGGCGCGCCGCGCTGATCACGGCGCTCAACATCCCGCTGGCGCTGATGGCCGCCTTCATCGGCATGGTGGCGACCGGGACGCCCGCCAACCTGATCTCGTTGGGGGCGGTCGACTTCGGGATCGTCGTCGATTCGACGGTCATCGTGATGGAGAACGTCTTCCGCCACATGGCGGCGCCGGGGAGGCGCAACGCGATCGAGCGCATCCTGCTGGCGGCCGGCGAGGTCGGGCCGCCGATGTTCTCGTCCACGCTGGTGATCGCGGTGGCGTTCATTCCGCTGTTCACGCTGTCGGGCGTGTCGGGCGTGATCTTCTCGCCGATGGCGCACACCTACGCGTTCGCGATCGGCGGCGCGATCATCTTCTCGCTGACGCTGACGCCGGTGCTGGCCGAGCGCGGCCTCAAGATCGGCGCCCTGGGCGATCACGAGCACGACAACTGGCTGATGCGGGGCTTGAAGAAGTTCTACATGCCGCTGTTCGCGTTCTCGCTGCGGCACAAGAAGACGGCGGTCGCCATCGGCGGCACGATCGTGCTGGGGAGCCTGATCGCCGGTACGACGCTGGGGCGCGAGTTCATGCCCAAGCTGGAGGAGGGGAACTTCTGGATCCGCGCCACGCTCCCCACCTCGATCTCGCTCGAACAGTCGTCGAAGTACGTCGGCCGCATGCGCGCCGTCATCCTCGGCTGCCCGAAGGAGGGGAAATCGTGCGATCTCGCGCGGCGGTCGCGGCCCGAGATCACGACCGTCGTGTCGCAGCTCGGGCGCCCCGACGACGGAACCGACGTCTCGGGCTTCTACAACATCGAGCTGTTCGCGCCGCTGAAGCCGTCCAAGGACTGGCGGCGCGGCGTGACCAAGGAGAAGATGACCGAGGAGCTGTCGCGCGAGCTGGGCGAGGCGTTCCCCGGCGTCATCTTCAACTTCTCGCAGATGATCTCCGACAACGTCGAGGAGGCGATGTCGGGCGTGAAGGGCGAGAACACGGTCAAGGTGTTCGGCCCCGACCTGCGGGTCAACGAGGCCAAGGCCAAGGAGATCGTCGGCGTGATGTCGACGGTGAAGGGGGTCGAGGACCTGGCGCTGTTCCCGTCGCTCGGTCAGCCGGACGTGCGCATCACCCCGGACCGCGGCCTGTGCGGCCGCTACGGCCTGAACGTCGGCGACGTCGAGGCGGTCGTGCAGGCGGCCATCGGCGGCCAGGCGGTCACGCAGGTCTACGAGGGGGAGAAGCGCTTCGATCTGACGGTTCGCTGGGCGGCCGCTTTTCGCAAGGACCTGCGGGTCATCCGCGACATCCTGATCGCCACGCCCGACGGCGCCTCGGTGCCGCTCGGTCAGATCGCGACGATCGTGAAGGAGGAGGGCCCCTCGCTGATCTACCGCGAGGACAATCGCCGCTACGCGCCCGTGAAGTTTTCCGTGCGCGGGCGCGACCTGGCGTCGACCATCGACGAGGCGCGCCGCAAGATCACGGAGTCGGTGCGGCTGCCGTACGACACCCACCTCGAGTGGGCGGGCGAGATCAACCAGCTGAACGAGGCCACCGGTCGGCTGGCGCTGATCATCCCGATCACGCTGCTGGTGATCGCCATGCTGGTCTACTCGTCGGTGAAAAACTGGAAGGACATGCTGATCGTCCTGGGCGGCATCCCGGTCGCCTGCACGGGTGGCATCCTGGCGCTGCTCATCACCGGCACGCACTTCTCGATCTCCGCCGCGATGGGGTTCATCTCGATCTTCGGCGTGTCGATCCAGGACGCGCTGCTGGTGGTCACCTACGCGCAGCGGCTGTGGGCCGAGGGGCACGGGCTGGAAGAGGGGGCGCACGAGGCGGCCGTTCGCTGGCTGCGGCCGGTCCTGATGACGACCTTCGTCGCCATGCTGGGGCTGACGCCGGCGGCGCTCTCGCACGGCATCGGCGCCGACACGCAGAAGCCGCTGGCGATCGTCGTCATCGGCGGCGCGCTGATCCTGGCCCTGGTCCCGCGCTTGATTCAGCCGCCGCTGCTGGTGCTGGCGCATCAGAAGGAGAAGCGCTGGAAGAACTGGCACCCCGGCGCCCCGCACCGGCCGGCGTCCACCACCCAGAGCGGCGCGACGATGGACGGCGAGGGTCTGGCGCCCGAGCCCGAAGAGGGTTGACCCCCGAGCGGGACCGGGCGCGCGAGCGGTACCCCGTCAGAAGATCAATTCGCG
Organism: uncultured Myxococcales bacterium; assembly: GCA_964618005.1. Lineage (GTDB taxonomy): Bacteria > Myxococcota_A > Polyangia > Fen-1088 > Fen-1088 > JADGRB01. Next base: position 4,742 of record CAZTZM010000138.1, read on the forward strand.
CACTGAAGCGCGAGGACGGTGATGTTGTCGGTGCCGCCGGCGGCGTTGGCGGCCTCGATCAGGTTCGAGACGGCGGTCTCGAGATCGGGCGCGCTCTTCACCACCTCGAGCAGCTTGGGGTCCTCGACCATGCCCGACAGCCCGTCGCTGCACAGCAGGAAGGTGTCGCGGTCCTGGATGTCGTGGGCCAGCACGTCGACCTGCACGTGCTCGCGCATGCCGAGCGCGCGCGTGATGACGTTCTTGTGCGGGAACTTGCGCTGCTCGTCCTCGGACATGTTGGGCTTGGCGTCCTTGTAGTCCTCGAGCAGCGAGTGGTCCCGCGTCATCTGCTGGATGCTCGATCCGCGGATCCGGTAGCAGCGTGAGTCGCCCACGTGGGCGATGTAGAACTTGTCGCCGACGACCTGGCCGCTGACGATCGTCGTCCCCATCCCCTTCAGCTTCATCTCCTTGCTGGCGGCCTGGAAGATGCGCTGGTTGGCCATCTTGATGCCGATGACCAGACGGTTCTCCACGTACGACAGGTGGCGGTCCATCTTGTACGGCCAGGTCGCCTCGTCGTCCTTCGACCGGGCGTAGAACTCCTGCATGACGTCGGCGGCCATCTTGGAGGCCACCTCGCCGGAGGCATGCCCGCCCATCCCGTCGGCCACCAAAAATAGCTGCTCGTCCTCGATCAACGAGAAGTAATCCTCGTTGTGGTTGCGCTTCATTCCGACGTCGGTCTTAGCGGCGTATCGGATACGCATCGGGACCACCCAGCGTAGCGACGTCGGTGGGAGGCGTCAATTCCTCCGTGACGGGCGGGATCGAGGCTACCGGGGCTCGACCACGGACAGGATGTTCCCGGCCGGGTCCTTGAACCAGGCGATGGCGCGGGGGCCGCGATCTCCGCGCAGGATCCCCTGGGCGTCGGTCTTCAGGCCGGGACCGTCGTAGTGCTCGACCTGCACGCCCTGGCGGCCCAGCTCGGCGACCGCGGCCGCGACGTCCGGCACCTCGAAGTTGAGGATGGTGAACGTGGCCGGCTGATGGTTTGGCTTCGGATAGATGAAGAGCCGGCCGCCGCCCGCCAGCGAGACGGACAACCCCTCGGGCTGCTCGGCCACCTTCAGCCCGAGCGTCTGTGCGTAGAATCTCCGGGCCTTCTGTAGGTCATCGACCGAAACGCTGTTGAACGTCGGGCTGTCCTTGAACATGGTCCCTCCGGACGGCAGTCTGGTGATCCGTTGCGGACGGCGCAAGGTATGCCCCGGCCTCGGGCCACGTCGCGGCGGTTCAGTTTCGTTGACAGTCACTTCGGGCGCGGATAGGGTACTGCTCAAATGTCTAGTTCTCGGAACGCCCTGCGGGCGGCGCTGCTGGCGATCGGGGACGAGGTGCTGCGCGGCGAGATCAGCAATACCAACGACACCTTCATCGCCGAACGGCTGTTCGAGCTGGGGTTCGAGCTGACCGAGCAGGTGGTGGTCTCGGACGATCCCCAGGCGATCCGCACGGTGCTGGTCCGGCTGCGGGCCGAGAACGACATCATCGTGGCGACCGGCGGCCTGGGCCCGACCGAGGACGACCGCACGGTCGACGTGGTGGCCGAGCTGCTGGCCACCGGCACCCACGCCGACGAGCCCTCGCTGGAGGCGATGAAGAAGCGCTTCGCCACCCACGGGTTCGAGATGACGCCCAACAACCTGCGCCAGGTGCGGGTGCCGAACGGTGCCGACGCGCTGCCGAACGCGGCCGGGATCGCGCCGGGGTTCTCGGTGCGGCTGGGCGGCGCGGAGGCGTACTTTCTGCCCGGTGTCCCGCGCGAGATGGAGAAGATCTTCGTCGACGGCGTGCTGCCGCGGCTGACGCGGCAGTTGACCGAGAGCGGCGGCCCGCCGCCCGCCACCCGGACCTGGCACCTCTACGGCATGGGTGAGTCGCACATCGACCACCGCCTGTCGGGGATCCTGACCGGCGTCGAGGGGGCGACGCTGCACTTCCGGACGTCGATGCCGGTCAACCACGTGAAGCTGGTGGTCCGGAACCCCGACGCGGAGGCGGCGCGCGCCACGCTGGAGAAGGTCGACGCCGAGATCCGCAAGCGGATCGGCCCCGGCATCTACGGCATCGACGGCGACACCTTCGTCGGTGCGGTGGCCAAGTCGCTGCGGGCGCAGGAGGCGACGCTGGCGTTTGCCGAGTCCTGTACGGGCGGTCTGGCGGGCGAGCTCGCCACCTCCGAGTCGGGCTCCAGCGCTTACTTCCGCGGCAGCATCGTCGCCTACGTCAACGACGTGAAGACGGGCGTCCTGGGCGTGAAGCCCGAGACGATCGCCGACTTCGGCGCGGTCAGCGAGCCGACGGCGCGCGAGATGGCCGAAGGGGCCAAGCGGGTCTGCGGCTCGTCGGTCGCCGTGGCGATCACGGGCGTGGCTGGCCCCGAGGGCGGCGCGCCGGACAAGCCGGTCGGCACCGTCTGCTTCGCCATCTGCGGCCCGGGCACCACGCGGACCTCGACCAAGCTGTTCGCGGGCAGCCGCGAGCGGGTGCGGACGGCGGCCGCCTACTACGCGCTGGATCTGGCGCGACGTTACTTCGACACGCGGAAGCGATGACGGGAACGCCGGCGACAAGACCTCTCCGGAGCTTCGTGGCGGTGGCGTTGCCGGAGGAGGTCCGTGCGCGCGTGTTCGCGGCGGCGGGGGAGATGGCGACATCGCTGCCCCCTGCCGTCCGCTGGACCCGCAAGATAGAGAACCTGCACGTCACGGTGAAGTTCCTGGGGCCCGTCGAAGAGGAGCGCCTGGCCAGCTTCGGCGCGGCGCTCTCGGCGTCGTTCGCGTCGACGCCGCCGTTCGATATTACGGTGCGCGGGATGGGGGCGTTTCCGTCGGCGCGCCACGCCAACGTGCTGTGGGCGGGCGTGGACGACGCGAGTGGCCGACTGGCGGCCACGGCGGCGATCATCGAAGCCGCGGCGGCTCGGCTGAGGATCGGCGAGCCATCGATTCTACTTCAGAACCCGTGGACGGGTTCCGAACCTCCCGCGCTGCGCTCGGATGGGCAGAGCCCATCGTCCCGCCACGCGAACCGCCCATTTCGCGCCCACGTGACCGTCGGCCGCAGCAAGGTGGCGGTCGACGCGCGTGCCGCGCTGGCGGCGATGAGCGATCGCCTGTTCGGCGACGTGCCGGTCGGCGCGTTCTGTGTTTACGAGAGCCAGCTCGGCGGTGGTCCGCACAACGCCGGCTCGACCTACGTTCTGCGGCACACCGCCGCCTTGGGTTCCAACTAGAGGAGAGACAACATGGCCAGCACCTCGGAGAAGACCTCGGAGAAGACTTCGGAGAAGACGGACATCAAGAGCGAGGGCAAGGACGCGGCGCCGGCCGCCGCCCCGGCGCGGGACCGCGATCCGACGCGCGACAAGGCCATCGACTTGGCCGTCTCGACGATCGAGAAGCAGTTCGGCAAGGGGAGCATCATGCGGCTCGGCGAAGGGCTGGCCCCGCCGGAGGTCAAGGTCGTGCCGACGGGCTCGCTGGGGCTCGACATCGCGCTGGGCGTGGGCGGATTGCCCCGCGGCCGCATCATCGAGATCTACGGGCCTGAGTCCTCGGGCAAGACGACGCTGGCCCTGCACGTGGTGGGCGAGGCCCAGAAGCTGGGCGGCATCTGCGCCTTCGTCGACGCCGAGCACGCGCTGGACGTCGGCTACGCCCGCAAGCTGGGCGTGCGGACCGACGACCTGCTGGTGTCGCAGCCCGACTGCGGCGAGCAGGCGCTGGAGATCACCGAGATGCTGGTGCGCTCGGGGGCCGTCGACGTCATCGTCGTCGACTCGGTCGCCGCGCTCACGCCGCGCGCCGAGCTGGAGGGGGAGATGGGCGATTCGCACGTCGGCCTGCAGGCGCGCCTCATGAGCCAGGCGCTGCGCAAGCTGACCGGCACGATCGCCAAGTCGAACACGCTGGTCATCTTCATCAACCAGATCCGCATGAAGATCGGCGTCATGTTCGGCAACCCGGAGACGACGACCGGCGGCAACGCGCTGAAGTTCTACGCCAGCGTGCGCATGGACATCCGCCGCGTCGGCGCGCTCAAGGACGGCGAGAAGGTGGTCGGCAACCGGACGCGCGTGAAGGTGGTGAAGAACAAGATGGCGCCGCCGTTCCGCGAGGTGGAGTTCGACATCCTCTACGGCGAGGGGATCAGCCGGGAGGGTGACCTGGTCGACCTGGGCGCCGAGTGCGGCGCGGTCGAGAAGTCGGGCGCCTGGTTCGGGTTCGCCGGCGACCGTATCGGGCAGGGGCGTGAGAACGCCAAGCAGTACCTGCGCGATCACGCCGACGTGGCCAGGAAGATCGAGGCCAAGGTGCTCGCCCACCACAGCATCGCGCGCGACGTGGGCGCCCCCGGGCTGGCCGGCGGCCAGACCTCCGGCGGCGCCACCGTCCACACCCTGACCCCCCAGCCCAAGCCGGTCAGCGAAAAGAAGGGACGCTAAGAGAACGCTAAGAGGGGCGGGCTCCACTCAGCCGCCTGTGGCACGTGGCTGGTGGAGCTCGATGGGGAGGATCTTGGCAAAGTGCCGGAAGTCGGCGTCGGTGGTCAGGATGCCGAGCTTCCGCCGCACGGCTGCCGCGCAGATGAGGAAGTCGGTGTTCGAGCCCTGAACTCCCCCCGCGCGGCAGCGGTTGAAGAATATGGCGGCTTCCTCGTGATCGGCCGGTTCGAGCGCCAAGTCCGGAAACGCTCGGAGGTGGTCGCGAAGTGTCGCGAACTGGCGCTCGTCGGGGATCCCGGACAATAGCTCCTGCCTGATCGCCCCCAGCAGCGTGACGCGCCCCTCCCGGATCAGCTCGATCAACTCCAACGTCTCGGGTTGGATCGCGGCCCGTCTTCGACGCAAAGCCAGCGACCACACCGAGGTGTCGACGAGGACATTCACGGCCGACGGCGTTGCCGCTTGTAATCGTAGTCGGGCGCAAACTCGACTTTGCCAAGGAGGTCGAGCATCCGGGCCTGCTTTCGGCGTTCGACGTACTCGCGCAAGGCTGTGGTAACGGTCTCCTTCTTGGTCCGTTCGCCGCCGATCTGCAGCGCCTCGTCCAGAAGGCGGTCGTCGATAGCCAGGTTGGTCGCCATGTGTAAAAGTCTACACATAGGGACCGGACAGGCAAGCTCGGGTCCCGCTCATCCACGGGCCGTGAGGCGGAGGATCAGCCAGAGGCCCCCGAACACGGCGATGACGGCGGAGCCGAGCTGAAGGGCCCAGCGCTCGAAGCGGCGCGGGGCCCGGCGCGCGGCGGCGACGATGAGGGGCAGGACCAGCGCCACGACCAGCAGCTGGCCCAGCTCGACGCCGAGGTTGAACGACAGCAGGGAGAGCAGGAGGCCGTGGCGGGGCAGGCCGATCTCGCGCAGGACGGACGCGAAACCCAGACCGTGGACCAGGCCGAACCCGAACACGATCGGCCAGCGGTTGGCGGGCGGGCGCGGCAGCAGGTTCTCCAGCGCCACGATCGCGACCGAGAAGGCGATGGCCGGCTCGACCCAGCGCGCGGCGACCCAGTTCGGCCGCAGCACCTGCGTGATCAGCGTGATCGAGTGAGCCACGGTGAAGGCGCTGATCACCGCGATCGTGCTGCGGATCGCCTGGCGCGGCGCCGCGGCGGTCGCGACGTGGTCGCCGCGCGTCCGCGCGGTCAGCCCGGCGCCCAGCAGCAGCGCGAGCAGGAAGGCCAGGTGGTCGTAGCCGGTCAGGATGTGGGCCACGCCCAGCCGCAGGTAAAGCAGGGCGCTTTGCCAGAGCGGCGGCGGCCGGCGCACGTCGACGGGGATCTCGTGCAGCAGGTTATGGAAGACGACCGTCGACGCGCTGGCGGCGTCCTCGACCGCGTCTTCGCCCAGCGCCAGTCGCGTGTAGCTCTCGTGATACGGATCGAGGTCGAAGAACAGGTCGTAGCGGAGGTGCAGCGTGCCCGCGTTCGGACCGCAGGCGAACCGCGCGACCAGCAGCCACATCGGCTCGGGCGACGCCGGCGTCGGGGGCTCGGTCGTCAGCGTGGCGCGGGTCGGGGCGCACGCGTGCGTCGTGCCGCCTGCCGTCGCGCTCACGCGCAGCCCAGCGCGCAGCCGATCGGCCGCCGGGCCCCCGATGGCAGGTTCGCCGGCCTGGAGGCGCGCCAGGTCGTAGGGGCGGATGCGCACGCGCCAGGTCAGGTCGGCGCCGTCAGGACCTGGGTCGGGGTAAACGACCTCGGCGAAGGTGGTGGTCTGCTGGTGGGCGAGCGCGCGCCCGCCGCCCGCCGCCAGCCAGACGGCCGCGCCGATCAGCGCCCAGGCGGCTTTCCCGATCATCGCCGGCGATGGTAGCCGACCTGCTGCGGCCGGGCCGGCCGGAACGTGCCTCAGCCGGCGTGCGCCAGCGGCGTCGCGCGGCGATGTCGCCGCGGCATCTGCATGACCAGGACGGTCGCGTCTTCGGTGGCCCGCACGTCGGAGCCCAGCGCCGCGCAGATGTTCTCCGAACCGTGGCCGGCGCGGGCGAGCTGCGTGACCAGGCCCCGCTCGCCCAGCGGATCGCCGGTCGCCGCCAGCGGATCGGTGATGCCGTCGGTGACCAGCACGACGGCGTCGTCGGGCGCCAGGGAGACGGGCGTCTCGCGGTAGCGCTGCCCGGGCAGGATCCCCATCGCCAGCCCGACGGAAGGGAAAAGATCCTCGGCATAGCCGGCGGCGCGCTTCACGAACGGGCCCAGGTGGCCCGCGCTGGCGATGCGCGCGTCGCCGGTCATCGGGTCGACCCGCACGCAGACGCCGGTCACGAACCGATCGTCCGTGCGTTCCTGGACCAGCCAGTCGTTCAGCGCGGCCAGCACGGCACCGGGGGCCGCGCCGCGCGCGATCGCCAGCCGCAGGATCCAGCGCAGGCGCGAGACCGGGCCGGCCGCGCTGGGTCCGTTGCCGCAGACGTCGGCGATGAAGGCGGTGACCCGCCCGTCGCGCTGCTGGATCACCTCGAAGAAGTCGCCGCCGTTCCCGGCCGGCGACCACTGCCGCGCGGCGACGTGCAGCCGGCTCCACGTCGGCAGGTGGACGAAGGGGACCGTGCGACGCACGACCCGCGCCCGCGCCCCCTTGGGCGCGATCGCGGTGTCCCCCGGCTCCGACTCATCCATGGCTGACATTTAGAACGGTCGACCCCCTCCCGAATTTCGCGGCGCGATGCGCCGAACCCCAGGGTACATCGGGCGTTATATGTTCATCTTTAATAAAAACGTATTTTAGCTGAACATATTTATCGAGACATAAGCCTGTCGCTGACCGGGACGTCCGAAAAAGACAGGCGCAATTTGCCCGCGGGGGGACTCCCAGCGTCGCGATCGCGGCGCTCAGCGCAGCGTGACCTGACCGGTCAGCTCGATCTGCTGCGACGACGATCCGACCAGCAGGTCGAACGTCCCCGGCGCGGCCCGCCATTGTCCGGCACCCGCGTCGAAGTATGAGAAGGCGCGCCGATCGAGGGTGAGGCGCACGCGCTTCGTTTGCCCCGGCGCCAGGTCGACCTTGGCGAACCCCTTCAGCTCCTTGGGTGGGCGCGGGACAGGCGCGTGGCGATCGCCCACGTACAGCTGCGCCACCGTGGCGCCCCGTCGCTTGCCGGCGTTCGTGACGTCGAACGTGACGACGACCGGCGCGTCGCCCGCGGTGGTCGCCGGTTTGACCGCCAGGCCCGCAAACTTGAAGCGCGTATACGAGAGTCCGTGCCCGAACGGGAACAGCGGCTTGCTGCCCGACTGATCGAAGTGGCGGTACCCCAGGAACACCCCCTCGCGGTAGGCGATGTGCTTGTTCGCGTCGGGGTAATAGCTGCCGGCGGCGGCCCCGTCCTCGAAGCGGCGCTCGAACGTCACCGGCAGCTTGCCCGAGGGGTTCACGTCGCCGAGCAACGCCTCGGCCAGCGCGGTTCCCCCCTCCTGGCCCGGGTACCAGGTTTCGATGACGGCCGGGACGCTGTCGACGAAGCGGCGCATGTCGACGCCGCCCCCCGAGGTGAGCGCCACGACCACGTTCTTGTTGGCCGCGCGCACGGCGGCGATCAGCTCGTCCTGTCCCAGCGGAAGCTGGAACGTCCGGTCGTAGCCTTCGCTCTCGGTCATCGGCTCGAAGCCGGCCGCCACCACGACCACGTCCGCGCGCGCCGCCAGCTCCTTCACCGCGGGATCGACCAGGGCGTCGGCGCGCACGACCCCCAGCCCGACGCGGGCGTGGTGATCGCCGTGCAGGTATTCGAAGCGAATCGCGACCGCTTTGCCCGCCTGTAGCGGCAGCGTGGCGACCGTGATCGGCTGCGGGCCACGCGCGCGATCGAGGATCAGCTTGCCGTCGACGTACAGGCGGTACTCGTCCAGCCCGTAGCTGAAGGCGGCGAAGTGGTAGTCGCCGGAGGTCTTGGGGACGAAGGCACCGGTCCAGCGCGCCGACGACTGCTTGCGCGCGCCGGTGGGCCAGAAGTTCGGCTTGTCCCAGGCGAAGTCGACGTGCGGATCGACCCGCGTCAGCGCCGGGGCGCCCCGCAGCGAGGGATCGTCGAAGTATTCGCCCTTGAGCCCGGGCTGACCGCCGCTCGGCGCGGTGACGAACTCGGTCGCGTCGAAGATCTCCGCCAGCGTCGGCACGCCGTGGTGGACCAGCACGGTCGCCGAGCCGCGCAGCGCGTCCGCCAGCCCCTGCACGAAGCTGACGGCGGCCAGCGGGCGGACCTGGGCGCTGCCGCCGCCGACCGGCACCGCCGGGTAGGCGTTGGGGCCGATCAGCGCCACCGTCTTCAGCCTCTTCCGATCGAGCGGCAGCAAGGCGCCGTCGTTCTTCAGCAACACCAGACCGCCGCGCGCGGCGTCCAGCGCGGTGGCGCGCCCCGACTCGCTGAAGAGCGGGAGCGCCGGCTCGGTGACCGGGCGATCGAGCCAGCCAAACCGGACGGCCGTGCGCAAGATGCGCCGGACCTTGTCGTCGATCGTCGCCGGGGCGACCTGGCCGGCCTTGATCGCCGGCAGCAGCGTCGCGCGGTTCATGAACGTCCCCGCCGGCATCTCCAGGTCGAGGCCGGCGTTCGCGGCGGCGACGCCGTCGTAGGTGGCGGCCCAGTCCGACCTCACGATCCCGTCGAAGGCCCACTCCTTCTTGACCAGCCGATCGACGAGGTCGGCGTTCTCGGTCATGTGGAGGCCGTTGACCAGGTTGTAGGACGTCATGAGGGCGCCGACGTGCGCCTCCTTGATCGCCGCCTCGAACGCCGGCAGGTAGATCTCGCGCATCGTGCGGGCGTCGATGTCCGAGCTGGTGTGGTGGCGGTCGACCTCGGAGTTGTTGGCCAGGAAGTGCTTGACCGTCGCGCTGACCCCTTCACCCTGCATCCCCTCGATGTAGGCGACGGCCATCCGCGCCGCGAGGAAGGGGTCTTCGCCGAAGTACTCGAAGTTTCGGCCGCACGTCGGCGCGCGGTAGATGTTCACGCCCGGGGCCAGCATCACGTGGACGCCGCGCGCGCGCGCGTCGCGCCCGATCTGGGCGCCGACGCGGGCCGCCAGGTCGACGTCCCAGGTGGCGGCCAGGTTGATGCCGGCGGGGTAGGCGGTCGACGGACCGGCGTTGCGGACGCCGAATGGCCCGTCGGCCATGCGGAAGGCCGGCAAGCCCAGCCGCGGGATCGCGCGCACGTAGAACGACGCCGCGCCGCCGATGTAGTCGAGCTTCTCGTCCAGCGTCATCTGAGCCAGCAGGCCCTCGGCCCGGCTGTCGATCTCCGCGGCGGTTGGCTGGGGCGTGGCGGCGCGTGCGGGCACGGCGGCGGACAAGGTCAGGGGCAACAGCGCGCCGGCGGCGACGGCGCCGCCGCGCAGGATCGGCCGCTTCCGTCGGGGGGGCATCGCCGCGACCCTAACACGTCAAGGCGCGCGCTGGACGCGCGCGGCGACGTGTCGGGTGAACGTCGGCGCGTGCAGCACGAGGCGGTCGTCGACGGAGACGGCGGTCTCGGCGGCGATCGGTCGCCCGGTGACGTCGTCCCGCCAGGCGATCGTGTACCGGCCGGCCGGGACGCCGCTCAACGTGACGGTCGCGCCGGCCACCGGCTGCCCGTAGCCGATGGCCGGGCCGAGCAGCCAGACGGCGCGCGCGTCGCCGTGCCCCAGCGCCAGCACACGCGCGCTGTCGGGCGCCGCGGCGGCGGTGGGATCGGGCTCGAGGCCCGCGTCCGGGCCCAGCGCGCGCAGGAAGTCGGCCAGGACGCGGAAGTGGCGGCCGCGGGCAGGCGTCATCGGCTCGTCGGAGTCGAGGTGGAACGGCGGCGCCGAGTGGGCGAGGGCGCCCGCGCCCGAGAAGACGGCGGCCCAGATCCCGTCGTGGGTGTGGTCATACAGCGCCGGATCCTCGCCGCCGTAGGCGAACTCGCCGCAAAAGATCGGCTTGGCCGCGCCCCAGGTCTCGCGCACGCGGCGGAGCATCTCCTCGGCGTTGGCGCGCGGATCGTGCACGCCGTAGAGGTGCCACTGCACGAGATCGATCTCCGGCGCGGCGTAGAGCGGGCGTTCGTGGCCGGCGCCGGTGGGAGAGAGGCCGAAAGAGCCGACCGTGATCAGGTGGGCGACCCGATGGCGCGCCTTCCAGTGCCGCGCCAGATCCTCGGCCCACGGGATCCAGTCGCGTTCGGCGATCTGCCCGTCCCACTCGGGCTCGTTCAGGAGATCGATCGCCAGGAGGTGGCTCGAGTAGCCGTAGCGCGCAGAGAGATAACGAAGCTTACGTTTGGCGGCCTCACGTAAATCGTCGCGGGTGAAGACCTCGCGGTTGGTGGCCGCCGTCCCTCCGTTGACGGCGTTGTACAGATTGTCTTTCCAGTCCTTCCAAGAATCGCCAGGCGAAAAGCCAATTGCGAACGCGGTCAGCACAACGTAGATTCCGTGCGTTTCGGCCGCGTCGAAGATGCCGTCGAGATCACGGGCCACGCCGTCGTCGAATTGACCCATCCGCGGCTCGACGCAGCCGAGCCGGACGCGGGCGGGAGGTTGCTTGGGTTTGCACGCCGCCACAATGAACAGGCGCAGCGTGGTCATTCCATTTTGGGCCATCGCGGCCACATAATCGGCCGCCTTCAGGTGCCCGTAATTCCAGCTGGGGTCGTAAATATTGATCCGGTTCTCGCCCAATATGAAGAACGGCGTGCCGTCCTGAAACCGCAGGCGGTGGGGATCACGGGGGTCGATGCGCACGGGACCGCGATCGGTTCCGGCGACCGACTGAAACTGACCCGCGCGCGCAATCGCGCCGTCCCGGCCGCGCACCGTGAAGCGGTAGGCGCCCAGCTCGGCCGGCGCGAACCGGAACGTCCAGCGATCTCCCGCCAGAAAGCCGAACACGCGCGTGGTGGTCCCCGAGGGGGGGCGAGACCTCGACAAACGGATCTTCCCCGCCGCCGTTCAGCGACTGGCGAGGAAGCGCCAGCTCGACCTTGGCGTAGCGCGCGACGGCGGCCGGCGGCGCGGGCGCACCAGCCGGCCCGCGCGGCGCCACACCGGCGCGGCAACCGCACGCGGCGATCGCCGCGATCAAACACAGGCGCCTTGCCAACCGTACCTCGGAACCCGCGAACGGGGTCCGAACCTCCCGCGCTGCGCTCGGCTGGGCAACGCCCATCCTGTCGCAACGCGAATCCGCGGCCATCGCGGCCAGCGGCGCGCTAGGCGGCGGCCTTCTGCTTCTTGGCGCGGCGGGCTTCGCGGTACTTCTTGATTTGCGCTTTGGGAACGTCCTTGTGTTTGGCGCAGACCATTCCGAAAACCGGCGCCGCCGGGTTCTTACATCCGGGAACGGGGCAGAGCTGCTTGGGGCCTTTGCGGCGAGGTCGTTTGCCGTTTGCGAAGCTGGCGAGGCGCAGGCTGGCGGCCAGACCCAGCGCCTTGGGCGGACGGCCCGGTTTGCGCTTGCCGCCGCCGAGCGCGCCCTCGACGGCGACGCGGGCGCGGTCCAGCGCCTCACGCTCCATCAGCGCGCTCAGTTGATTTGCGAAATCCTCGATCAAGGTCTGAATCGTCATCGGCGCGGATAGTAGGCGCAGAACTTGATTGCAAACAAGGGTTTGTCAACGGACGACGTCGAAAAATTTTCTTTCTTCGCGTCGCTTTTTGTGTGAACGCCGGCGCGCACAAGCGACGCGTGTGGGCGCGCACCCCCCTTCATTTAGTGAATGTTGAACGCGCGTCCTTGGTTGCCTCGCGCGCTCGTTTCGCCTGCGGTGACCGACACGGTTCTGACGACACGGCGCCTGACCGTGGACATCGTCGCTGATCGCGCCCAGCTGGGTCGCGCAGGGGGCGCTGATACCTGAACGGCCGCGCAGCCCCCGCTTGCGATCGGGGTTGAAAATGAATATCAAAAACGGTATCGGTTAGGGCTGCGGCTGGCCATGCTCTCGACTTCGCCCGCGACGCGTTTGCTCCGCGCGCTCCTCGTCTGGGGGGGCGTCGGTGGCGCCGTGGGCTCGGTCGGCTGCAGCACGCCGGGGACGGCGTCGGGCGCGCCGGCCAGCAGCGCGCCCGTGCAGGCGGTGGCGGCGACGCCCGAGCAGCAGCACATCGTGGCCGTCTACCAGAGCCACTGCGGCGCCTGCCACCGTCCCGTGGCGCCGGGCAGCGAGCCCTCCGATCGCCTGGCCAGCGAGCTGCGGATCCACCGGAAGCGGACCCGACTGACCGAGCAGGAGTGGGCGGGGCTGGACGCCTTCCTGGTCGCTCGCCCCTGAGTCTTCGCCCCGGGCGCGGGCCGGATCCGCGCGCTACCCTGAACGGCCGATGTCCGTTCCGCCCCCCACGCTGCCCGCGCCGGCCGTCCCGCTCGCCGCGCGCCTGAAGGCGAGCGTCCACCACTCGGCGCAGGCGATGCGCCTGGTCTGGCGCTCGGCCCCCGCGGGGATGGTGGTGCTGATCGTCTTCACGATCGGCGCGGCGGCGCTGCCGCCGTTCGTGGCCTACGTCGGCAAGCTGATCATCGACGCGGTCATCGCGGCGCGCGGCGCGGCGCCGGACCTGGCGCGCCACGCCGCGCTGGTGCGCGCCGTCCGGCTGGTCGGGATCGAGCTCGGGGCGGTGGTGGCGATGGCCGGCGCCGAGCGGGTGCTGGGGCTGGTGCGGCAGCTCGTCGGCCTGCGCCTCGGCATCGACCTCAACGTCGAGATCCTGGAGAAGGCGCGGCGGCTGGAGCTGGCGCACTTCGAAGATCCGGAGTTCTACGACAGGCTGACGCGCGCCCGCCGCGAGGCCTCCACGCGCCCGCTGTCGCTCATCCAGAGCAACTTCCAGGTCGTCCGCAACGCGCTGACGCTGGCGGGGTACGCGGCGCTGTTGATTCGCTTCTCGGGCTGGATCGCGATCGGCGTGCTGGCGGCGACCATCCCGGCTTTTCTGGCCGAGGCGCGCTTCTCGGGCGCGGCGTTTCGGCTGCGCAACTGGCGCTCGCCCGACTCGCGCCGGCTCACCTACCTCGAGTACGTGCTGGCCAACGACGAGCACGCCAAGGAGGTGAAGCTGTTCGGGCTGGGGCCGCTGCTGCTCGAGCGGTACAAGCGGCTGGCGGAGTCGTTCTTCGGCGACGATCGGCGGCTGGCCATCCAGCGCGCCGGGTGGGGCTACGCGCTGTCGCTGCTCAGCACGGGGGTGTTCTACGGATCGTACGCGCTGATCGTGGCGGCGACCGTGCGCGGGCGGCTGTCGCTGGGCGACATGACGCTGGCGCTGGTGGCGTTCCGCCAGGGACAGCAAAGCTTTCAGGCGGTCCTGTCGGCGCTGGGCGGCATGTACGAGGACACGCTCTACATGGCGAACCTGTTCGACTTCTTCGCCATCCCCACCGATGCGCGCCCGTCCACCGGGCCGCTGGCGATGGTGCGTGCCGAGGAGGGGATTCGCTTCCAGGGGGTGGGCTTCCGCTATCCCGGCCGGCCCGGCGACGGCGGTGAGGCGCGCTGGGCGTTGCGCGACGTCAACGTCTTCATTCCCAAGGGGCAGAGCCTGGCGCTGGTCGGCGAGAACGGCGCCGGCAAGACGACCTTCATCAAGCTGCTGGCGAACCTGTATCAGCCGACGGAGGGAAGCGTCCTGCTGGACGGGCGAGACCTGCGCAGCTGGGACGAGGCGACGCTGCGGCAGCGGATCGGCGTCATCTTCCAGGACTTCAACGAGTATCAACTGGCCCTGCGTGAGAACGTGGCCTTCGGCAGCGTCGACCACGCGGGCGACGAGCTGCGCGTCGGGCGCGCGGTCGACCGCGGGGGCGCCAAGGATCTCCTGGCGACGCTGCCGTCGGGGTTGGAGACCCAGCTCGGGCGCTGGTTCGCGGGCGGCGTCGAGCTGTCCGGTGGGCAGTGGCAGAAGGTGGCGCTGGCGCGCGCCTTCATGCGCGAGGAGGCCGACATCTTGATCCTCGACGAGCCCACGGCCGCGCTGGACGCCGAGGCCGAGCACGCCGTCTTCCAGCGGTTTCGCGCGCTGGCGGCCGGGCGCACGACGATCTTGATCTCGCACCGGTTCCCGACGGTTCGGATGGCCGACCGGATCCTGGTGCTGGAGGGGGGCCGGGTCGTCGAGGACGGCAGCCACGCCCAGCTGGTCGCCGCCGACCGGCGCTACGCGCGCATGTTCCGCCTGCAGGCCGCCGGGTACCAGTAGCGCTTGTTCAAACGGCCGCCGAGGCGGGCTAAGGTGTCCGGCGGAGATCGCATGCGCCGCCCGACGGTGAGGTTCATCGACGCGGCCGCCGGCTGCTGGCTGGCGATCGCGCTGGCCGGCTGCGGGGCGCCCCGGCGCGGCGGCGGGACCGGCGCTGACGTCCTGACCGCGCACGACGACGCGGCCCGCTCCGGCGCGACGCTGGCCGAGACGCGCCTGAAACCGGACCTGCTGACCCCGCAGTCCTTCGGCCGCCTCTACGACCGCAACGTCGAGGGGGGCATCGTCGCGCAACCGCTGTTCGTGCGCGGCGTGGGCGTCGATCGGCGCGATCTCGTGATCGTGACGACGGAGACGAACTGGGTCTACGCCTTCGATCTGGACGACGACAGCCCCAATCCGGCCACGCCGCCGCTGGCCGCGCGCCGGCTGCAGCCGACGGGGCGCGCGCAACCCGCGGTGTGCGGCGAGACGCCGTCGAAGCGCGTGGGGATCACCAGCACGCCGGTGATCGACCCCGCGACCGCCACGCTGTTCGCCGTCGCCCGCAACGCCGACGACCACCAGTACTACCTGCACGCGCTCGATCTGACGGCGGGCCTGCGTGACCGTTCGCCGCCCGTCCGGATCGCCGCCGCGGCGCCGGGCGCGCCCGAGGTGACCTTCTCGGCCGACTGCCAGCGCAACCGGCCGGCGCTGTTGCTCCAGAACGGGATCGTCTATGTCGCGTTCGGCAGCCTGTCCTGCGATCGCGACTGCCCCGACGGGACGGCCTATCGCGGGTGGGTGCTCGGCTACCGCGCCGCCGATCTGACCCAGGCCGCCGTGTTCTGCACCAGCCCCGACGACGGGCACGCGGGGATCTGGCAGGGGGGCGGTGGTTTGGTCGGCGCGGGCGACCGCCTGTTCTTCGAGACCGGCAACGGGCCGGGGCGGCTGGGCAACGCCTTCGTCGCGCTCCGGACGCTGGCGGGTCCGCCGGGGCTGGCGCTGGCGGCGGCGCGCCAGCCGTACAACCACCTGGCGCTCGATCGCGCCGACGTCGATCTCGGTTCGGGGAGCCCGCTCTGGCTGCCGCCCGGGCGGCTGCTCGGCGGCGGCAAGGAGGGGCGCTACGACCTGCTCGACGCCGACACGCTGGCGCCGGTCCAGTCCGGTCCGACCTCCACCGACCCGCGCGAAGGCTTCCAGGCGTTCGCGAACTCGTACCACGGCGACCCGACGGCGCCCCCCTGCCCGACGCTGGCGCGCTCGGCGTTCCCGACCAACTGCGACACCGCGACCGATCCGGGCTGCTACGTGGCGCCCGAGCGCTATCAGGACGGTGAGGACTGTGGCCCCAACGTCAACGGCGGGCCCGTGTTTTGGCGCCACGCCGGCCCCGACTACGGGCTGGTCTATCAGATGGCCGGTCGCGACTACCTGAAGGCGTTCCGTTACGACGAGAGGAGCGGCCGTCTGAGCGAGAAGCCGTTCGCGATCTCGACGGTGCGGGCGGTCGAGGGGATGGCGGGCGGCTTCAGCTCGCTGTCGGCAGACGGCGATCGCGACGCCATCCTGTGGGTCTCGTATCCGCTGGGCGACGGCCAGTGGCAGAACGTCCCCGGCCGCCTGGCGGCGTTCGACGCGCGCACGCTGCGCGAGCTGTGGCACGACGACGGCGGCTACCTGTTCGCCAAGTTCACGCCGCCGACGATCGCCGACGGGCGGGTCATCCGCGCCACGCTGTCGGGCAAGGTCGTGGTCTATGGCCCGCGGGCGGCCGCCCCGGCGCGCTCGGGCTGGCGCCGCGTCGTCGATCGCCTGGCCGCGCTGGTCCGCCCGGCGCCTTGGACGCCGCCACCTGTTTCGGGGCGCGCCGCCGTCGACGAGAAGTATCGACTGGCCGGCGGCGAGACCGGCTATCTCGGTCGGGCGACCTCGGACGCACGGCCGATCCAGGATGCCGCCGGCGGCTGGGCGCAGGACTTTCACGGCGTCGTGATCGGCGCGGTCCCGGCGACGATCGCCGCGCGCCAGGCGGTCGCCGGGGCGCCGCCCGCGCCGGGACACCGGCCCTGGTCGGGGCTGGGAACGCCGTTCGAATCCTCGATCTACTGGTCGCTGGCCACCGGCGCGCACGTCGTGACCGGCGAGATCCGGGACGCCTGGCTGGCTGGAGGGGGGCCTGGCGGCCCGCTCGGCTACCCGGTGGCCGACGAGGCGGCGGTCCCCGGGGGCGGCCGCGTTTCGCGCTTCCAACATGGCGAAATCGCATGGTCTTCGCAGGCGGGCGCGGCCGTGCACCCCCAACCCTGACCGGTCGCGAGCCGTGCCGAGGGGGCTCGGACACCTCCCCTAGGATGGCCCCCCCGCGTGCCCGTCGATCTGTCCTGGTGTTGGCTCTGTGGGCGGGGGCACTGGCCGCCTGCGCCGGCGTGAAACAACAAGCCGGCGGCCACGACGCCGGCGCCACGACGGGGGTCGGGGGCGCGCACGCCAGCGGCGGCAGCGGCAACGCAACCGGGACCGGCGGCGCGACCGGCGCCGGTGGCTCGCCGGTGGTCGGGACCGGTGGCGCGGGCGGCGCCTGTGTTCCGACGGTCACCTGCAATCCCCCCGGCGGGACCTACTGCGGCACGATCGGCAACGGCTGTCTGGGCGGCAAGCTCGACTGCGGCAGCTGTCCGACCGGCTACGCCTGTCAGGACGGGATCTGCGTCGGCGACTCCAGCTGTCCCGCCATCGCCTGCGGGGACTACTGCGGGATGATCGGCGACGGCTGCGGCCGCACGCTGACCTGCAACGGGTGCTCGGGCAGCGAGACCTGCAACGCCGGTATCTGCGCCTCGCCCGGTTGCGTGCCGCTGACCTGCAACCCGGCGTCGGGGACCAGCTACTGCGGGATGATCGGCGACGGCTGCGGCGGATCGCTCGACTGCGGTAATTGTGCCGGCGGCATGACCTGCGGCTCGGGCGGCGTGGCGAACCTGTGCGTCGATCCGAACTGCAAGCCGGTCACCTGCACCCCGACCGGCGGCCAGTACTGCGGGACGATCGGCGACGGCTGCGGCGGTATCCTGACCTGCGGCACTTGCGCGAACGGGATGACCTGCGGCGGCGGCGGGACGCCCAACGTCTGTCCGGGCTCGACCGGCGCCGGCGGCTGCACGAACCTGCAGTGCAACGTGGCGACCTGCACCGGCACCGCCACCACCTCGCTGTCGGGGACCGTCTACGACCCCGCCGGCAAGGTGCCGCTCTACAACGTCACCGTGTACGTTCCGAACGCCGCGGTGGACGCCATCCCGGAGGGCGTCTCCTGCGACAAGTGCAACGCCCAGGTCTCCGGACAGCCGATCGCGGCCGCGCTCACCGACGCCAGCGGGAAGTTCAAGCTGACCGGGGTTCCGTCGGGCACGAACATCCCGCTGGTCATGCAGGTCGGCAAATGGCGGCGCCAGGTCGCCATCCCCACCGTCACCTCCTGCGTCGACAACCCGATCACCGACGTGAACCTGACCCGCCTGCCCAGGACCCAGTCGGAAGGGCACATGCCGAAGATCGCCGTCACGACGGGCGGGTCGGACGCGCTCGAGTGCTTCCTGCGCGAGGTCGGCATCGCGGACTCGGAGTTCACCACCGACGCGGGTAACGGGCGCGTGAACCTCTTCGTCGGGGGCGACGGCGTGGGGATGGGGCAGGGGACGGCGACCTTCTCGACCGCGCTCGGGGGGGCGGCGTTTCCGGATGCGCAGACGCTCTGGTCGAACGTCGACAAGATGCTCGGCTACGACATCCTCATCCACTCCTGCGAGGGTGGTCAGTACCCCGACGCCAAGAAGCCCTACATCAACAACATCAAGCGCTACGCCGATGCCGGCGGCCGCATCTTCAACGACCATCTGCACTTCTACTGGTTGCGCAACGGACCGACGCCCTGGCCGACGACCGCGGTCTATCTGGGCGCCCAGAACGATTTCCCGAAGCCGCCGATGAGCGTGACCGCGACGATCGACACCACGTTCCCCAAGGGCGCGGCGTTCGGCCAGTGGATGACGAACACCGGCGCGACGACCACGCCCGGATCGATCGCCCTCTACGGCAGCCAGCACTCCGTCGAATCGACCACGCCGCCGACCTCGCAGCAGTGGCTTTACATCCCGGCCAGCGGTTCCATCCAGAGGTCGGTCCAGTACCTGACGATCAACACCCCGGTCGAGGCGACGACCGACAACCAGTGCGGGCGCGTCGTCCTGACCGACATCCACGTCAAGAACGCGCCGCCGCCGGGGGGCGGCAGCGGCGACGACTCCGATCCCAAGTATCAGTTCCCGAACGGCTGCAAGGTGACCAGCCTGTCAGGCCAGGCCAAGGCGGTGGAGTTCCTGTTCTTCGATCTGTCGGCCTGCATCCAGCCCGACACCAGCATGCCGCAGCCGCCGGTGGTGCCGCCGCCGGGGACACCCACCTCGCCGCCCCCGTCGGTCTCCCAGCCGCCGCCGCTGCCGCCGCCGGTTCCGCCGCCGCCGCCCATCATCATCAACTAGGCCGCCGCTCTGTCGTGGCCACGGCGCGCGGCTTGACCGCGCGCGCCGTGTGCTTAAGCAAGACGACATGGAAAACGGTGGAGAGCCGTCGGTCGTCTACGCCTGCAGCGCGTGCGGCAAGCCGAACCGCATCCTGCGGGCCCGGGTGCAGGACGACCCGACCTGTGGTCACTGCAAGCAGAAGATCTTTCCGCGCAAGCCGGTGACCGTCACCGACGCGACCTGGAAGGCGGTGGTCGAGGATTCGCCGCTTCCGGTCCTGGTCGACTTCTGGGCCCCCTGGTGCGGCCCCTGCCGCGCCGTCGCCCCCGTCCTCGACGCGCTGGCCGGCGAGCGCGCCGGCAGGGTCAAGATCGCCAAGCTCAACGTCGACGAAAACCCCCACACCGCCGCCCGCTTCGCCGTCCAGGCCATCCCCACGATGATCGTCTTCCGCGGCCCGCTCGAGGTCACCCAGCTCCGCGGCGCCCTCCCGAAGTCGGCGATCGAAGCGCAGCTCGACCGCGTGATCTGAAACCCCGACGCCGGGCCCGCGGTTCAAGGGGATGCGCCCGGCGCGATGACCGTCGTGTGCCGCCCAAGCTCGGTGACCACCTGCTCCGACGCCAGGATCATCTCCGGCGTCAGCTTGGCGAACAGGTTCATGAGCGCGGGGATGATCGCGGTCCAGCCGGTCTGGTGGCTCGCGCCGAGACCGGCGCCGTTGTCACCATGGAAGTACTCGTAGAAGAGGACGTAGTCGCGAAAGTGCGGGTCCTCGCTGAACTTGCGCTGGCCGCCGTAGACCGGGCGCAGCCCCTCGTGGTTGCGCAGGAACAGCGATGACATGCGATTCGACAGCTCCAGCGCGACACCGTAGAGGGTCAGGTACTGGCCGGAGCCGGTCGGGCACTCCACGCGGAATTCGTCGCCGTAGTAGCTGTAGTAGTTGAGCAGCGCCCGGATGATGAGGGCATTGGTGGGCGCCCAGATGGGGCCGCGCCAGTTCGAGTTGCCGCCGAACATGCCGTTGTCCGATTCGGCGGCCGTGTACTGCACGCGGTACTCGCGCTGGCCGGCGCGGAAGACGTACGGATGCTCGAGGTGGTAGCGCGACAGCGAGCGGATGCCGTGATCGCTCAGGAACTCCTGGGGATCGAGCATCCGCGCCAGCACCCGGTGCAGTTTCTCCTCGTCCAGCAGCGACAGCAGGAAGCGCCCGGAGACGCCCGGTTGCCCCGGCTGGTGGATTCCGCGCAGCAGATCGGCGCGGTTGTGGTTGAACCAGCGGACGCGCTCGACGAAACGGGGCAGGCGCGTGAGGACGTCGCGGTGGTAGACGGTCACCGCGCAGAGCGGCAGCAGGCCGACCAGCGATCGAACCTTGAGGCGCGTCGCCCACTGGCCGGGGACGCGCAGGACGTCGTAGAAGAAGCCGTCCTCCTCGTCCCACATGGCGTCGCGATCGGTGTCGCGGCTGATCGCGTAGGTGATGCGGATGACCTCCTCGTAGAACTTGATCGCCACGTCCTCGTACGACGGATCGACGAGCGCCAGCTCCAGCGAGATGTCGAGCATGTTCTGGGCGAAGAACGCCATCCAGGCCGTCCCGTCGGCCTGCTCCAGGTAGCCGCCGGTCGGCAGCGGCGCGCTGCGATCGAACACCCCGATGTTGTCGAGCCCCAGGAACCCGCCCTCGAACAGGTTGTGACCGTCGCGGTCCTTGCGATTCACCCACCACATGAAGTTCGCGGTCAGCATGTGGAACGACCGCTTCAAGAACAGCGTCGCGTCGTCCCCCAGCGTGCTGCGGTTCAACCGGTAGTAGAACAGAGTGGCCCAGGCGTGCACGGGTGGGTTGGCGTCGTCGAAGTTCCATTCGTAAGCGGGGATCTGGCCGTTCGGGTGCTGGTAGCGCTCGGTCAGCATCAGGTCCAGCTGCCGCCAGGCGAAGTCGGGATCCAGCGGCGCAAACGCCAGCGCGTGAAAGGCCAGGTCCCACGCCGCGAACCAGGGGTACTCCCACTTGTCCGGCATGGAGATGATGTCGGCGCCGTAGAGGTGCATCCAGTTGGCGTTGCGGTGTCCCAGCGCGCGGTCGCCGCCCTGGCTCCCCTGACCGCCCAGCCAGCTCTCCACGTCATAGACATACGCCTGCTTGGTCCACAGCAACCCGGCGCAGCTCTGGCGCGCGACGTTGGCCGCGTCGGCGCTCAGCGCCGGCGGGACGAGGTCGGCGTAGAAGTCGTCGGCCTCGCGCTTGCGCGCCGCCAGCGCCTCGGCGAACGTGGCGCCGAACGGATTCTCGCTGGCGGCCGGCGCCACCAGGCCAAAGCGCAGCTGGACGGACGCGCTCTGGCCGGGCGCCACCGTCACCACGTGGTGCGCGGCCATCTTGGTCCCGCGCCTGTCCGGGTTGACCGCCCCCGGGCGGCCCTGGACGACGTGGTCGTTGATGCCGTCCTTCTGGTACATCGTGGGGTTCGCCTGTCCCCACAGGCGGTAGTGGTTGGTCTCGTTGTCGGTGAACAGGATCTCGAGCGGGTCCTGACAATAGATGTGGTGCAGCCCGAGATCGGCGTGGCGGGCCAGGACGACCGTTCGGGCCGGCGGCTCCAGCGCCACCAGCTCGGGCCGGTGCGCGTCGGGCTTGCCGATCCAGGTGTTGCGGAACAGGAACTGCGGCAGCACGTGCAGCGTGGCGGCCTCGGGCCCCCGGTTGAACGCGGTGATCTTCACCAGGACGTCCTCGGGCGCCGACTTGGCGAACTCGACGAACACGTCCCAGTAGCGATCACCGTCGAACACGCCGGTGTCGATCAGCTCGTACTCCAGCTGCTCGCGCGTGCGTCGCCGGTTCTCGCTGATCAGCGCGTCGTACGGGTACGCGGCCTGCGGATACTTGTAGAGCATCTTCGCGTACGAGTGGGTCGGCGTGCTGTCGAGATAGAAGTAGGACTCCTTCACGTCCTCGCCGTGGTTTCCCTCGCGGTTGGTGAGGCCGAACAGACGCTCCTTCAGGATCGGATCCTTGCCGTTCCAGAGCGCGAGCGAGAAGCAGAGCAGCATCCGGTCGTCGCAGAACCCCGCCAGGCCGTCCTCGCCGTTGCGATAGGCGCGCGAGCGCGCCTGATCGTGGGTGAGATCGTTCCAGGCCTCGATCTCGGGGTTCAGGTTCTCACGCACCGTCCCCCACTGTCGCTCGCTCAGATACGGGCCCCATTTCTTCCAGGGCTGCACGCCGGCCCGCGCCTCTTCCATGCGTTCGCGCTCTCGGATCCGGCGCGGCTCGCGGCTCATGTGCACCTCATCGCCCACAATGTGGCCACCCGGGCGCCCGCTCGACATGGGGCGCCAGCCGCATTGGGCGGCGCCGCGTTCTCCAGCGCTTTCGCGGCTCGAGGTTGGGATTCATCCGTTCCCCGACGGGGGCGGCCCGGGCAGAGGCGCCGCCGCGACCCCACCTTCAGTGGCAGACATAGCGAGCTTAGTCCGTAAGAAAACGACCACGAAAGTGAGGAATGCAATGACGAAGCGTACGAGCAAGTGGAACTTCGTTCTGGCTGGTGTGGCGGGCGGGATGCTGTCGCTGGCGGGGGTGGCGAAGGCGGCTCCGGCGGCCGAGGAGTCGGAGACCAACACCGCCAACGGCCAGACCCGGACGCAGCTCATTCACACCTCGGCCAGCGTCACGGCCATCAACCGCAGCACGCGTTCCGTCACGGTGAAGAACGATCAGGGCGAGGAGATGTCGATCCAGGTGCCCGATGCCGTGAAGCAATTCGACACGCTGAAGGTGGGCGACAAGGTCGACGTCGATTACTACGAGTCGCTGGCCGTCTCGATGGCCCCCTCGGGCTCGAAGCCGAGTATGACCGAACGCAAGGGGCGGGCGGTCGACATCGGCGGCGGCGTTCGCGGACGCGAGCTCAACGTCTCGGCCGAGGTGGTGAGCGTCGATCCGAGCGCGAACACCGTGACCATCAAGGGGCCGAAGGGGAACGTGCGGACCATCTATGTGGCCGACTCGGCGCTGCAGCAGAAGCTGCCGTCGGTGAAGCCCGGCCAGGTGGTGCAGTTCACGTACACCGAGGCCGTGGCGGCCTCGATCCGTCCGACCGCCAAGTGAGGTCGGCTTGCGACGGCGGGGCGCTCTTCGGGGCGCCCCGCGTTCGCCGCGGCAGATGTCGCGTCAGGCCTCCGTGGACCCCTTCCACTCCAGTGAGACGGTCGTGCCCCGGTTGGGGGCGCTGTCGATCCGCACGGTGGCGCCGACTGACGCCGCCCGCTCGTGCATGATGCGGATGCCGAGGTGACGGAACGTCGGCTCGACATCGGTGAAGCCGATGCCGTCGTCGCTGATCGAGAGCGCGGCGCCGTCGCCGGTCCGCCGCAAGACCAGCTTGGCGTTGGCGGCGCCGGCGTGCTTCGCCACGTTGTTCAGCGCCTCGTGCGCCACGCGGAAGAAGACCACGTGGACGCTGGGCGGCAGCAGCAGTTCGGGGTCGAGGCCGAGATCGAGGGCGATCGCGCGGCGGGCGCGAACCGTGTTCGCGAGCTGGGTCAGCAGATCGACCAGCGGCACCGCCAGCAGAGCCGCCGGGTGCACGTCCACCAGCATCGAGCGAACCTCGGCCAGCGCCCCGCGGATCATCTGCTGCAAGTTCGCCAGCGCCCGTCTCCCGACCTCCGGATTGTGGTCCAAGGTCCCCGGCAACACCTCCGCCATCATGGCCATGGCGCTCAGCGACTGCGTGACGGAGTCGTGCAGGTCCCGCGCCATCCGCTGGCGCTCCTCGAACGAGGCCGATTCGTGCGCCTGCTCGTAGAGGCGGGCGTTCTCGAGACCGATCGCGGCCTGGTTGGCCAGCACCCACCCGAGCTGCGCGTCGCGCGGCGTGAACCGATTGGGCCCCTCCCGCGCCAGCCAGAGCATGCCGACCGGCCGCGTGCCGGCCTTGAGCGGGATCATCATCAGTGAGCGCGCGAAGCCCAGGATGGGCGCGAACGTGTCGGCCACCGCGGCGTGGACGGCTCCCGCGCCGCCCGTCGTCGCCTGCAGATCGCCGACGATGAGCGGCGTCTCGGGGAAGAGCACCGGCCATTTCCCGATCAGCGCCGGCGACACCCGCACCTGATCGAGCGCCCGCGCCGAGAGCGGTCCCCAGTGCTCCACCAGGGAGACATCCCCCTCCTTGGCGTGAAAGCAGACGGTGGCGTGCGCATGGGGAACCAGGACGTTGGCCTGCCGCAACAGCGCGCGCAGAAGGGGGCGAAGCTCGATCGTCGATCGAAGGCCGTCGAACACCTCGATCGGGGTGAGCAGAGCCGGCGGGGCCAGCGCCGCGCTCTCGGCCAGCTCGGGCGCGGCCTCGCGCTTCGGCGTGACCTCGCGGACGATCGACAGCAGGTGCGGGCGGCCGCGGTAGTCCACCCGGCGGATCTGCGCGTCGAACGGAAACTCCGTCCCGTCGGCCCGATGCCCCACGCCGCTGATGGCGATCTCCTCTGCCGTGCCGAGGCCGTCCAGGTGCGCGTGGATGGGCCGCAGGTCGCCCACCTGCAGCAGGTTGCGGGGTTGCAGCGTCCGGAGGCCTCCGATCTCGTACCCGGTCAGCCGGCAGAGCGCCCGGTTGGCCGTCACGATCCGATGGCGGTGGTCGGTGACCAGGACCCCCTCGCTGATCGACTCGAAGATCCCCTCGTATTGGGCCTCGTGGTTCCGCACGCGCGCATCGGCGCCGGCCTGCTCGTTCCAGGCGGCGGTCATCAGCACGAACAGCGCCGAGAGCGCCCCCAGATAGGTCTGCAGCGCCGTGACGTTGGTGCTGGGCGACGGTCCGGCGAACGGTCCCCGCCCACGGATGGCGTTCCAGATCACCAGGCCGGCCAGGACGAGGACCGCCAGGGCGGTCTCGCGGATCCCGAAGCGAAAGGTCGTCCACAGCAGCACCGGCAAGGGGGCGCACAGGACGAGCGCCAGGCGGCCCGCCGTCGTCGGTCGCACGGCGGCCGCGAACGCGCCGGCCAGCACCAGCGTCAACGCCAGCAGCCCGGCCTCGATCAGGCGCTCTGGCCGCACCTCCTTCAATCGCCGGATATTGCTGGTGGCGGTCAGCACGACGGCCGGCACCCAGATGAGATTGACCAGCGCGTTCGAGCGCGAACGGGTCGCCCAGATCGTCCAGTAGCCGCTCCCCCACCCCGTGGCGACAATCACGCCGGCGTCGAGCAACGAGACCAGCACGGGCGCCGTGACGGCCACGAACATGAAGGTGGTCACGCGGCGAACGCCCTCGAACGTGCGCCCGCCGCCCATCAGCCACCGCACCGCCAGGGCCCCGAGCGCCCCGTCGCCGAGGTTGGTCACGAACAGCAGCGCCGCCGTGGCCACCGGGATGTGGGAACCGGCGGCGAAGGCGACGTGCGCGGGCAGCACCGCCAGGACGTAGGCCCACCACTCGCGCGGCGGGGCCAGCAGGAACACCGCGAACATCGTCGCGTTGGGCAGCCAGACGATCGACGTCGGGATCGACGGCGACACCAGCAGGCAGCCCACCCGGGTGCCGACGTAATAGGCCAGGGCGACCAGGAGCAGCGCCAGCGGCGGGTGATGGTGCAGGCCGGCGCCCGGGAACGCGCGCCGATCCGCGTTGCGGGGGAGCCGGAGCTGCGCTGACGCCGATGAGCTGTTCATGACCCGAAGCCCGTCAGCGCAACAGATTGCGATCGTCGCCCACGCTTGTCACCTGTTTTGCTATTACGATTTGTGGCGGGCGACGGCCATCCAGCCGCTCGGGAGACTAGCGCACGGGCGTCATCTGTCGATTCTACCCCGGTCGATCTGGGCATCTTCTGTCTCCCCCCCACCCAAGCCCCATCCGCCAAGATTTCGCGTGCGTCGCAATGTGCCCCACCCCCAACGAACGGCAATCCATTGCGCCCAGAATCAGCCAACGGCTGATGGCGGTCCACCTCTCCCCATGCGTGGTGACCGCCGCGGGTCGACTCCCCGGCGGCGCTCAGGTCAGCGTGCTGACCAAAACGAACCGAGCTTAGGCCGCCTACCGGGCGACACGTCGTCGGGCCTGGGCAGACAGCTTGAAACGTCGGGCGCGCCGCTCAGACGCTCGGATCAGTCTGTGACCCCAGGCCGTCGTAGCCGGCCGGCGCCGCGCTGGCGATGGGACCGACCACACGCAACCCGGCGGCCAACCGCGCCAGCTCCACCGAATTCCGCAGCCCCAGCTTGTGGTGAATTCGGTGCAGGTGGGTGTCGACGGTCTTGCGCGAGATGTCCAGCTTGGTCGCGATCTCGCGCGCCGCCAGGCTGTCGGCCGCCAGGCCGAACACCGTGCGCTCGCGCTCGGAGAGGATCTCCAGAACGTCGAGCGACCGGCGCTTGGTCTCGTACCGTGCCACGGTTGGAACCAGGTGCGGTGCCAGATACCGCTGGCCGCGGCCGACGGTTCGAATTGCCGTCAGCAGCACCTCGTTCGTCTCGCTCTTGAGCGCGTAGCCCGAGGCGCCCGCCTTGAGGGCGTCGAGCACGTCGCAGATCTGATCGTGAACACTGACGATCAGCACGGCGGTGCGCGGAAACGCGGTCCGAATCTCCCGCGTCGCCGCCACACCATCCATGTCCGGCAACGACATGTCCATCAACACGACATCTGGCTGCTCGCGCTCGATGATCGGAAGCGCGTCGCTTGCGTTGCTGGCCTCTCCGGCGAGCGTCAGATCGCCCGCGGTGGAAAGTACGTACCGGACCCCAACCCGGAACAGATAGTGATCGTCGACAACAATGACCTTCATGTGGCCTCCCTCCCAGTCGACGCCCCCCGTCCTTCGCCGCCGACGCAGTGGTAGTTTCTGACGGACGTAGAGTAGCCGGCCGGAGATCTCTTTTGCAACGTGAAACCTGTTCGCGCATCTACGGTCATCGGCCCGCGATGGCTATTCGGTAAAATTCGTACAGCAGCGTTCGGACGCGTTTCTCGACGGTAATTCCCCGAAATGATTGCTGCGGCTGCTGGAAATGATCGCCGAGCCCCAAAGACCCGTGGGGTCGTGCCGCATTTCGCGCGCGCGTTTGGCGGGCGGCCGCCCGGAGCAGCACACTTGTGGCTGCTCGATGAACATTTGGCGATCGAGATCGAACGGGCGTGTGTCGCAACCTACGTTCCGCGCGGTGCTTGTTGTCTGGGCGGCAATGGGGCCCGCCTGCGCGCAACGAATCGGCCAGCAGGCGGCCAGCGGCGCGATGCAAGGGATGAGACAAGAGCTCGATGAACAGGGGGCGGGCAACCACCCGGTCCAGACCGCCGGCGAACGCATGGCCCTGGGCGCCGTCGACGCGCTCGATCGCCCGGAGCAGCAGGCGCGCATCCGCGAGATGATCGCCGCGGCGGTCACGGAGGCGGTGAGCACCGCGATGCGGACCGCCTCGGGCGGCGCGCCCGCCGATCCGGAGTCGGAGAGCCCGATCGAGCTCGCCGCCAGCCAGGCCGCGGAGACCGCTGCCCGGGCGGCGGTCGCCCGAATCGTCGAGGAGCTGGGAACCGGCGGCGACGGCCCGCTCGGTCGCAGCCTGGCCGCCACCAGTCAGAAGATGGCCGCCGCGGCGGTCGGCGGCGCCGTCGAGGCCGCTGTCGTCCGCCTACCCGGATGCCAGCCCGGGCAGGAGCAGGCTTGCCTCGAGCGCTTCACGACCGAGCTCGCGCGCGCCGCCGCTTCCGGCGTGGTGCTGGGGACGCGCGACGCCCTGGGATGGCCGTTTCTGGTGCTGGCCTTCGTGGCCGGCGTGCTGGCCGCGCTGCTGGTGATCTGGATCTGGTCGCTGCGCCACGGCGCGCCGCGCGTCCTGCGCACGCGCACGACCTGAGCCCCGCCTCGCGCGCCGAACGGGCGCCGCATAGTGGAGGCTCTTATAAGAATCGGGCGTACTTCCCGCCGATGGCCACCGGACTACGTTGGTTGCGATAGGTCATCAGAAGGGAGGGGGATGTCTCACATCGGCGACCTGCTCTTTGTCGACGACGATCGCGATCTTCGCGAGGCTGTGAGCGATCTGTTGAACGACGCTTTCACCTGCGCCTGCACGGGACTCGGCGGCTACGAGGAGTTGGTGGCCCTGGGCCGGCGCGCGCTGGACTGCGACATGGCGTTCCTCGACATCAACCTGGGACCGGGCGTTCCGAGCGGGCTGGACGCGTATGCCTGGCTGCGCGAGCACGACTTCGGCGGCCGAATCGTGTTCCTGACCGGGCACGCCGATTCGCACCCGCTGGTCGTCGAGGCGAGCCGGATCGGCGATGCGCAGGTGATCACGAAACCGATCTCCATGGACGTGTTCGAGGGGCTGCTCGATTCAGTCCCGGCGCGCCAGGCCGACCGCGAGCGATGAAGCTTCCCGAGGAGATGCCCAGGCGGCACGCCTGGTGGGGAACGGTGCTGGCTTGCTCGCTGAGCACGCTGGGACTGGCGGTCGAGATCGCCGTGGGGCGCGGCGCGCTTCCGCACTGGCGCGGGCTGCTGGTGGGCGCCGGGACGCTGGGCGCGGTCCTGACCGGGATCCTGATCGGGCGGCGAAAGCTGACGACCGTGGCGACCGCTTCGCTGTTCTTCGCGATCGACGTGGTGATTGTCCTGGCGGTGGTCTGGGTGCTGAACCCGGCCACGCCCGGCGGGCGGAGCTGGTCGCTGCTGCAGGCGGATCGGCTGGCCGTGCTGGGCGTCGCCATGCTGGCGCCCAGCGTGTGGGTTGGTATTTCCAGCATTCTGGGCTTCATGGTGGTGGCGGGGACGCGCTACCTGATGGCGGCGGCCGCCACGCGGGGAAACTTCCTCACCGGCGAGCCGGGGATCATCCTTCTCTATGGCGTGTTCGCGTCGGCGTTGCTCATCCACCGCGTGCGGCGGTTGGCGATCGAGCGCGAGATCCTTCAGGTTCACGCCGAGGCGGCGCTGGCGGAGCGCCTGGCGCAGGCCTTCCTGGCCGTGCGTGACTTCGCCAACACGCCGATCCAGACGATCGCGATATCGGTCGAGGTGCTGCGCGCCCGGTGCCCCGAGCTCGCGCCGACCCTGGATCGGATCGCGCGCTCCGTGGGCCGGTTGACCGAGCTGGCCCAGCTGCTGCGCGCCTACGAGTCGCATCTGACCTGGATGCCGGGCGACGTTTCGTTCGACCCGTCCGCGCGCATCGCGCCGCCGCCCCCACCGCGGCGGGTGACGACCGGGCGTCGCGCCGAGCAGGTCCGAACGCCGCCCGCCAACTGGCGGACCACCACGGCCCGCACCCCCGTCCCGCGCCGTTAGGGCCGTTTCTGTTCAGCAACCCGGAGGGTGAAAACGCCAGGACGTCCGAGACGCCAGGGTAACGACCGACGGCAAATCGCCCGCAGCGGCGGCGGCCTCTGCGGGCGTGGACGTAGAGGGGACGGGGCCTAGGCGGCGCCCGGCGCGATCGGGGCATCCAGTGGGGCCGGTGGCGGCGTGGCGCCCGACGAGACCTCGCGCCGGCGTCCGCCGTGCGAGAGCCCGAGGTTGAACGCCATGCGCACCAGCTCGGCCGAGCTGCGCAATCCCAGCTTCCGGTAAATCCGGTAAAGGTGCGTGTCGACCGTCTTGCGCGAGATGCAGAGCTCGCGCGCGATCTCCCGCGTGAGCAGGCACTCGGCCGCCAGGCGGAAGACCTCCTTTTCGCGCTCGGAGAGCGAAGCCAGCATCACGGCCGCCGGCTTGGTCTCCTGCTTGTGGGCCGAGACGATCGCCTCGACCGTGGGCGAGAGGTAGCGCTCCCCACGCCGGACCGTCTCGAGCGCGGTCATGAGGACGTTGGTGTCGGACTTGAGCGCGTACCCGCACGCCCCGGCCGACAGCGCCTGCGCCACGTCCCAAGGGTGGACGTGCGCGCTCAGAATCAGGACGCGCGTGCGGGGCGCGCGGCGCAAGATCTCACGGGTGGCGATCACGCCGTCCATCCCCGGCAGCGCCACGTCCATCAGCACCAGATCCGGCGACTCCGAGCTGACCAGCGCCAGCGCCTCACGCGCGGTGGCGACCTCACCGACCACCTCCCACGGCGCGCGGCAGTCGAGCAGCGAACGCAAGGCCGCGCGAATCAAGGGATGATCATCGACGATCAGAATCTTGCGTAACTCGCTGTCCGCCGGTTCCGCGTCGCGTCCCATCCGCCCCCGAGTTCCGCTGTTCGTGCTCATCGCCGGCGAAGGTAATCACAATCCGTCAGAGATTTGTAGCTGGAAGCGCCGTCGGACACGCGCGATCGATAAATTACGAAATCCACCCAAGTCTCCGTCGGTGTGCGGGCCGGTGTGCCGTGCAGAATTTACCTGAATCATCGCGCGCACCGTCGAGAGCGGCCGCTTGGCGATGACAGAGAAGGCGACGATCCGTTATGAGAGATCGTGAACCGGCGCCGCTCACCCGCGCGCCAGGCGGAGGAGGTTCTTGACATGGGGTCGTTTGTCGACAGATCGACGGAGCCGGCTGATCTGGAATCGATGTTGCTGGCG
The DNA here is from genome assembly GCA_964618005.1 of uncultured Myxococcales bacterium. Taxonomy (GTDB): domain Bacteria; phylum Myxococcota_A; class Polyangia; order Fen-1088; family Fen-1088; genus JADGRB01. The sequence continues at coordinate 35,504 of CAZTZM010000138.1, forward strand.
ATTCGCCAGATCAACCGAGAGCGCGCCGATCTGATCTCCGCCGCGCGGGTGGGGCGGTTCGGGCACTGGAGCTGGGACTTCGATCGCGACGAGGTCATCGCCTCGGATGAGCTCTGTCGGTTGCACGGTCTCGGCGCCGGCGCGCTCGACGGCACGTTGGAGGGGTTCCTGGCGCACGTCCACCTGGAGGATCGCGCGTGGACCAAGCAGGTGCTGCGCACGTCGACCACCACGCGGCAGCCCTTCGATCATCAACATCGTATCGTGTGCGACGACGGGACGATCCGGATGCTCGAGATCCGAGCCGAGATCGACGCCAGCGATGACGGCCGCCCGCCGCGCCTGCACGCGGTGTCGGTGGATGTGACCGATGCGACCGCCTTCCGGCAGGAGCTGGAGGACGACGTCGCGTTCTTTCGCCGCGTGCTGGAGAGCCTGCCGGAGGGCGTGGTGGCGCTTGATCAAGGGCACAAGGTCATCGCCTGCAACCGGCGCCTCTCCGAGCTGTGCGGGTTCGACGAGCGGATCGCGCTGGGGGTCACCGAGGCCGAGCTGGTGCGGGCGCTCGACGCGCGCCTGGCGCCCGCCACGGGGCTCGACGGCGCGCCGGGGGACGATCCGGCGGCCGAACCGACGGCGCGCGAGGTGCTGCGGCTCACCGACGGGCGCGTGATGGTGCAGCGCCGCACCGAGAACCTGGAACGGACGCCGCTCGCGGTCTGGAGCTTCCGCGACGAGACGACCCGGCAGGCAGCGGCGGCGCGGAACACCTGCCTGGCTCAGCTCGGGCGGCTGCTCAGCTTCGGCCGCCTGGAAGAGCGCCTCGAGCACGCCGCGCGCACGGCGTTGCCGGTGCTCGGCCAACTCTGTGCAATCGATCGCCTGAGGGACGGCGAGGCCGTCCGCGTCGTGGAGGTCCGAAGCGCCACCGATCTGGAGATCGATCCGGCGGCCGACCTCATGACGATCGAGGCCGCCGACATCGATACCGGGCGGGGCGGCGGGCCGGCTTGCCTCTCCGTCCCGATCGTCCGGCGCGGGCTGCGCGACGGGACGCTGTCGTTCGCGCGCTCTCCCCACGGCAAGCCCTTCGATACGGAGGACCTGACCTTCGCGCGGGAGATCGCCGATCGGCTGGCGCTGGTGATCGACGAGGGGGAGGCGAACGCGCAGGCGCAGGACACCATCCTGGAGTGCGAGCGCCTGCTGTCGATCGCCGGGCACGAGCTGCGCGGGCCGGTCACCGCGCTGCAGCTCTCGGTTCAATCATTGATGAAGCGGGATCTCGACGTCGTGACGACGCGGCACGTGGAGGTCATCGAGCGCGCCTCGCGCCGGATGAGCCGGCTCATCAACCAGCTGCTGGATCTGGGGCGGATCCGCTCCGGGCAATGGGCGGTCGAGCTGGAGCCCGTCGACCTGTGCGATCTGGCGCGCAACGTGGCCCGCTATCCGCCCGCGGACGCGCCGCAGGCGGAGATCCCCATCCGCGTCGAGGTGACGCGCCCCTCGGTGGTCGGCCGTTGGGATCGGGTGAGCCTGGAGCAGATCCTGTCGAACCTGGTCGGCAACGCGATCAAGTTCGGGCGCGGGCGCGGGATCGAGATCCGGGTCGGTGCCGACGAGCGGCAGGCCTGGCTGGCCGTGCGAGATCACGGGATCGGAATCGAGCAGGACATGCAGGCGCTGATCTTCGAGCCGTTCAAGCGCGCGCCCGGGGTCCAGCACGTGGGCGGGCTGGGGCTGGGGTTGCACATCGTGCGGACGATCGTCACGCGGCTGGGCGGCGACATACGGGTGGAGAGCAAGCCGGGCGAGGGCGCGACGTTCGTCGTGTCGCTGCCGTTCCTACCGCTCGGCGCCGACGGCACCAGCTGATTCGCTCAACGCAGGGATCTCCGTCATTGCCCGACTTGTGGGGCGTGCGGGCCTCCACACATTGGGCCGCCGGACCTCATCCGACGGAGCCCCATGTCTGCCAGCCGAACCGCGCTGCTGGGCGCGCTGATCTGTTTGCTGACAACGACCGCCGCGCGCGCCGATGAGCCGCCGCCCGGCGCGGTCATGGACGACTACCGCTTCGACGACGGGTTCGCGCTGGTGGCGCCCGACGGGCGCTATCGGCTGCGCATCGGGCTGGACGCCGGCTTCAAGATCTCGCCGACCTACCGGGACGGCGGCTTTCAGGATCGCGAGGCGTTCTTCGTCCTGCGGCCGTTCATGGAGGGGAACCTGTTCCGGCGCTGGATCCGGTTCCGCCTCAGCCTGGAGCTGGCGGCCAACCCGCCGTACCTGCTCGACGCGTACGTCGACATCCGTCCCATTCACGCGCTGGAGGTGCGCGGCGGCCAGCAGTCGACGCCGTTCTCACGCCACAAGTCGTTCGATCCGCACCAGATCCTGTTCCCCGACTGGTCGCTCACGGCCGAGTACTTCTGGAGCGGCCATGACAAGGGCGCGACGATCGTCGGCTTCTCGAGCGCCGACAAGGTTGTCGGTTACCTGGGCATCTACAGCGGGTCGCCGTTGCGCCAGTTCACGACCGTCGCCGGCAACTACATCGCCGAAGCGCGCCTCACCGTCAGCCCGATGGGAAAAACCGGCGACAACGAGTACCCCTACATTACGTCGCCGCAGCCGCTGCCCGTCCGGGTCTCCTTCACGGCGCAGGGCTACTACGGGAAGGTCACCTCTGGAACGGAGAACTTCGACAACAGCAGCTTCCTGTTCGTCTTCACGCCCACCGACGCGATCATGCGTCGGGGCGCCGCCGGGGTCGACGCGCTGCTGGAGGTCGGGCGCGTGGTGGCCTTCGCCGAGGGGTACTACATGCACACCAACCCCGGAGACGGCTCGGCCGACTACACGTCGTTCGGCGCCTGGGGCCAGGTCGGCGTGCTGCTGCTCCCGCGGTTCCTCGACGTGGCGGCGCGCTTCAACTGGATCAATCCCAGCACCAGCCTGTCGAACGATCGCCTGCTGGCGGCGGAGGCGCAGATGGCCTGGTACGTCGACGCGCCGAACCTCATCCTGAAGCTGCGCTACGGCATCGGCGACCAGCAGACGCCGGGGATGACCGCGCTCGGCTCGGTGAAGCTGCCCGCGCAGGCCGGGCAGGAGCAGGTCATCACGCTGCAGCTCAATGTTTCGTTTTGAATGATGGCGCCGTGCTGGCGCGGGCCAGGTCGCGGAGCGCGGAGCTGCGCGGTCACCGCCTCGACCGATGACGCGGTCATTTCATCTATATGATACCGGCACGGGCCATGACGCGCCTGGCCAGGAGGGCGTTGCCGTAAGGCAACGATGAGCGAAGCGAACCATGCCCGACGACGTGCCGCCCGATAGGCGGCCTAGGGACAGGACCTCAAGAACCGCGCCAATCCGTCGATCGATTCCTCAAGGCGTGACTCGTGAGGGGAGGCGTTTGCCCGAGCGAGCGATGAAAAACATGACTTGGATCGGAGACCGTCGTTGGATCTGGGGTGGGCTCGTCGTCGCCGTCTTGAGCCTCGCCGCGCGTGACGCGGGCGCGACCGCCAAGACCTGGGCGCCGAGCTCCGGGACGAGCTGGAACACCTCCGCCAACTGGAGCCCCAGCGGCGTTCCCGGCTCCAGCGACGACGTGACGTTCTCGAGCTCGAACAACTCAGCCTGCTCGATCGACGCGAACGTCGACGTCAGCTCCATTACCGTCGCGAGCGGCTACACCTCCAACATCACCCCCTCCGGGGCCCAGACCATCCGGGTTCGCAACAACCTGACGGTCTCGGGGACCGGCGGCACGTTCACGCTCTCGACCGGAACGACTGAAATCGACGGGGCGTACGTCCATTCGAGCGGGACCATGGCGGTCACGTCCGCTGGGACGCTGCAGCTCAGCGCCAGCAGCGCGGTCTCTCACACGTTCAGCAGCGTCGACTCATTCACGAACGTCACGACGGCGCTCAACACCAGCGTCGGCCTGGCCGCGTACTGGAAGCTCGATGAAACGTCGGGCACCACGCTGGCTGATTCCTCGGGAAACGGCAACACCGGCACGCTGAGCGGCACGTACAGCCGGACCACGCCGCCGTCCGCCATCACCTTCAGCGATCCCGAGGCGCTCAACCTCAATGGCACCAGCTCGGCGTCGGTGGGCGTCACGAATTTCCCCGCCATCGGCACGGCGCAATCGATCGCCCTCTGGTTCAAGGGCGTCCCGAACGGCGGCAACGAGAACTTCATCGCGTTCCTCAGCGGCTCCGCGGCCACGCAGCTCGGGTTCCGCGGCACGGCGCTCATCGCCTGGGCCTACGGCGGCGGTACGTTGTTGAGCGGCACGGCTCCCACGGACGGCAACTGGCACCACGTCGCCTACATCTATGACGGTACCAACGACAAGATGTACCTGGACGGGTCGTTGTTCGCCAGCGCCACGGGCGTCACGCACCAGACCGGCACGGTGACGAGCGCCTTCATCGGGACGTACGACACCAACCGGGACGAGCCCTTCGTCGGCAGCCTCGACGACATCCGGATCTACAACCGCGCGTTGAGCGCCGCCGAGGTGAGCGCGATGGCCGGCGGGTCCTCGGGGATCTCCGGCGGCACCCACACGTTCAGCGGCACCCTCAAGGCCAGCGGCAACTTCACGGTCTATGCCGGAACGACCGTGAGCGGAACAGCCACCGTCCAGGTCGGCGGCAGCGTGAACCTTCCGGGCACGTATTCGGACACGGGCGCCATGTCCCTCGTCGGCACCACGACCGGCAACACGGTCTACTCGTACGGCAACACCGTGGGCGCGTTGACCGTCAACGGCAGCGGCGGCGGCTACACCTTCAACGACGCCTTGAGCATCGGCGGAAACTTCACCCTCGGGACGGGGGCCACCGTCAACGCCACCACGTCCATGACGGTGGCCGGGTCGTGGTCGACGGGCAGCGGAACCTTCTCGACCGCCGTCCCGGTCACGTTCACCGGGTCGGGGAGCCAGACGATCACCTCGGGCGGCGCGCCGTTCAGCGCGTTGACCCTCAACGCCACAGGCGGGACCTACACGCTCCAGGATCGATTGTGGCTCCCGGCGGGCACCGTGACCTTGACGGCCGGAACGCTGAACGGCGGCAGCTCGTCGTCGGTGATCGCGCACGTCGGCAACTTCGTGCAGACAGGCGGCAGCTTCGCCTCCGGCTCGGGTGTGCTGGTCGTCGACAGCCCCACCGCGCAGACGTTCCCTCTGACCTCGCTCGGCACGGTCCGCTTCGACACCGGTACGGAGGCCGGCCTGGTTGGCTACTGGAAGGCCGACGAGGTAGGGGGGACGACGATGCGCGACGCCTCCGGAAACGGCAACACGGGCACGCTCTCCGCCGCCGGCGTCACCTGGAACACCTCGGGCGCCTTCAGCATCAGCACCGGCTTCGACAACGCCGGGTCGATCGCGCTCAACGGAACATCGGGCTACGTCACGCTCGGGACCACCAACCTCCCGGCCAACAACGCGGTCCAGTCGATCAGCCTCTGGTACAACGGCAAGCCGAACGGCAACAACCAGAACATGATCGCCATCAACGGCAGCGGCGGCTCCGAGCTGCAGCTCGGCTTCCGTTCGTCGACCGTGATCGCCTGGAAGAGCGGCGGCGCGGCGCTGGTCAGCGGCACGGCCACCAACGACACCAGTTGGCACCACCTGGTCTATACGTACGACGGCACGACCGACAAGCTCTACGTCGACGGCGCCCTCCTCGCGTCCCAGACCGGCAGCGTTCACCAGACGGGCACCGCCACGAGCGCTTACCTGGGGACGTTCAGCCCGCCGACCTCGGAGCTCTTCGGTGGCTCGCTCGACGACGTGCGCGTCTACAACACCGCGCTGACCGCCACCCAGGTCGCCAACCTGTTCGCCAAGCGCTACGCCGGGACCAGCAGCGGCTACGCCGCCGTCTCCCTGGGCGGCAACACGACGATCAGCTCGCTGACGATCGACTCGGCCACGCTGAGCAGCGGCAGCAATACCCTGACCGCCTCGGGGCTGGCCACCATCAACGCCGGGATCGACCAGGTCGGCAGCACGACGCAGACCTTCCAGGGCGGCCTCACCGTGCAGAACGGCGGCACGTTGTCGCTGCCGACCAGCGGCGGCACGGTGGCCATGAACGGCGGAACCACGCTGAAGATCGACGGGACGTTGAGCGCCGCCAGCACCGGCGCCACGATCCAGAGCGTCTCGGGGACGTATGCCTTCACGGTCGGCTCCACCGCCACCGCCACGCCCACGTTGAACATCAGCGGCCTGGCGGTGCAGAACACCGACGCCAACGGGATGGCGATCGGCTTCTCCACCGCGGCGGTCCCGGTGGTCAGCAAGTTCGACAACATCGCGTTCAGCAACGGGACCTCGGGCGGCGTCCTGCTGAAGATCCAGTCCAGCAACCTCTACATGTCGTCGAACGGCTGCTCCTTCGACGGCTCGATCCCCAAGACCACGGCCAACACGGTCCAGGTGGTCGGCAACGGCAACGCCGACGGATTCGAGACGCGCGCGGTGTTCGGCAGCGCCACCTGCTCCAGCAGCTACACCAGCTGCCAGGCCTCGAAGCTCGACGACGACAGCAACAACGACGGCGTCGCCTCCAACCCGACCACCAACGGCGGGATCGCGCAGTTCATCTACGGCATGCAGGACGACACCGCCGGATCGATCATCGGCTTCCCGACCGCGGCTTTCGACTGGAACACCTTCACGTACTACTCGACGTACGTGGCGTTCCACAATGCCTCCTCCGCCACCAACGACGTGGTCTACGTGCGCGACGAGACGGGCAAGGCCCTCTACTCCTGGACCGTTCCGACGGCGGGCGAGACGATCACCGGAACGCCGCAGTGGAACACGGTCTCCTCGACCCACTACCTGTACGTCGCCACCAACGCGGGGCACGTCTACCGGCTGGTCGATAGCCTGTCGGCCCTGACGCTCGACACCGCCTGGTCGACGAACCCCTTCAATTGCAGCTGCACGATCAGCACGCCGCTGGCGCTGGACGCCAACAACCTGTACTGGGGCGCCTCGGGCAACGCCTTCTGGACGCTGGGGCAGTCGTCGGAGACCGCGCCGACGGGGTCGCCGCTGACGTTGTCGACCGCCGTCACGACGGCAGCGCCGGCCATCGCCACCATCAGCGGCACCACCACCGCCTTCCTTGGCGTCACCGGCACGGTCGCCAAGATCAGCGTCGCCGGTCAGTCACTCACCGCCTCTGCCAGCTTGTCGAGCGGCAGCGCGGCGGTCTGGGGGCGCATGGTGATCGGAACCTCCGGAGCGAACACACGCCTTTATGCCGGCGACGACGGCAACGTCATCCGGGCCCTGGACACGGGCAGCGGGTTCAGCGGCACCCCGCTGGGGAGCTTCACCACGACCTCGGCGATCAAGAGCTCGCCGTATTACGACCGCGACACCGACACGATTCAATTTGGCACCCAGGACGGCTCGATCTATGTCTTGAACGGCACGGCCAGCGCCAAGCTGTACAGCAGCTACCCCTATCAGCCCGTCGCCGGTGACGCGATCACCGCCGCCCCGGTGGTGGTGAGCGGCGTGCTGGTGGTCGGGTCGACCGCCGGCAGGTTGTACTTCATCGATCGCAACACCGGCAGCGGCTACGCACTCATCAAGACCTACGCCTTCGGGCCGAGCGAGTCGGTCTCGGGCGTCGGCTACGACCCGAACGCGTCGCGGTTCATGGTCAGCACCTCCAGCGCGTCGGCCAACGACGGTCACCTCTACTTCTTCGACAGCGTCACCGACCCGACGCCGAGCACCCCATGACCACCCCCATCCGCCCGCGTTCCCCTCGATCGCTGCTCTGGGCGGCGGCGCTGCTCTGCGCGTCGGCCTCGAGCGCGCGCGCCAACGACTGGCCGACGCCGGGGCTCGACGCCGCGCACACCCGCCTCTCGGCGGAGCGATCGGGGTCGCGCTTCGCCGACGGACACTGGACCTTCGCGCCGCCGGTCAACGCGCGCGCCTCGGCCAGCCCGGTGGTCGCGAACGGCTTCGTGGTCAGCGCCGATCTCGACGGGACCGTGAACGCGCTGGCGGCGGACACCGGCCAGTTGGTCTGGCAAGCAAAGGCGGGCTCCGGCGTGCAGGGGACGCCGGCCATCGCCGCCGGCCGCGTCTTCGTCCCGACGCTGGGGAACAAGATCGTCGCCTTCGGCCTCGCCGACGGCAAGCCTCTCTGGAGCGCCGATCTCGGCGGCATGAACATGTCGTCGCCGGCGCCGATCGGCGGCGACCTGGTGGTGGCGGCCGGCTTCCCGCAGCACGTGCTGGTGCGCCTGGACGGCATGACGGGCGCCGTGGTCTGGCGCAGCCCGGCCGTGATCGCCCAGTTCAGCAACAGCGCCCCGGCGGTCTCCGGGACGCTGGTGGTGCTGGCCAGCAACGGCGGACACGTCGACGCGTTCGACGCGGCCACGGGCGCGCCGCGCTGGAGCGCCAAGGTCGACGGGCTGATTCACCTCGCCACGCCGGTCATCGCCGGCGGGCGCGTCTACGTGGCCGGCGGCGACGACAGCGATCAGGTTCACGCGCTGGACGCGGCCACCGGCACCGAGATCGCCGGCTGGCCGATCTCCTTGCCCGCGCCGGCCCCGGACGTCGCGGGGACGGCGCTCGCCCGGCACCGGGCGGTGTCGTCGTTCGCGGCGGCCGGCGGCGTGCTGGCGCTGGAGACCCGCCTCGACGACGCGCTGGACACCGACGCCGACGGCCTGGCCGATCAGTTCCTGTCGCGTGAGATGGTGGTGGCCCTCGATCCGGCCACGGGTGCGATCACCTGGCAGGCCTCGACGGGGCGCGCGCAGGTCACCGACCCGAACCTGGTCCCCACGTTCTTCCTGTGCCCCACGCCGGCGGCGTTCGGAACCAAGGGCGGCGGGACGCCGCTGTTCGCCGTCGCCTCGTCACTGGCGGCGACCGTGCGCATCCTGGACGCGGCGGCGGGCGGCGATCTCTCCGACCTGACCGTGGCGGGGCGCGCGCTGGCGTCGCCGGTCATGGCCAACGGCCGGATCATCACCGTGGCCGAGAATGGCGCCGTCGAGGGGCAGCTCTCCAGCGTGAACCACCCGCCGGCCGCCCCCGTGCTGGCCGCCAGCACCTACCCGCTGGACAGCGCCGACATCACGCTGCGCTGGCTGGCGGCCACCGACCCGGACGCCGAGCTGCCCACCTATGAGCTGCGCATCGACAGCGACGGCGAGGTGCTGCAGAGCTACGCGCAGCAGATCTTCCTGGGCGCCGGCGTCACCTCGACCGCCGTGGTCGGCTCGTTCACGCCCGGCACGACCTACACCTACGCGGTGCGGGCGCAGGATCCCTCGGGGGCGTATTCGCCGTGGTCGGCGCCGGAGACGTTCACGGTCGTGGTCAGCGCGCCCGTGACCGTCGACGGCACGCCGGCCGCCAACCTTCGCGCGGCGGTGGCGGCGGCGCAGGCGGGCGCGGTGATCGCGCTCGGCGTTGGGACCTACCCGATCAGCGGAACGCTGAGCCCGGCCGCCGGCGTCACGCTTTCGGGCGCCAGCGGCGGGAAGACCGTCATCGACGCCCACGGCCTGACGGTCGGAATCCAGATCACCGCCGCGGCCGGCGCCTCGCGGCCGCCCGCCATCGACAACCTGGCGGTGGTGGGCGCCGACACCTGCCTCTCGGTCGCCAGCGGGACGACGGGCGCGCTGCTGACGCACCTGGTGGTCCATGACTGCTCGGCGGTCGGTATCTCCGTCGAGGCGGGGGCCAGCGCGGCGATCGCGAACGCCACGGTGGTTGCCGCCGGGACCGGCGTCGACGTGACCGGCAGCGCGACGATCAAGAACAGCCTCTTGACCAGCAACACCGTCGGCCTGGCGGTGCACACGGGCGGGACGCTCGCCAGCAGCTACGACGATCTGTTCGGCAACCAGACTGACTACTCGGGCCTGGCGGCCGGCACCGGCGACATCGCCACCGCCGTCACCTTCGCCGATCTCACCGGGCGCAACCTGCTGCTGGTGGGCCCGCAACCCTCGACCGACAAGGGCGATCCCAGCGACGACGTGGGCGCCGAGCCGATGCCGAACGGCGGCCGCATCAACCTGGGCGCGTTCGGCGGCACGGCGGAGGCCGAGCTGAGCCCGCTGGCCCCCGATGCCGGCGCCGCCGCGCCCGACGCGGGAACCGCCGCGCCCGACGCGGCGACGACGCCGCCGCCGGGTGAGACCGGCCCCCAGAGCGGCGGGTGCGCCGTGGCGGGGCAATCGAGCGGCGCGGCGGGCGCGTTCGCGATGCTGATGGCGTTGATCGTCCTGGGACGCCGGCGCCGCCGCGCCTGAGACGCTACTTGCCGATCGGCGCGATCGCCTCGGCGGTGCGCCGGGTCGTCCGATCCGGCACCCACAGCCGCCGGCCGCCCTTGACCGCGTCGGCGTTCGTGCCGAGGCGCGCGCCTGCCGGCAGCTGCTTGAGGAACTTGGCGTTGCCGCCGCCGAGCACCAGGTCGTCGGCGTTGACCGCCAGGGTCAGGCGCTGGACCACGTCCTTCACCAGGTGGCGCCACTTCTTCTTGCCGTGCTTCCTCAGGCCGCGCAGCCCGACGTAGTCCTCGAACGTCCCCTTCTTGTACGGCAGGTGCGCCAGCTCCATCGGCGCGACCACCCCGTCGACGACCAGGGTGGTGCCAAGGCCCGTTCCCAGCCCCAGGAACAGCATGTGGCCGCCCGCGTAGGCGCCCAGCGCCTGCATGGCCGCGTCGTTGATCAGCTTCACCGGGTGGGCGAACGCGGTGGCGAAGTCGTACCCGACCCACCCCTGGCCCAGGTTGACCGGCTCGGCGATGACGCGCTCGCCGGCGATGCGCCCCGGGAAGCCGACGGAGACCGCGTCGAACGACCACCCGGCGATCAGCTCCCCCACCAGGCGGATCATCCGCCGCGGGGTGAGCGCCGGACCCGAGGGGAGCATGTGGCGCGTGCGCTGTCCGGCGATCTGCACTTTGACGTGCGTGCCGCCGATGTCGATGACGAGGATCTTCATGGCGCGATCGTGAGTGAACCGGCATCCAGCGCAAGCTCATAAGCGCCGCCGGCCAGCGGCGCCAGGGGATGTCCGTTCTGCTGCGGCTTGCCGCCCGTGACCGTGATCCGCAGCGTCTTGCCCGGCGGAAAATGCGGCGGCAGGGTCCAGCTCCAGGTCGTGCCGGCGGGGGCGGAGACCGGCTTGGCCGCGGTGAGCAGCGTCTGCCCCAGCCAGTAGGCGCCCACGTCGGCCACCGTGCCGTTCCAGACGTCGCCGCGCGCGCGGCCGGCGCGCATCCCGGCCGTGACCTCGGTGACCGCCACGGGCGCGTACCAGTTGGCCGTCGTCGGCGTGAGCGTGTGGACCAGGAAGATGACCCACTTTCCCTCGGCGCGGGCGGCGTCGATGGCCTTCTCGAAGCTGGCGGCGGTCTCACCGGTGACGACGGCGTGGACCGGCAGGTAGAACCGATCGGCGGGACCGTTGGGGGCGATCATCCCGTTCGGCACGCCGCGGTTGATGAAGAACCGGGACTCGTCGGCCTTGTGGTACCCGTAGTCGCCGAACGGGGAGGCCGCGGTCCAGACCTCTTTCTGCGGGGTGTGCGTCGTGATGTAGCGGTTCGACTCGTCGAGCTCGGCGTCGACCGATCCCAGCGGGTGCCCCGAGGTGCAGCCCGCCAGGTTGACGTGGCAGTGGTGGACGGAGTGGTTGCCGATCTCGTGGCCGTCGTTGACGGCGCGGCGCCAGGTCTCGTCGAAGCCGGGCTCGTCGGCGTTGTTGGTCGTCACGTAGAAGGTCATGGGCACGCCGGTCGCTTGCAGCTCCGCGTAGTGGGCGATGTGGGAGGGCTGGGCGTCGTCGAAGGACCAGCTGACGGCGGCCCGGGAGCCGCGCCAGTCGAGCACCTTGAAGGACGCCGGCTCCGCCGCGTGGGCCAGCCCGGGTGCCAGCAGGACGAGCGCGACGACCAACGGCAGGGGGGATCGGCGGACGTGATCCATGCCGTCACTTAACCTTGGATGCGGCGGGTGTGTCCACCCGGGGCAACGCGTCGGTCGCGGGCGCGAGCCCAATCATCCATGGACCCGCATCCCATCGCCGGCTCTCAGGCAGCACGCCTCGCGCGTGGGGACGGCGTGCGGTCCGGGGATCTGCTGCTGGTCGAGGACGACGACCTGGTGCGCTTCGCGCTCAAGCGGGTCCTCAGCTCGCGCGAGCGCCCGTGCGTGGCCACGGCGTCGGTCGAGGACGCCCAACAGCTGCTGGCGCTCCACCAGCCCGCCGTGGTCGTGACCGATCACAATCTGGCCGGCCGCCGGAACGGCATCGACCTCCTGATCTGGATGCGGCGGAGCCCGCGTCTGCGGGATGTCCCGGCGCTCTTGATGACCGGCGACGACCCGCAGCTCATCCGGTCCCGCCTGGCCGCCGCCGGTCTCTCCGACATCGACGTCCTCGCCAAGCCCTTCGACGCCGACGAGCTCCTGGCGCGCCTGTCTCGCATGTGACGGGCGGGGACCTCTCTGTCCCCCGCGGCGCCTAGTGGTCTACCTCACTGGGGCAGGACGACGCAGATCCAGGGTCAGCGGGAAGTCCGGGTTTCGCTCCTCGGGCGGCGCTTCCTGCGGGCCCGGCGTGTGGCCGAACGGGAAGAAGCGGGCGATGCGGCGACCCTCGGCCTCCAGCGCGTTGGCCGGCAGGTGCTCGTGGGCCAGGCCGCCCGGGTGCGACACGTGGTAAGTGCAGCCACCGATGGCGCGCCCGGTCCAGGTATCGATCAGATCGAACACCAGCGGCGCGTGAACGCCGACC
>CAZTZM010000139.1:0-20907 GCA_964618005.1 uncultured Myxococcales bacterium
CTCTCGCCCTCCCGCCGGACCCCATCGTCTAGCCCGGCCCAGGACAGTGGCCCTTCAAGCCACGAACGAGGGTTCGAATCCCTCTGGGGTCGCTATTCACCGCCGGATTCTCGGCACTTATGGGTTGATGGTCCTCGCCGCTGGGCCGGCGGATCCAGTGGCCGTCTGACGCCCCGGATTGGGCCAGGATCTGCTCACACTGCTGGCGCCAGCCTCACGCGCTACCGCCGATCTCCGTCCGCAGAAACCGGACGCGGCGGGCACCGCCGATCATCCGCCGTCCGGCCCCGGTCCCAAACCCCCATCGGAGATCCTAGCTTCGATTATGGCGATCACACAAGCGGGGAGCGGATCGACGACGAACTCCCCCCGCGGCATCTGCGACCCCGAGCACGGAGAAGCATTCGTAAGCTTCTGGTAAAGGTAGCTCTCGCCGGGATTGCCGGGGACCACCAAGGTCCCGCCACAGGTCTCCATGGCTGGGCGGTTGACGATGTCTCCCCAGGACACACCGTCTTGCAGGACCAAGTCTCCTGCGCCTCCGTGGCACGTTACGCAGTTGTTGTCGAAGATGGTCTGGATAGCGTCGTAGGCCACGTTCGTTCCCGCCTCGACAGCCGAACAAATATCCGCCCGGGGGTCGGGCGCAATTTGGCGATCAGGCGCTGGCGATCCGTCCACTCTGGAAGACTGGGCATTCGAGCCGTTGCAACTCCCCGACAACGACGAGACCAACGTGAGCAAGGTCGACAGCCCGATGGCCGCGCGGTCTAGGGACAAACGCGGCTGATGGTGGGACGAGCCGGCAGGCTCGCACGAGCGACGAGACAAACGGCCGGACCTACGCTAGCTGATCGCCGTTCGGGTGTCGGCGGAGACGGGCTCGCCGCCGTCCACCGTGATGGTTCCGTCGGACGCAATGGTCACCGCGTAATGCTGCAGCGGGATTCCGGCCGGTCCGTGTGTGACGGCGCCGCTGCCGTCGAAGGTCGAGCCGTGGCACGGACAGCTGAGGCCCTCGGCTATCGTCTGCGAGCCATCGTCGAGGAGACAACCTGCGTGGGTGCAGACGGCGGACATCGCGTAAACGCCGTTCGCGTCGCGGGCCACGACGACGTTCGACATGACGAGCAGCGCCCCCACTTGCAGCTCGGAGATGTTGCCCGCCATCTCGGGACCGCTCGGCGGCGTCCCCGTTGGGTTGCAGCCGGAGACGGAGCCACCGAGGATGACCAAGCCGGTCGAGGCGCCCGCGAGAACGAGAAGCTGACGACGATCGAGCGAGCCTTTGGGACAATCCAAACAAGGTCTGCGGACTTCGTCGGCCATGGATAGCCTCCCACGAGACGACAAGTACCGGGGAGGCTCGACGAGAAGGCAGGTATGCGACTCTCCTCACATCACGGCGACGCGGTCGCCGTCACGCGCGTGCGAGCTCGCTGCGCGCTCTCTGTGAGCGGGCTGTGCGGAAACCGCGTCAGCAGAGCGTCGAGGAGGTGGGTCGCTTCCGCCCGGTCTCCCGAATGCTCCGCTCTCAAGGCAGCCCCGAAGAGGTCGTTCTCGGTCGCGAGCGTCGAAGGGGGCGCCACCGGAAGGGATCTGGGCGACCGCTTCGTGACGACGGGATGACCGGGCGATGCAGGCACCGACAAGACGTGCGGCGTCCCGCACGCGGCGGGCCAACGTTGTCCGGCGGCGACACGAACCTCGCCCTCCGCCGAGCGGACGACGACCACGCCTTCGTCCACCACGACACGCGTGAGCGTGCCGTGACCGCAGTCCGCGGCGGGAGAGGCGAGTGCGACGTGGAAGCGAGTGCCGCGCACCTCCACCTGCGCGTCGGGCGTCAAGATCACGAACCGCTGGCCCTGTTTCAGCTTCGCGACGTGCACGGCGACGGCGCCCCCTGCGAGTCGAAGCCACTGCTCGGCGTCGGCGCGCAGCAACTGGAGGTCCGACCGCGGCTCGAGCTCGACCGTCGTTCCGTCCTCGGCCGCCAGCGTGACCGGCAGGGTATCGGCCTGCAGTCGCTCGCCCGAACGCCACGCGTGCCCCGGCGGGATAGGCATGACCCGTCCGTCGGCGCCTTCCACGGTCGCCCGCCCATCGGCACGAGCGACCAGCCCGGGCCTCGACGTACTGACGGCCCCTGCCCCTTCGAGAGCCATGGGTCCACGTGACCTCCAGGGCGCCACGGTCACCAGCGCCGTGCCTCCGACCATCGCTGCGGCGAGCCCGATTGCCGTCGCAGCCCGCCGTCGGCGACGGCGAGCCGTGGTGCGCTCGATGGCCTCGACGATCGCGCCGATGGCATTCTCCGGAGGCCCCGAATGGTGCGGCCGGATCCGTGCGCGCGCCGCCCGAAGTAGCCGCGCCGCGCGGCCCGCATAGCGGAACGTCGTCACGACTCACCTCGATCGAGTATCTCTGCCAGGCGGGGATCGGCGGCGATCAACTCGTGAATCTCGCGCCGGCCACGGACGAGCCTGCTCTGGGCGGCGGCGACCGAGGTCCCGCAGATATGCGCGACCTCATCCAGGGAATACCCGCACACATCGTGGAGCAGGAACGCCCACGACCGATCCTGGCGCATGGTGCACAGGTGCTCGGCCACCTGCCGGAGCGCCTGCCGGAGCGAAGCGGCATCCACGCCGTTCGATCTCGGGCTGACCGCGATCTCGGCGTCCTCTTCCGCCGTCGCGGCGAAGATCGTGCGCTCCAACCGGCGGCGCCGGATGTGCTTGTAGACGACGTGCGCGGAGACAGTCGAGACCCAGGCGTCCAGCGCGCACTCGCCACGATACGCGGCCACGGACTCGATCAGGTGGACGAGCGCGATCTGAACGAGGTCCTCGCCGTCCCGATCCATGCGGCCCAAGAGCCGGCGCACCGTTCGTTCGACGACCGATTTGACGCGCCAGTAGAAGTCCTCGGCCACGTCGAGATCGCCGCCGCGGAGCCCGGCGAGAATTTCGTCGTCGCTGCGCCGCGGACGGCGATCGGCCCCAGCTTCATCCGCGCCCGATATGACGCTGAGTCGAGGTGTCTGGGGGCGAACGGCGGCCATGAGACTGCCTACAAGAGTACCTTGAGGACCCGCGGAGCAGGCGGCCCTAGGCCGCCTACCGGGCGGCACGTCGTCGGGCATGGTTCGCTTCGCCTCACGTTGCCTTTGGGGCAACGCCCTCCTAGAAGCGGGAGAGAACGCCCAGCTCGAATATCACCCGCCCGCGAGGGATGGTCGCCGGTGCTCGACCCGGGCCATTCAGGCGCTCGCCGCTCAGAAACCCCTCGAGACCTCCGCCCAGGACCAGGCTGGTCCCGGCCGACAAGCCCAGCCCGACCTCCCCCAAGAGGTCGGCGCCCGCGGTCCAATTCCCTTCGAAACCGGCGCTGTCGTCGTCGCGCTTGATGGCCTCGTGAACACCCAGGAGGTCCGCCCGGCCGGCGAAGCCCAGCCCCCGTCCGGCGGCGAAGGCGGGGCTGGCCCACACGACGCCGAGGGCCCCCAGGGTGGTGCGCGCCGTGGCGTCGGCGCCATCCAGATCGGCGACGCGAAAGCCCAGCCCCGCCCGGAGCGCCCAATGAGAACTCAGTGACCGGCGGAGCGCGATCGTGCCGCCGATGGTGTCGTCGAAGTCCTCTTGCTGATCCACGGCGGTGATGACGTTCGCCTCCAGGGCCCAGCGCGGGGGACCCTGTGGCTGACCTGCCCGCGCGCTGGCAAGCACTTGCGGCACCTCCACGTCGATCGCTCCCCTGTCCGTCAACCGAGGCGGTCCGGACCCACCGGGCGCCGCTTCCCCACCCGCTGCCCAGCCCTCGTCCAGGATCGAGGCGATCACCAGGCCAAGAGCGCGACCGCGCTCGGCGGGCAGGTCGCGCGCGCTGAAGACGACCGTCTGCTGGGTCTGCCGGGCCTTCCTGTCACCCGGCGTCATCGTGCGGACGCGGACGTCGCTCACCAGGCGAGGGGCGTCCCGCCAGGTCACGACCACCGTCGCTGTCGCCTCGGCGGCGGCGGCGGCCGCGCTGACTTCGACGTCGCTCGGCGCCGTCGAGACGGTCCGCACGACGGTCTTCGCCCCCGCCGGCATGGCTTGCAGGCACGACGCCGCTGCCTCGTTCGCCGTGGCGATACCGTCGGGCGTGGTCGCCACGACAATGAGCAAGACGATGGGGGCCGTCACCATCGGGGCATCAGCTCGCGATCGCGACACTATAGCTCGCCTGTCGCGACCTCGGCGTCAGTTGTTCAGCGCGCCGGCGTCGATCCAGGCCTTGATGAGCGCGAGGTCGGCGACGGACAGCTTCGGTCCTCCCGGCGGCATGCTCCCGCCGTTTACAGTCTTGTAGAAGCTCGACCCGGCACCGTTCCCCGGTGTCACCAGCTTTTGCACCGAGCTGTAGGCCGCCGATTGCGTCGAAAAGCCCACGCCCTTTTGCGAGCCCGGGTCGTGGCAACTGGTCCCGGCGCAGTGGACGGTCAGGATCTGCGTGTAGATCTCGGTGAACGTCGGGGCCGTTCCGCCAGCGCCTCCGGTGCTGGTCGCGCCCCCGCTTCCCACCGCCCCACCTGAGCCGATCGAGCCGCCGCTGCCTGTCGTCCCGCCCTTCCCGCTCGCGCCGCCAGTCCCTATCGCCCCGCCCCGGCCACCGCTGCTGGTCGCGCCGCCAGTCCCTACTGCACCGCCGCTCGCTGAGCCGCCCGTACCGGGAGTACCGCCGCTACCAGTGAAGCCCCCGCTACCAGAGCTATCGCCGCCGGTTCCGCTGATGGTCCCCCCTGAGCCGCCGGCGTCCGGGACGCGGACTGGTAGATCGAACGGATCACTCTGGGCGCAGCCGTAAATTGCCGCGGCCACGACGAGCAATATCCAGATCCGATCGGGGGGCGATGTTCGCATCGGGCTCCACCTCAGGCGACCTTCGCCTATTGGAGCCGCTAGTACCCCCAGACCATCGAAAACAGGCAGGCGTCCGGTGCTCATTCGCCCGGGCCTTTCCGTAAATCCGCCTCAGTGGCGGGATCGCTCACTCAGTCATCGGATGCTTACCGCTGACGCGCGGAAAGTGCCGGAAGCCCCCCCTGGCCTCACCATCTTCCGAGATCCCACCTTCGCTCTAGGAGGGGAAACGGACATGAAAATATGGTGGTTGGTATGGGGAGTGGCGCTCGGGTGTGCGGCTTGCGGAAGCGGGGCCGGAACGCCAGCGGTAATCGATGCGTCGCCCGCCGCGACCACGGCGATGAACGTCCGCGCGAGCGACGGCGGAGCGGCCGACCGCAACATGACGAGCGATGGGCCAGGTACGGATCTTCCGGATGCAGCGCCGACCTGGTCGGCGATTTACAGCCAGCTTCTGGTGAACGCCAGCTCTCCGTCTAACTGCATGGGATCTGGCTGCCACGATCCGGGCGTCGAGAAGGGAATCGACCTGTCGACCCTCTCCAAAGGGTACAGCACCATCCTCCGTCGGGTGACGCCCGGGATGCCTGCTACTTCCGATCTCATCGTCGTTCTGCAGTCTGGCTACATGCCGCTCGGCCGCCCCCACATGCCAGCCTCGGATATCGAGCAGATCAGCGCCTGGATTCAGTCCGGCGCGCAGGACAACTGACCGGATTCGTCGCGGCGCAGAGATCGCGCCTTTGTTCAGCAACGCTCACCCGGGACATTCCTTGCTGTCCGTCTCTCGACGGCCGCCGGCGAATACCGTCGAGCGAGCCTGCGCGTCGTCGGGCGGCGTCGGTTGATTGCGCGCGATCGGATCGTCCACGCTCTTACGCCCCGATCGAGGCGTACGGGTTGTCGCCGATCAACTCCGCATTGAGCCGTACGCCCTGACGGTTGGGTGACGACGCTGGTATTCTCCCTCGATGCTCGTTGGACGCGGTGACGCGGTGGGCACGGAACAGGCGCTGGTTAGCAGAGTCGTCGACAGCATCTCCGCGATGCTCGCGTACTGGGACTCGGCACGGCGTTGCCGCTTCGCGAACCGGGCGTATCAGCGCTGGTTCGGCATTTCCCCCGAGTCCCTGATCGGCAAACACTACACGGTGGAAGCGGATGCCTCGGCAGAGGAGGCGGCGTGGGGACTCACGCGCCGCCACATTGGCGGCGCGCCCGCGCGCGACGGCGACGGCAACTTGGTCGGCGTCCTTTCCAGCTCGGACCTCGTCAACCCTGAGCCCGCGCAATGGATCCGGGGTGAGGCCACGGTCGGCGATCTGATGAACCCGGACGTGATCTCTCTCTACGAGGAGGATCCCGCCATGGCCGCGGTCACTGAAATGGCCAAACGAGACATTCACCGCATCGTCGTCCTCGACGGAGAGAGCCAGCTGGCCGGGATCGTCACGCCCATGGACGTCGTGCGCGCGCTCGCGCGCGGCGAACACTTCGAGCTCACCGACTGAGGCCGTCGTCCGCGGCGAAAGGATAGCGCCATGCTCACCGGGAAGGCCAAGGTCGTTACGATCATCACCGCGTTCGAAGCCCAAGATCTCGTCGCCGGGGCGTTTGCCGACCTCGGGGTGAAGCGTTACAGCTCGCTCCGCGTCGACGGCCTGGGCGCGCACGGCCGCAAGCACAGCGGTCTCTCGGGGAACAAAAACCTCGAGTACGTCATTCTCGCCTCCGCCTCACTCGCCGAAAAGGTGCTCGCCTGGGTGGATCTCGAGCTCTTGCCGCGCTACCCATCCGTCGCGTACAGCACGGACGCGACGGCGGTCACCGCCGAACCGCTGTTCTGATGCGATGATCCGCCCCTCGCTCTATCACGGCGGCAGATGACGGATCTTTCCGAGTTCGAGCGCGAGTGGACCGAGCTCCTCAGCGAGGTGCACGTGGTTCTGCCGGGCGTGCAGCTGCTGTTCGCGTTCCTGTTGACCGCACCATTTACGGCCAGATTCGCGGATATCACCCCCGCGGCGCACGCTGTCTTCCTGGCGAGCTTCCTCGCGACGACGGGCGCCTGCGCGTTTCTGATCGCGCCCTCGGTCTACCATCGATGGCACTGGCGCCGCGACGTAATCGACAAAGAGAACATGCTGCGCACGTGTAATCGACTCGCCATCGTGGGCATCACCTTGCTGGCGCTGGCGATGAGCGCCGCTGTGTTCGTGTTCTCGTCGCTGGTGTTTGCCGTCCCGATGACCATCGTCGCCAGCGGCACGGCGCTGCTCGGGTTCGGCTGCCTGTGGTTCGTCCTGCCGCTGTGGCGTCGCTGGCGCGAGCGAGGTCGTCGAGCCTAGGCCGAATTCACCACCACGTCGTCGCCGATGCGCCCTGGGATGCGCGCGACGCGGAGCTGCGTACCACATGGGTGGTGACGGAAGACTTCCCGCGCAAGGCGCCGGCGGCCGAGCGTACCTGCCCAAAGTGCGCCGGCACCAAGCACCGCCCCGTCGGCGACGGCACGATCTCGACGGCGCTGGATTACGTGCCAGGGTGCTTCCGGCGTCGGCAGCATATTCGCGAGACGCCGGGCCGTCCGCGGCTCAGTGCCCGTAGCCAGCAGCCACGACGTTGGCCTGCACGTCGCTGTCGGCCGAATCCGGCGGAGCTCCGATCGTCATGGCTCCTTCGAACCAGATTCCGACACCGCTGGCGGACCCGTCGCCTCCCGTTCCCAGGATGATGCCGCCCGTCTTCTTCATCGGAGTGTATCCAGGCGGACGCGCGCCGTAGCCGCCGGTGGTGGCATCGAACTTGACCGCCAGGGCGCCGGACTGCGCGTTGCCGGCCTTGAGCTCGAAGCATCCCGAAGAGGTGAGGCTCGCGGGGCATTGGCTGGCCGAGAGGCCCTTCAGCATTGCAGTGACGTATGGGAAGGTCACCGGGGTGTTGGTCGGCACCTTTGCTGAACCGTTTGCGTACCCGAAGGACAGCCCGTTCTCGAGATCTGCCCCTACCCAGGGGCCGCTGCCGCCGCCGGATTCTCCAAACTGGGTATCGCCTCCCCAGTAGATGGCTTCCATGGTGGCCGCGCCGTCGTCGACGCCGTTGATCTCGGAGTTTCCGTAGTCGAAACAGCAGCCCGCGTTGTAGCTCGTTCCGTCGAGCACCGCGTAGATGGCCTCCGGCTCGTCTCCGGTCGGGACCCCCACGGTGCCTTCGTTCCAGGTCGCGGTGGCGGCGCTGGTGGCGCCGGTGTATTTCGATGTGAGCGTCGCGGTCGTCGACGCTGTCATCGCCGCCGCGACAGAGTAATAGGGACAGTTGTAGGTCGTGCAGTTCGACAGCTCCGAGGCGAACATGAGGGCCGCGCCCTTGGCGAGCGTCTGCGGGCTCGAGAACGTGACGGTCGACGACCCGTTCGTGACCGACGCCGTCCCCGAGAGCTGGACGCCGGTTCGATAGGCAACGTCGGAACCGGAGGTGACCTTGATCCCGTAGGCGGCATGGCCGCCTATCGTAATCTTGGCGGCGTTGGCGACGGCTGGCTTGCCTCCTTTGGGTAGCCAGTTCGCAAACCACGTGACTCGAAGGTGGTTACCTTGCGCCGACTGGTCGTAGATGATCGGTATGGTGCAGGTCGTGCCGGAACAGAAAGAGTCTTGGAGGGACGAGTTGGCGAAACCTCCCGCGGCGAGGACCGGGATGTCCTTGGTGGTGTTGTCCGACGCGCGGCTGACCTGGTAGAGGGGGCCGCTGTACGTCCCGTAAAGAGCGCGAACCGTGCTGTGCGCGGCGGCGCACGGCGTGCCGGCGGCTTGGTAGATGTCGCACGGCCCGCGTGGCCCGCCGCCCATGGCCCCGGCCACGCCCCCTGCCCCGCCGGCGCTGCCTCCCGCCACTCCCGTTCCATTGCCGGCTGTCCCGCCAGAACCGCGCCCCCCTGATGCCTGCTGTCCCCCGGCGGCGGCCGTGCCCGAGCCGCCCCCGTACCGGCCGACCCGAGCGCGCCCCCCGATCCCAGCGATCCGCCTGTGCCTGAATTGCCGCCCGTCACAGACTGCCCGCCCGTGCCGGTCACACCGCCCGAGCCGATTTTGCCGCCCGTGCCGCTCGGCCCACTACCCGTCGAGCCACCGCCGCCGTTCGCCCCGCCGCTCGCGCTCGAGCCGCCCTCCCCTGGGCTCGTGCCACCCGCGCCGCCTCCGATCCCGTTGCTGCCACCGCAACCGGCAAGCATCACGGCCGAGCCAACGAGACTGAAGAACGGTGAGACGACGTGACGTCGGTGCATGGACCCTCCGCTGATGAGCGAGCGCAAGCGTAATCAACTGCCGACAGCGCGGTGTTTGTGCACGAAAGACGGCAATGGGCGCTCGCCGACGATCAGGGGGCGCCTCGCCGAGTCTTTCGTGGCCGTCGCCGTTCCAGGGGAACGGTTCCGGGGTCCCGACCCATTTCAACCGACACAAAACCGGCCGATTCGACAGTACCTGTCATGTGGAGTCTCCTGGCACCAGAAGCGGCCCGCGCCGCTGACAATCGTGGCTATGACTCCGGTCGTCAGCGGCGGTCGCGTCCCCTGATCGCGAGCAGATCGCCCGTTGTCATTCTCTCGCTCTCTGTCCTGCTCCCGATGTCGCTCCTCCCGGCCGTGCCCGCGTGTTCCTCGGGAACGGGAGGTGTGACCGGCCAGGGAGGATCCAGCGCCGCCGGAGGGAGCTCTGACGCCTCGGGAGGTGTGACCGGCTCGGGAGGTGTGACCGCCTCCGGCGGTGCGAACGGGTCGGGCGGTGTCAGTGGCTCGGGCGGCGTGACTGGCTCGGGCGGCGGATCAGCGGGCCGCGCCGGGGCCGGCGGCGCGAGCGGCAAAGGCGGAGCCGGCGCGAATGGCCAGGGCGGTGGCGCTGGAAAGGGCGCGACCGGCGGCTCCTCGACGGGCGCGGGTGGAATCGCCGCCACCGGTGGCTCCTCGGGCTCGGACGGAGGCGTCGACGCGGGAGGGCCGGCGCTCACCGGTCCATGCGATGTTTTTGCGACGGGTAATACCCCTTGCGTCGCCGCACACAGCACGGTGCGGCTCATGGCGAGCACATACAAGGGACCGCTTTATCAAGTTCGGCGCGGCTCCGACGGCAAGACCCAGGACATCGCGTTCCTGGCGCAATCCGGTGCGGCCGATTCCGCTGCGCAGGAAGCGTTTTGTACCGGCACGACCTGTACCATCTCGGTCATCTACGACCAGTCGGGAAAGGGTAATCATCTCAGGAGATCGCCAGGAGGCGCCGAGGTGTGCCAACACCAAGACCAGGAGGCCGTCGCCGACGCCTTGCCGCTGACAATCGGCGGACACAGGGTTTATGGCATCAAGGTCGTCTCCGACAACAGCGGTCCCTGCACGCCGCCTTCGGGCGGCGAGGGGACTGGCTACCGCCTGGACCAGACCACGGGAATCGCCACAGGTGACAACGCCGAGACCGAATACATGGTCACGAGCGGTACCACGCAGGCCTACGGCAACAGCGGTTGCTGCTTCGATTATGGCAACGTGGAAACGGACAACAAAGATGACGGCGCGGCCACGATGGAGGCGATCTACTTCGGCGGCGGAGCGGGCTGGGGCCACGGCGGGGGGAGTGGGCCGTGGGTCATGGCCGACATGGAGAATGGCATCTTCTCCGGCTCAACCAGCGCCTACACGGGCAATACGTCGGTGCCGTATTCCTATGTCACCGCCGTTCTGATCGGCAGAGCGGGCGGGACGTACGCTCTCATGGCCGGCAATGCACAGACCGCCACCCTCACGGTCATGTACGACGGCGCCCGGCCCAGCGGCTACACCACGATGAAGAAACAGGGCGCCATCGTCTTGGGCACGGGGGGCGACAACAGCGACCACGGTCAGGGATACTTCTTCGAAGGCGCGATGACCGCCGGGGCCGCCTCGTCTGCCGTCATGAACCTGGTTCAAGCCAACATTCTGGCCGCCGGCTATGGAAAGTAGACTCGTCAGCGGTCGCCGAGCGGAGGCTTTCACTGCCGACTGCAGGAGCGTCACCGGGACGCTCAGTTACCAAGAGCACTCAGTGACTCAAGAGAGAGCTAGGGCAACGATGATAGCGAGGGCAGCGCAGGTGAGGCAGCCCCGGGTCTTCGGGCACTTTCGGGTTGTCGCTGCGGTCGAGGTGCGTATGTTTGTCGCCGATGGCAAAACTCGGTCTCGTGGTGCTGGTCTTGGCGGTGGTCCTGGGCGTCTCATGCGTCGGCAGCTACAACAAGCTGGTGGGCCTCAGTCAGGCTGTCGACGGGCAGTGGGCGCAAGTGGAGAACGCCTACCAGCGACGAGCTGATCTGGTCCCCAATCTGGTCGAGACGGTCAAGGGCGCGGCGAATTTCGAGAAGGGAACCTTGACGGCGGTCACCGAGGCGCGCGCCAAGGTCGGCCAGGTTTCGGCGGCGGCAACGGAGAAGATCACCCAGGATCCCGAGGCCTTGAAGCGGTTCGAGCAGGCGCAGGGCGGCCTGTCGTCGGCGCTGTCGCGCCTGCTGGTTGTCTCCGAGAGCTACCCGCAGCTGAAGGCGACGCAGAACTTCAGGGATCTGCAGGTGCAGCTCGAGGGGACCGAGAACCGCATCGCCGTCGAGCGGATGCGCTTCAACGAAGCGGCGCAGGCGTTCAACACTGCCCGCAACCGGTTTCCCACGGTGGTGATGGCTGGCATGTTCGGGAGCCGCTTCGCCGAGAAGACCTACTTCAAGGCGCAAGACGGCGCGGCGACGGCGCCGCAAGTTCACTTCTAAGGCCGCCGTGCGAACGGCCGGCACCCGCGTCCTCGCGCTGAGCTTGTTGCTCGCCTGCGCGGCGGCGCGGGCCGAGACGCCCATCCCGCCCGCCCCCGAGCGCTGGGTCACCGACCGGGCGCAGTTCCTGACGCCGGCCACAGCCGCCGACCTCGACGCCCGCCTCGGCGACTACGATCGACGGACCGGACACCAGTTGCTCGTCTATATCGATCGGACGACGGGCGGCGTGCCGATCGAAGACTGGGCTGTGAAAGCGTTCCAGCAGTGGCGCGTCGGCCGCAAGGGGATCGACGACGGCCTGGTCCTCTTCATCTTCAGCGTCGACCACCGCCTGCGGATCGAGGTCGGCTACGGCCTCGAAGACAAGGTCCCGGACATCGTCGCCTCCCGAATCATCAACGACGGCATGGTCCCGCGCATTCGCGCCGGCGACGCCGACGGTGCCGTTCGCGCCGGCGTCGACGCGCTGGTCGCCGCCATCGGCGCCCCGGACGGCGCGCCTCCCGCGACCCACATCCCGGCCTGGCAAGTGGTCGGCGGCGCCATTCTGTTTCTCCTCCTCATCATCTTCGTCGTTACCCACCCGGGCCTCGCCTGGCTGCTCCTGACCAGCATCGGATCGGGGCGTGGTGGCGGTGGTGGTGGTGGTGGTTTTGGTGGCGGGGGCGGCCGTTCAGGCGGCGGAGGCGCCTCGGGATCATGGTGATCTCGGCGCGCTCCCGGCTCGTGCAGGGGATAGACGTCGCGCGCCTCGAGGCCGCGATCGCGACCGCGGAGCGCCTCACCTCGGGCGAGCTGCGGATCGGAATCTCGCGCTTCTACTTCTGGGGGAACGTTCGCCGTGCCGCCGAGGCCACCTTCGTGCGGCTGCGCATGAAGCGCACGCGGCACCGCAACGCGGTCCTGGTGTTCGTGGCCCCGCGAAGGCGCCGGTTCGCCGTGATCGGCGACGTCGGCATCCACGAACGGGTCTCTCCTTCGTTCTGGAGCGACCTGGCGCGCGAGCTCGAGGCGGCCTTCAAGACCGGCGATCTCACCGCCGGCCTCGAGCGGGCGGTGGCGACGCTCGGCGAGCGCCTGGCGCAGCACTTTCCGCCTGACCCGACGGAAGCCAACGAGCTCCCCAATCGGGTCATTGTCTGAGCCTCTCACGTCCGCCCGAGGGCTTCAACGAGTTGCGCCCGGGCGGATGTTGGCTGTCACGGTCGTCATGGTGCTGCGACCTATTGCACCCGTCGTGCCGTCCAGACGTGTCGCGGTCCGAGCCGGCTTCTGGGCGCCCCGCCTTGGCGCGGTGCAAACTCTGCGGCGAGCGCCGGCCGACACGCAAACTATTCGCGTCGGATTTGCGGGCGCCAGCAACTCGTATCGGTGAAGGTCCTGGCCGGACTTCGGGCCTCGGCCCGGCGCCCCCGAGAATGAGGGACCGCCGGCGTCGCGCTGACCTCTGGCTCGGAGCCCCGGGTTCGATGACGCGGCTGCGAGCGTAAAGGGACCTTGGAAGCGGCGGGTACCGAGTGGTCGCCCGTCATTTCGATACTACCGTAACGTTTGGCTGCCTCGAACGAACGAGACGGCCCCCATGTCGCGCGCTCGTATCGTTCGGTATCCGGCCGTGGCCGGCGCGATCAGCCTGTCTATCGCGGTGGTGGTCCTCTGTGGATGGTGCTTCAACCTTCGACGCCTGACCTGCATCTCGACCGGATGGCCGGCAATGAAGGTAAGCACAGCTTGGCTGTGCGCGCTTTCCGGGCTGGCGCTCCTGGTTGTGCGCACGGACCTGCCGCGCTGGGCTCGAGCGGTGCGCCTCACCTGTGCGACGATCGTCGGGGTGCTGGCGTTTGTCGCGCTGCTCGTGAGCAGCGGCGACATCAGCCTCGACGATTCCATCCTGAAGCAGGAGATGGGAGCACCCTCCGGTCTGACGGCGGTGGCCTTCTTGCTCATCGCGGCCTCGACCTTCTCGATTGACTATCTGACGAAACGGGGCCGGAGCCCGGCGCAGGTCTTTGCCCTGGGCGCCGCGTTCATCGGAAGCCTCTCTCTCCTCGGATATGCGTTCGGCCTGCCGGCGCTTCGCAGCCCCACCGACCATCTTCCGCCGGCCGGCACGGCGTTCGAGACGTCAGCCGCTCTGCTGGCCCTGGCCTCCGGTCTCCTGCTCGCGCGTCCACAGGTCGGTCTCGTATCGGCCCTCACCTCGGAACATGCGGGAGGCGTGGCAGCGCGGCGCCTGCTGCTGGGATTGCTGGCGTTCATACCGCTCGCCTTGCTCGTCACGATCGGTCGCCGTTTGGGTTGGTACGGCGATGCCGTCGTCGCGGCGCTCCTGGTTCTTCTCGGCGTCACGGAGGGTCTGTGGCTGATCCTCATGATTGCCTTCCATCTCAACGCCCGCGACCTCCAGCAGAAGAGGATCGCCGCCCTGCTCCAGGCCAGCGAGCAACGGGTGCGGCAGCTCATCTCACAGGCACCCGACGGCATATTCATCATGGACCTCGACGGCCGTCTGGCCGAGGCGAACGAGGCCGGCTGCCGCCTGCTCGGACTGTCGAGCGATGAGATCATTGGCCGCACCGTCTACGACTTCGTTCCCGAGGCGGACGCCGGGCGCCTGCGGGAGGAGAAGGAGCGGTTGCTCGACCGACAGCCCCGCGTCTCCGAATGGTCGCTTCTTCGCGCCGACGGGACGTACTTCCCCGTCGAGGTGAGCACCGGCATCCTGCCTGACGGGAGGTGGCAGACCTTCGTCCGGGACATCACGGACCGCAAACGATGGGTGGCGCGTCTCAGAGCAGAACACGACCAGGACCGGCGGCTTCTGTCTGAGTCCCAGCGGATCTCCAGCGCGGCCACGATCATCTCCGAAGCGGTCGCCGAGATCCCCCGGCCGGACATCTCGACAGTCCTTCACACCATTGCCCTCGAAGCTCAGGTGCTCACGGGCGCACGCTACGTCGCGGTCGGCTTGGGAACCAACCCCGAGCAGCCGTTCGATCCCTGGGTCGTCTTGGGGATGCCGCCGGAACTGGCGGAGCGAATCGGGCGCCATCCACGCCCGATCGGCACGCTCGGCGAGGTGGCAGCACGGGGCCGGACCCTGAGGGTGGCGAACGTTCGACAGGAACCAGCGTTCCACGGATTCCCGCCGCACCACCCACAGATGACCAGCCTGCTCGGCGTTCCGATCCAGCACCGGGGCCGAGCGGTGGGAAATCTCTATCTCGCCGACAAGGTGAACGCCCCGGAGTTCACGGCAGAGGACTTGCGTCTCGTCGAGATGCTCGCCGGGCGCGCGGCCGTCGCCATCGAGACGGCCACCCTCTACGTCGGGGAATCCGCGCATCGCAGCTGGCTGGGCAACGTCATCGATGAAATGCCGGACGGGGTCATCGTGTTCGATGGCGACGGGAAAACCGTGCTGATCAACCGAGCGCTCCGGGCCTTTGCCCGTGACGACGTCGGCACCCGCGAACCCACCGGGGACCCATCCATCCTCGACTTTCGGCTGCCCAGCGGGGAGACGGTCGAGTTCCCGGATCTCCCGCCCGCGCTCGCACTCGCCCGTGGCGAGTCCTCGGTTTGCCGCGAGCTCGCCCTTCGGGCGCGCGACGGACGGCTCGTCCCCATCCTCATGAGCGCGGCGCCCATCCACGACGGAAGCGGAGCCATCACGGGCGCGACCACCATCATCCAGGACATCACCGCCCTCCGCGAGACCGAGCGCCTTCGCGAGGAATGGACGTCGGTCATCGCGCACGACCTCCGGCAGCCCGTCACGACGATGTCCCTCTCCGCGGCATCGCTGGCTCGCTGGTGTCAGGGCGGGGGCGAAAAAGAACAGAAGGCGATCGTCCGGATCCAGTCGGGCCTCGAGCGGTTGAGCAGGATGATCGACGATCTGCTCGATGTCTCACTGATCGACGCCAAGCGGTTGTCGATCAGGCCGGAAGACGTCTATCTTCGGCCGTTCATCGAGTCGGTGGTCGAGGCACTGGGCGACGCCGGTTTGGGCAACCGGATCCGCGTCGTCGGCGAGCCGGGTCTCCGCGCCCGGCTCGATACCCAGCGCATCCAGCAGGTCCTCACGAATCTTCTGACGAACGCCCTCAAATACGGCGACCCGAAGGGAGAGATCTTGATTCAGATCCACGACCGCGTCGTCTCCCTCGAGGTGGCCGTCTCGAACCGGGGTCCCGGGATTGCCGCGGACGACATGCAGGCGTTATTCAGCCGGTTTGGGCGAAGCCCCGGAGCCCGTGCGACGGGGACACCCGGGATCGGACTCGGCCTCTACATCGCAAAGGGCCTGGTCGAGGCGCACGGCGGCCGCATCTGGGTGGAGAGCACCCCGGGCCAGTCAACGACATTTCACTTCCTCGTGCCGCGGGCGCCGGCATCAGCCGACCACGCCACGCCTCATTCTTCTCCCGCCGCCCCTTCCTGACGCGCGGATGCGCCGTCAACCTTCGGCTTTTCCGGGTCGACGACGCCTTCCACGAGCTCCGCGATTTGCTTAGTTACCAGCGGCAACAGCGCTGCCCGCCAACCGATCCGCACACCGAGCCGGACCAGGCGCGACGTGAGGGGCGTGAAGATCCCGCCGCCCAGTGCGTAGCCGACCCCGAGCGCCGCGGCCAGTGCGCCATAGGGGTGGCGGTCGACTCTCGCTTTCAGGCCCGCCAGCGGATCGGACACCCCACCCGCGGCGTCCTCCGTGTCTGCCGGCGCGTGCTCGCCCATCTCCTCGCCCTTCATGTCCGCCGCGCGATCTTGCCAAAGACGAACCCGACGGCAACCGCGCCCAGCAAGCAGCGCCCCGGGTTCTCGCCGATGTACTTGATCGCCGTGCGGTTCCATGACGCCAGCCGTCGCTGAGCGTCTTGCAGCCGAGGCTTCAGACGGGCGCCGGCCTCACAAACGGCTTCTTCGATCTGATCACTGGTCTTCATTGTTCTCCCTCCTCGTTTCCAGGCCGTCAGCGGCGCCGGTGACCCAGCCAGTAGCCCACGGTCAGGGCGGTCCCCAGCGCGGCCAGTGGATGCTCCACCGGCCAGCGCCGCCAGTCACTCTGCCGGACAAGCTCGTCGCGCAGCGCCACGACCGACGATGCGACGTTCTCGCGCGCTCGTATGACGTCGGCCTCGGCGCGCGCAAGGTCTGCCGGTAAGTCCGATCTTCGAGCCGTCTTGCTCATGGCGCCTCCCCTTCGCGGGGGTGTGCCAGGACATGAGCGCTGCGCCGCGCCTCCCTGACAGTCTCGCCCATCACTTCGGCGCGCCGGAGCCTTCGCGCCACGACGGCCAGGCCAAGTGTCCCAGCGGCAAGGTGAAAGATGGCCACCAGACCGAGCGCGCTCGGCGCGCCCCAGTACCGCGCCATGAGAAAGGACGCGGCCTCCCAGGCAAACACGTAGCCCATCAGCAGGAGCAGAGCGGCGACCAGCGAGACACCCAGCGCGCCGGCGTAGATCCGCAGGTCCGTCTTCAGCTCGATCCGCGCCAGCTTGATGTGGGTCCCGATCAGAACCCCGAAGCTGTCGGCCGTCTCCTTGAGGAGCCGGCTTACCCGGGTCTCGTCGTCCCTGCCCGTTGCTCGCGTCGTCATGGGCGTGTGCTCGGAACAATCAGCACCGGCCGGCGGCTCTGCTCCACGACGGCGCGCGATACCGAGCCGAGCAGCGATCGGGCGGCGCCGCCCCGGCCGTGCGAGGCGAGGACGATCTCGTCGACCACCAGGCGCTCCGCTGCCTGAAGGATGGCGTCGGCGGCACGACCGCCGTCGATCACCGTGACATGGGTCGTGATACCGCGCTCGCGCGCATCGCTCGGGATGAGTGCCCGCAACTCCGACTCGAGGCGGGCCCGCTCGATGTCGGTCAGCTTGCCCTCGCCTTGCTCGTAGGCATAGGCCGGGCTCCCCAGGATCCGTTCGTGGACGTGGCACAGCTCGACGACGCCACCGTGTGCCGCCAGCATGTTGAAGGCGTACGGAACTGCCCGATTACCCACCGGCGAGAGGTCGGTGGGCGCCAGGACCGTCAGGATCGCGGGCGCGGTCATGATCCTGGCGTTCTCCACCTCCGGCGTGGGAACGAACACCACCGGAATGTGCGAGGCGTCGCGGGCAATCCGTTCAGCCACCGCGGGGTGGGCCAGACGTACCACGCCGTGTCGACTCTCCGCTCCCAGGACCAGGAGATCGTCGCCGCGCGCCCGCGCCAGCTCGAGAATCTTGGTAGCTGGATCCCCCCACGCCGGCTCAATCGCGAAAGAGGTCTCCCCCGCCCCTGGAAGAGCGCCGACCTCCAAGCGTAGCGAACGTTCGAGGTCCGCCACCACCTCGGCGTCGGGCGCGAACAGATCACGTGGACCGGTGAGGCCGAGGCGGGTGAACTCCTCCATCGCCCAATAGAGCCGCAGGAACGTAACGTCACAGGCCACCTGCTCACGCAGCTCGCGAACGAAGGCGCGGGCGCCGCTGCTGGCGGCCCGTCCGTCGAGCGCGACCATCACACGCAATCGCCTATCTCGACCGAGGCCTGAAGCTAGCCTCTCGACGGCAGGAGGGACGACCAGAATCGGCCGATCGGCACGAGCGGCGATCGCCTCGCCGACACTGCCGAGGAGAAAGCGGCGCAAGGCGGACCGCCCATGGGCCCCTGTGACGATCAGGTCCGCCTGAAGTTCTCGACCACGCGCCAGAACCGCCGCCTCGACGTCACCCTCGCAAACGTGAAACGTGACCGGAACCGCGGCGGTGGTCAGCCTGTCGCACTCCGCCGCCAACCTCGCCTCGACATTCGCGCGAACCTCGTCCTCGAGGATCACGGCGTCGGCCGTCAGCGCGAGGATGTCGACCGTGCCGGGCTTCATGACGTGGACGAGCTCGACCCATCCGCCCGTCTGGCGCGTCAGATCGATGGCGACCTGGGCGGCCGCCTGGCTGCGTTGGGTGAAGTCGGTCGCGCATACGATTTTCATGGCGTCTCTACACTCTGCTGGTTGCAACCGCCGGACCAGTCAGCACAGCGGCCTCCCCGGCCCGCCGCGCACGCAGTTTTTGCGCCGAGACGCCGCTTTCGCGAATGGCGGGCCGACTTGAAAGGCATGCGCTAGCCGCTTTTCCGGCCGGCCTCTCCGGCGTGAATGAGAAGAAGCGGCCGGGTTGACCTCCGCGCCACTTGTTCCGCGACAGAACCCAGGAGCATCCGGCCGACTCCAGTTCGACCATGCGAGGCGATGGCGACAGCGTCGACGTTCAATCGCTCGGCCGCTTGGAGGATCTCTTCCGCTGCCGACTCGCCCTCCAGCACCGCGACATGAATCCCGATCCCGTGCTCGGCCGCTTCGGCAGGCACCTGGGACCGAAGCTTTTCCTCGACCTCCGCGCGCTCCCGTTCCGACATCCGCGCGCTCATCGGCATCGGCCTCGCCGTCGCCTGCTCGTGCTCCTGGACGTAACAGATGTGCGCCTCGCCTCCTCCGGCCAGGAGACCAAGGGCCGGCAGCATGGCTTCTCGCGCCAGATCGGAGAGATCGGAAGCGATCAGGACGGACCGGAACCTCGGAATGTGCCGCTCGCCAGGGCGGATCCCCTCCGGGATGCAGAAAACCGGTACCTTCGCCGCCCGAAGTACGGTCTTCGGCGAGACAGGCGTCCAGTGCCCGATACGATGTTTCGGAATTCCGATGACCAGCGCGTCCACGCCGAGCGACGACGCGGTCTCGGCGAGCTCTTCGCCGCCATCCCGAACCGCCACCTGTAGATGTACCGGCGGGGTCTGCGCCCCGGCCAATGCCGACGACTCGCGCCGGAGATCCCGCTCGACGAGCTTGAGCAGCTCGGGCTCACCTTCGTTCCCGCGCCAGGGATCATCGATTCCGTAACGAGCGCCCTCCTGGGGCGGCCAGTAGATCCGCACCAGCGTGACGTTCTCGGGTGTCGTCGGCGCGGCCGTGCGTGCCCAGTAGAAGACCGCCCCCGTGGCCGTCGATCCATCGCTTGCCAGCGCGAGACGAAGAGGCGCCGCCGACTCCCATCGTTCGAAGTCGATGCCCGTATCTCGGGTGACCAACACGGGACAGCCGGCCGAGCGCGCGACTCTCTCCGCGCAGCTGCCGAGGAGCAGCCGCGCCGCCCCCTTGTGACCGTGGGAGCCGATGACGATCAAGGACACCTGGGGCTCGCGAGCGGCCTGGAGAATCAGCTCGGCCGCGTAGCCCTGTGCGACACACGTCTCCACCGCCACGCCGGTCGGCCTGATCGCCTGCGCTGTCATCTCGAGATCGTTCTCGGCCGTCGTCGCCATATCGGCTTCCCACGCCGCGCTGGCGACCGTGGCGAGGCCCGGGTCCATCGGCATCGGTTCGACAACGTGAAGGAGCCGAAGAGTCTCACCTCTCCGTCGAGCCACGCCGACCGCCAGGCGCGTGGCTGCGCGCGAATGCGGGGAGAAATCCGTCGTGCAGAGGATGGTCATCGCGGCACCAGCGTCAGGCTGCGTGAGCCGAAAGGACCGCGTCCGGGTCGAGGCGCCGATGGCGACGCGACGAGACCGGCGCCAGCTCGCGGCCGAGATCCGCAAGCGCAGCTGCGAGCCGCATGTTTCCGCCGCGCGCCAGGACGCGCTCGAGCCGATGAGCGGCGAGATCGGCCGCGCCAACTGTGCCGTCAGCGAGCGCGTTCCCCTGTTCGAACAACTTCTCCACCATCGCGCCCAGGCTCATCAGCTTCGACTTCTGATTCGTTTTCATGGTCGGTCTCCTTGAGGGATGCCAAGTTCCACTGCAGGTGCGGTGCCAGATCGGCTCTCGCGCGACTCCCTGCACTTCTCCTCATCTCCAAACTCAGCGTCGACCCATCGGCGCAGGACCTGCGTCTGGGAGACCTGAAGACGCAGCTTTTTCGCGCGCTCGCGCCGGGCCGCGTGCCCGCCTGCGGGTGGCCTCCGGCTTGCTGTGACCGGGTGCATGAAAGCGACGGGATTGCGGTCAGCTCTGGTTGCCGCCGGGTCTTCGGCACTCATCCTGGCATCCTGCGCGACCAACGACACCAGCCAACCGCCCCAGATCGCCCAACTCGCTCAGGCCATCCGGCCGCCCGAACGCGAAGCTCCCCCCGAGCCGCTGTCCCCGATCGCGCGGGCTCTCCTGAAGGAGCGCATGGCCGCGCACGCGCAAGGCATGAGCGAGCTGGTCTC
>CAZTZM010000140.1:0-5379 GCA_964618005.1 uncultured Myxococcales bacterium
GATCAGCGGGTCGGGGACGTCCAGCACCGCGGGCGCGCGCGCCGCGGTGGCCGCCGGCGCCGCGTCCAGGTGGCGCGTCAGGCAGAAGACCAGCGCGTTGGCCGCCAGCAGCCGCAGCTCGCGGTGATTGCCCGGCCAGGCGTGCGCCGTCAGCCGCTCGAGCGCCTCGCGGCTGATGAACACCGAGAAGGCGTCGCGCCGCGCCGCCGCCGCGCGCGGGCGACCGAACACGACGTCGTTCTCGGCCTCGACGAAGTCTTCCGGCGTCGGGAAGCGCGCCAGGTAGGCGCGGACCAGCGGGCGCAGCGGCTCCGACCGCAGCGCCTCCAGAACGGCGAAGCGCACCAGCTCGGGCAAGTCCTCGCGCCGCTCGCGCAGCGCCGGCACGCGCAGCCGCGTGGCGGGATTGAGGCGCATGTAGAGATCGGCGCGAAACCGCCCCGCGCGCACCAGCGCCTCGACGTTCTCGTGCGTCGCCGCCACCAGTTTGGGGGCGGCCGGGCGCGGGCGCGTGTCGCCCAGGCGCGTGATCGTCCCGCGCTCCAGGACCAGCAGCAGCTGGCGCTGCAGGTCCAGATCCAGGCTGGCGATCTCGTCGAGGAACAGCGTCCCGCCGTGCGCCTGCTCGAACACCCCCGCGTGGTCCTCGACCGCCCCGGTGTAGGCGCCGCGACGCGCGCCGAACAGGTGCGCCGCCAGCAGCGACGGCGGCACCGTCGACAGGTCGGTCACCTCCAGCGGCCCCTTGGCGCCCGAGCGTGGGTGGATCACGTGCTCGGCCAGGAAGCTCTTGCCCGTCCCCGTCTCGCCCTCCACCAGCAGCGGCAGCGGCGATCGCGCCAGGGTCTCCAGCTGCCGCCGCAGCTCCGCCATCGCCGGCGCGCGCCCCCAGAAGATCGATCCCTCCTGGGCGCTGTGCGAGAGGGCCAGCGCGCGCGAGATCTCGGCGGCCAGGCTGCGGCTGTCGACCACCTCGTTCTCGCACAGGTAGACCAGCGGATCGGCGGGGCGCTCGCCGCCCAGGTCGCTGCCGGTCGTGGTCAGCATCACCACCGGCAACGTGGGGTAGGTGGCCCGTAGCCGGTCGAGAATCAAGAGCCCCTGCCGCCGCCGCAGCCGCTCGACCGCCGCCCGCCGCGCCTTGGGCTCGTCGGGGAGGTCGGACTTGTCCTCGGGCAGCAGGCGCTCCTCGGGGAGCGCGAAGTGCAGGTCCAGGACGACCAGGTCGGGGAGGGCCGCCTGCCGGCCCAGCGCCTCGGCCGCCTCGGCGTAGTCGTGCGCGCAGCGGAGGGGGCAGCCGCGCGTCCGCTCCTCGCAGACCTGGCAGGGGATGTTCCGGTCGCAGCGCGTGACCGTCTCGAACTGCGGCATTTGCCGGTGGACCATCTCCACCGTCTGGTCGCGGTCGTCGATCACCAGGAGGCGGGGCATCAGGCGCTTTTCCCTTCCAAGGATCGCGCCAAGGATCGCGCCAGCCGATCGAAGGCCGGCTCCAGCGCCAGCACGCCGTCCACGTCGCCTGCCGCGGCGGCCACGACGGCGGCCTCCAGCGCCGCCCGGAAGCGCGTCAGGGCCTCGCGCTCCGGCGGGCCTTCCGCCGCCAGCTCCGCCCACAGTGCGGCGGCGGTGGTCGGGGCGCCTTCGTCGTCGACCAGGGCGGCGACCAGCTCGCCCGGAGCCGGGACGCCGCCGGCGTCGCGGCGATCGCGGGCGGGCCAGACCAGCCGCTTGACCAGATCGTGCCGGACGCGCGCCAGCCAGCCCTTGGTGTCCATCCATCTCGATTCTATAGAAACAAATATTTGAAAGATAGATATGGCGGGCAGCGGCCCAGGTGGCCCGGTGGCGCGCGGCCTCGGCGGGTCGGCACGGCCGCTGCATTTGGCGGTCGTCGAAAAGGAGCCCGCATGGAACCCATCAAGAACCGCTTCCGTCAGATCGCTTTCAAGAGCTACGTCTTCACGCGCGCCGCCGCCGCCGCCGTCGTGCTCGGCTGCATCGAGGTGTTCGGCAGCCCGCGTGGCCGTCGATATCTCGGTGCCGCCGCGCTGGTCGGCGTCGTGGTGCTGCTCTACTTCCGCCCGCCCGTGCAGGTCGTCCCCTCGGGCGAGATCGGCGTGCGCGTCAACCGCCTCACCGGCGGCGTCACGGTCGTCCCCGAGGGCCCGACGCTGATGGTGCCGCTGCTGCACGATCTCCGCCGCTATTCGCTGCGCGACCAGGTCTACCGGCCGCTGGCCAGCGCCACCGCCGAGAGCGCCGCCCCGTTCCAGTCGGTTGAGGGGCTGTCGGTCGGCGTGTCGATCACCGTGCGCTACGCGCTGGACCCGGGCCGCATCGGCGAGGTCGCCAAGCGGTTGCCGGTCAACGTCAGCCAGGATCTGATCGAGCCGGTGGTCGACGGTGTCCTGCACCGCGCGCTGGCGAAGCGCACGGTGCGCGAGATCTTCAGCGACAAGCGGGTCGAGATTCAGGACGGCATCCAGGCCGAGCTGCACGACCTCCTGGGCAAGGACGGCATCACCGTGCGCTCGCTCTACCTGGGACACGTCGATCTGCCGGCCGAGTATCGCGCGGGGCTGGAGGGGATGCTGTCCGAGGAGCTGGCCACCGAGAAGATGCGCTACACGCTGCAGCTGAAAGAGAAGAAGGTGAAGGAGGCGGAGCTGGAGGCCGACGCCGCCAAGGTCCAGCGCGAGAAGGCCGCCGAGGCCGCCGCCTCCGAGGAGATCATCGCCGCCAAGGCGCGCGAGGAGGCGATGAAGCACGTCCTGCCGCTGAAGGAGAAGGAGATCGAGCAGCGGCGCCTGGAGGCCGAGGCGCGCAAGGTGCAGCGGATGAAGGACGCCGAGGGCGAGGCCGAGGCGCGCAAGATCGAGACCAGCGCCGAGGCCGACTCGCGCCGGAAGCTCTCGGACGCCGACGCCTACCGGATCGAGGTCACCGGCCGCGCCAACGCCGCGCAGATGGCCCGGGACTCGGCGCTGATCGCCAAGAACCCGCTGCTCATCCAGAAGACGCTGGCCGACAAGCTGTCCGACAAGATCCAGGTCATCGTGGCGCCGCCGTCAGCCGGCGGCTTCTTCGCCGGCGGGCTGCTGGGGATGCAGCAGGCGCGTGCCACCGGCTCCACGCCGAGCACCCCGGTGGCCGCCAACGCCGCGCCCGCCAACGACAACGCCGGCGCCGCGGAGGGCGAGTAACCATGACCGCCGCGGTCGTCCTGTTCGTGGCGCTGGTGGCCGAGGATCCGGCCGTCCTCCGCAACGCCCCCCGTGACAACGCCCCCGCACAGGCCACGCTGTGGCGCGGGGACTGGCTGGAGGTGCGGGGCGAGAGCGCCGGCTTCTTGAAGGTCTACGACCACCGGCACGAGCGCCCCGGCTACATCCGCCCGTCGCAGGTGCGCGCGTACCCCCTCGACGAGGCCGTGGCGCCCGAGCTGGGGGCGGTGGTTCGCTTCCTGCGCGACGCGAGCGGGTATGAGTCGCTGGGGATCGGGTATGCGGCGCTGGCCCTGCGGGCGTCGCCGGCCGGGGCCGACACCAGCGAGCTGCTGGCCTCGATCGGCGGCATGGCCGACCGGCTGGCGCGGCGGGCCTCGGCCCGGCGGGCCGACGGCAAGGACGCCGCGCTGGCCGCCCACATGGGGGTGGCCGAGAGCTACGGCGTGAAGTTCGTGGTGGTCGAGCCCGAGGACGTCGGCGGGCGCGGCCGGGTGTGCTACGACGGCGAGGCCTGGACGGCGGTGCTGGCGTCGCCGAACGCCGCGCCGGACGAGCGGGCGCGGGCGGCGCTGTTTCTTTCGACCGACCCCTGCCGCGATCCGGCGCAACCCCCGGCGGAGGCGCGGCTCTGGAACGACCGTCGGCTGCGCGCGCTCGAAACAATCGACTTCGCCGCCGCGGGTGGCTTGCCGGCGGCGCTGGGCGGGCGGGTGCGGCTGCGTCACGCGGAGGCGCTGGCCTGGCGCGCCTTCGACGAGGCCCGGCAGGCCCACGCCGAGGCCGCCGCCCGATCCGAGGCCGCGGCGGTCCGCGAGCTGGCGCTCTGCGACCGCGGCGTGCTCGCGCCCGAGGACCAGGCGCTGTACGAGGAGGTCGCCGTCCGGGTCGGCGCCTCACGCTGGGCGTCGGAGGCGCCGCCCAAGGAGGCGCGCGGGCGCAAGACGGTCGTGACCTTCGCGGCCGGCGCGCCCGGCGAGACCTGCGTGCGGGTGGGCGTGGCAGGCGGCGCGAAGCCGCTGGCCGAGCGCTGCACCTTCGGCGTCGTCTGGCCGAGCGCCCTTCGCTGGGCGCCCTCGGGCGATCTGGCGACGCTGGCGGTGCAGCCGCTGCCGGCCTGGACGGAGCTGTGGGTCATCCACCACGGCGCCGACGGCGCCTGGAGCTTCGACACGCTGACGCCCGCCACGACCGAGCCCGATGTCGGTTACGTCGAGGCGGCCGGCTTCTCGCCCGATGGTGGTCGCCTGCTGGTGGTGCGCGAGGCGCGCGCCGCCGGTCAGCTCACCCGGCGTTTCCAGGTATTGGTGGCGCCGGCGCTCTCCGTCGAGAAGTGGGCCAGCAACGCCGACAAGCTGATCGCCTTCAAGCGCTGGAGCGCGCCGTCCTGGCGGTCGGGGACGCTGGCGCTGCGGTAAGCCCCTGTCGGGCAGCGAGCGACCGGGATCCTGGTGTCCACCTTCGACGTCAGCCGTCGACGTCAGCCGGTGTGCGTGTGGGTTCTCCGGTTACACCTCGCAATTTTTTTTCACCGCACAAAACAAGACGCATTTCGTTCGTTGTTTAGAATGATTACGATCGAGCGAGTCTCAAGAGCAGCGGAGGACCGACGATGCAGTCAGTTATGAGCGACGTCGAAGCCTTGTTGAGCGTCGACGCCGGGCGGGTTCCGCCCGGAACGGTGGCCTTCTTCGCCCGGGACCCCGAAGCTCCGAAGCGCCGCTTCTTCTTCGTGCTGGCGGTGCTGGTGGCGGGTGCCGCGGTGGCGAGCGCGATCGCGGGATTGAGCCGGCCGCCCATCGCGATCCTCGCGCTGGCGGCCATCGCCCTGTTCGTTCAGTCCCTGCCGCCCGAGCAGGATCCCGAGGTCAAGCGCCAGAAGCGGCCCACGCTGGTGGTGACCCAGAACGGCATGATCGTGCGCGACGGCTGGGGGCTGCGGAGCTGGAGCTTCGACGAGCTGGAGGACGTGCGGCCATTCCTGCACCAGCAGCGGATCGGCCTGCTGATCGCCAAGCGCGACGGCAGCCGCCAGTTCGTGGACACCCTCAGCTTCGAGCGAGGCGAGAAGGTCAACGAGCTGATCGGCCGCCGCCTCAAGCCGCGCGAAGCCTAGCCCGACCGCGCCGCCTCAGAACGGGACGGCCAGGCCGAC
>CAZTZM010000141.1:0-6776 GCA_964618005.1 uncultured Myxococcales bacterium
GATACAGCGTCGGTCGGCCGCCGCCGGGCCGGGCGAACACCGCCGCCGCCGCCGCGCGCAGCCGCGCGTCTCGCTCGCCCAGGGCGTTCAGCGCGGGCCGGCGCACGCCGCCGGGGCTGACGGCTGCCAGGGTCCTCAGCACCTCGGCGCGCACCGGGGCCGCCAGCGCCTCGTTCTTGAACAGGTCGGTCAGCGCCCCCACGCAGGGGGAGGCGGGCGGCTCCTCGCCGCCGGCTTGAAGAATGGGCAGGGCGTAGTCGATCCCGGCCGGATCCGTCGCGACCAGGCGGGGCCGGACGATCGCACACAGATCGACCTTCAGCGCGGCCAGCGCGGGCGCCGCGATCGACACCGTCTCGGGGCGGTTCAGCGCCGGGCGCAGCCGGCTCTCCTGCCGGGCGTCGCCGGTGTAGGCCAGCGCCGCGGCGGCGCGCGCGTCGATGACCGGCTCGGGGACCGGCTGCGCCAGGTAGGCGCGCGCGAACGTCGACATGGCGTTCGCGTCGCCCGCGCGCGTGTAGCGCGCCACGCGCAGCAGCGCCTCTTTCACGCGCCCTTGCACGAACAGGCGCGGGAGCGCCTCGGCCAGCGGCGCCTCGACCCGGCGGACCTCGCCGTCCGAGCAGAGGCGCGCGGGATCGCGTGAAAAGACCCAGCGGAAGTGCGCGACGCCGTCGTCTCCGTAGACGTCGATCGGCGGGACCGGGAAGGACTGGTGGCCTTTGACCGCCGCCACGGCCGCCTGATCGAACAGCGGGACGCCCGACTTCTCGGTGACGGTCACCTCCGCGGGGCTGCCGTCCCAGCGGACGGTGAAAAGGATCTCGGTCTCCAGCTTCGGGTTGTTCAGCGGATCGGTGGCGGGCCGCTTCTCGGCGACCTCCTCGATGAATTCGACGGCGAAGCGGAAGTGGATCGTCCGGTGCAACAACCGCAGATAGTCCCCTTCGGCGCCGGTCACGGTGATCGGCGGCTCGGTGGGGCGCGCGGCCTCGGGGGGACCTGGCGGGTCGGCGGCGCCCGCCGTGCCGATGGTTCCGCAGACCGTCAGGACAGCCAGGAGCAGGGGGCGAACCCGGCGCATATTGTGGGCACTATGCGGAAACATCGGGGACGGGCCTCAACAGGTTACTCTTTCGGGATATTGAAGTCGTCGCTGAAATCGCCCGGGGTTGCGCTGCTTGCGGTCGCGGCCGCTGCGACGCTCGGGGCGCGCGGGCTCGGCCGGGCGGCCCCCGGCGGCCCGAAGGCCGAGTCTCCGTTTTCGGACTACCGCAGCGAGCGGCCGGGTCGCGCGCACCGGATAGACGTCAAGGACTTGCCGCCACCTGCCGAGGCTGAGTCGGTCGACAACGGGCCGCCCATGGTGGCGCGGCCACCCGGGGCCTGGCCGTCAGCGCCCGCCGGGTTCAAGGTCCAGCTCTATGCCACGGACCTCGACAACCCGCGCCTCATCCGCACCGCGCCCAACGGCGATCTGTTCGTGGCCGAGAGCGCGCCCGGCCGGATCAAGGTGCTCCGCGGTGTCGGCGTCGACGGCCGCGCGAGTCAGATCGAGACGTTCGCCACCGGGCAACGGAAGCCGTTCGGGATCGCGTTCTATCCGCCCGGGAACGATCCGCGCTGGGTGTACGTGGGCAACACCGATGCGATCGTGCGGTTTCCGTACCGCAGCGGCGATCTGAAGGCCCGCGGCAGCGCCGAGCGCGTCACCGACCTGCCGGGCGGCGGCCTCCTGCGCGGCGGCGGGCACTGGACGCGCGACGTGGCGTTCTCGCGCGACGCCAAGACGCTGTACGCGTCGGTGGGATCGCACTCGAACGTCGACGACACCGACGGCAACGACGCCGAGCACTGGCGCGCCGACGTGCTGGCGTTCGATCCCGACGGCAAGAACCCGCGCGTCTTCGCCTGGGGGATCCGGAACGCGGTCGGCATCGCGATCGAGCCCCGGAGCGGCGAGCTGTGGGCGTCGGTCAACGAGCGCGACCGCCTGGGCGACAACCTGGTCCCCGACTACATCACGCACCTCGAGCCGGGCGGGTTCTACGGCTGGCCCTGGTATTACATCGGCGCCCACCAGGATCCGCGGCACGCCGGCAAGCACCCCGAGCTGGCGGCCAAGGCGATCGTCCCGGACGTGTTGCTGCAGCCCCACGACGCTTCATTAGAAATGGTGTTCTACGACGGGGCGCAGTTCCCGCCCGCCTATCGCGGCGACATCTTCGCGGCCGAGCACGGGTCGTGGAACCGCAAGGTCCGCAGCGGCTACGAGGTGGTTCGCGTGCCGATGCACGGAAAGACCCGCGCCACCGGCGAGTACGAAGACTTCCTGACCGGGTTCGTGCTGCCGACCGGCGAGGTCTGGGGGCGACCGGTCGGCGTGGCGGTGGGCAAGGACGGCGCGCTGCTGGTCAGCGACGACGGCACGAATGCCGTCTGGCGCGTCAGCACCGTCGGGCCGGCCGCGAAGTGAAACCGTCGTCGCGCGCCGCTCGCGCCGCCACGTGCGGTCCTACTTGGCGGTGTTGCGGAAGCGCGCCACCGCGGTGGCGGGCGGGTTGATGCGGACCACCGCCGCGTCCGCGTCCACCACCAGGAGATCTTCGGGGCGCAGCCAGGCGTAGAGCCCGCGCACCGACGCCAGCAAGGGGCGACCCGCCGCGCGCGCCAGCGCCGCCGGCCCGCCGTCGGCCGGCACGTCGCCGTCGACCACGAACGCCGACGCGCCCGCGCCGATCGCGTAGGCGGTCGCGAACAACCCCAGGCGCTCGCTGACCAGCACGGCGCCGGAGCGCACCAGCGGCCGCGCGCCCGACGTGGCGGTGTGGGCCAAAACGCACAGGTCTTCGATCTCGGCGGCACGGGCGCCCAGCAGCTCGGCCGTCGCCTCGTCGCCCGAGGCCGAGGTGAAGGGGACGCGGGCGTAGGCGCGCGCCAGCTCCGACAGCGCCTTCAGCGGCGCCGCCGACAGGCAGGCCTCCGCCAGGCGACCGCGCAGCCGCTCGTCGTCGAGGATCAGCGCCAGCGAGGCGATCTCGCCCGCGGCCGTGCCGGCGGCTGTCCGTCGCAGATCCGTGCGCAGGCGGGTCCAGAACGCCTCCAGGCTGCCCGGCTCGACGGCCTTGGCCGTGGTCCCTGCGCCCGAACGCGCCAGCGCCGCCAGCGTCGGCAGGGTCTCGGCCCGGCCCATGGCGGTCCCACCCACGATCGCCAGCCCGCTCAGGCGCACCGTCTGCCGGTCGGCGTCCTGCGCGCGCTGCCGCTCGCGCCCCTCGCCCCGCTCCAGCGCGTGGTTGATGACCGCCGCCAGCGCCGAAGCCAGCACGACCTCCTCGGCCGTGAACGCCGCCGAGGCGCGCCGCTGCAGCACCAGGACGCCGGCCGCCGCCCCCGCGCGCAGCACCGGCACCGCCAGCAGCGCCGGGAACTGCTCCTCGCCCAGGCCGGGGATGTACTTGAACCGCTCGTCCCGATCGGCGTCCGCGACCGAGACCGGCCGCAGGCAATCGGCGGCGAAACCGGTGATCCCTTCGCCCCGGCTCAGGTGGACGCGGCCCAGCGCCTCGCGCGGGAAGCCGACGTTGCCTCGCATCGTGAACCGCTCGCCCTCGGCCGACTCCTCACGGACGTAGATGCTGGCGATCTCGGCCCGGGCGATGGCGGCGACGTCCACGCACATCGCGGTGAGCACGTCCTCAAGCGGCTCATCGTTCTCGCCCAGCGCGATCAGGCGAAAGATGCCGTCCAGCGTGTGATCGCCGCTGTCGTGAACCTGATAGCCGAGCTCGCGGGTCTTCGCGGTCGCCATGTCCGGTTTCTCCGCTTCCAAGATAGTCCCGCTCTGTTTCCGGCAGCTTTCGGGTTGGTGAATTCGCGGTAAGTAGCCCGAGGGGGGGCCCTCAGTTGACCTTCCCGGTGACGGCGCAGGCGGCCACGATGGTCGGCACGCTCATGGCCGAGTCGGTGGCGCCGCTGAACGGGTAGGGCGGCATCCACATGTCCATCTGGCTGCCGGCGATCTGGTTCGCCCCCGACGAAGCGCTGAGGTTCCCCACCAGGTCCACATAGCCCGGAAGGTCCGAGTCGCTCAAGAAGCTGGTGATGGGGCCGTAGTCCGCCCCGACGTCCTGGCCGGGCGGGACGACGTTCTCGAAGTAGCTCTTCTCGATCCGGACGTTGGCGCTCTCCGTCGAGGCCACGCCATAGAGCGACACCTGGTTGAAGTAGCAATTGAGGACGTGCACGGTCCCGAACCGGATGCGCGGCCCCGCCACGACGTTCTCGAAGAAGTCGTGGTCGTACGTGACGTGCTCCTTGCCGTCGTCTTCCATGGCGGCGCTGCTGCTGTCCGACCGGCCGATGATGCCCGTGTCTTTGTGATCGTGATAGTGCGTCCACGAGATCGTCACGAAATCGCTGCCGTCGGTGATGTCGACCAGGCCGTCGTACGTCGCCGCCGCGCCGGTCTTGTCGCCGCTGGACAGATCGCAGTGATCGATCCAGATGTGATCGGACGTCTCGACGTGGATCGCGTCGATGACGCCGGCCGTGTTCGGCTGCTTGATGACCAGGTTTCGGATGACGACGTTCGAGACCTTGGTCAGCGCCAGGCCGCCGCCGATGAGGCCCGAGCTCGCGCCGACGCCGATGACGGTCTTGTCGGACGACACGCGGATCTCCTGGCCGCTGTCGGCGTCGGCGTCAGCGGCCGGCGGTGGGATGGTCAGCATGCCGTTCAGCTGGATCACCAGCGGACCGGCGGTCTTGTCGCCGGCGTACATCGTGAACGCGTCGAGCGCCCCGTCGTCGCTGGCGTTCACCGTGACCACGTCGCCGCCGTCGAGCGGCCCGCCGCCGCGCGTGCCGCCATCCATGATCAGCGTCGGCGCGGCGTCGGTGCCGGCGTCGGTAATGGTGACGGCGTCGCTGAGCGTCGCGTAACCGATCAGATCGTTCGGGCACGTGGCGGGGATCTGCGTCTGGCCGCCGCCGTCGTCGACCAGATAGATTGGATGCAGGTGCACCTCGCAGCCGACGCTGAGCAGCGTGAGCACGATGCTGCTCGAGGTAAGGGCGGATGAACGCCGCACGCCTACATACTACCGGGCCGTCGTGCGTTTGTGGGGCCGTGAACCGCGGGGGGGGCGGGCGGACACTCACGGATGGGCAGCAAAAATGGCACTCCAAGTCGAAAACGGTCGAGCCGGTCGGATCTCGCGGGATCCCTCGGGCGTCCGGGCGACGCAGCGCGCTGGCCGGCGCCAG
This sequence comes from uncultured Myxococcales bacterium, assembly GCA_964618005.1. GTDB lineage: Bacteria > Myxococcota_A > Polyangia > Fen-1088 > Fen-1088 > JADGRB01. The sequence continues at coordinate 5,269 of CAZTZM010000141.1, forward strand.
CTCGATCCGGCGGCGACAAGAATCGGGCCGCCAGGTAAAATGCCCTACGTGGCGTCTCCCACCCGTCTGCGCGCCGACGGCCCCGAGCACCCCTCGGCGCCGGCCGTGACCGAGATGCCGAAGCCGGCCGTCGCGCCGCCTCCGGCGCCTGGCTTCGCCGACGACGGCGAGCTGGTCGCCGCTCTTCGCCGCGGCGAACCGCGCGCCCGCACCATCCTGGTCGAGCGATATGAGCCGCTCGTCGAGCGGCTGGTGGCCGGCGCGCTCGGCATCGACGCCGAGATCCCCGACGTGGTTCAAGACGTCTTCGTGGCGGTGCTGGAGGGCGTGCACAATCTGAAGGACGCCTCGGCGCTGCGCAGCTGGATCGCGACGCTGACGGTGTTCACCGCGCGCGGTCGCATCCGCCGCCGCCGCCGCTGGCGCTGGATCCGGTTCGTGGCGCCCGAGGAGGTGCCCGAGGTCCCCGTTTCGGGCCCGCAGGGCGAGACCCACGAGGCGGTGCGCGCGACCTACGCGATCCTGGCTGATTTTCCGGCTGACGAACGGCTGGCGTTCTCGCTGCGGTTCGTCTCGGAGATGCAATTGACCGAGGTGGCGAGCGCCTGCCGGGTTTCGCTGGCGACCGTCAAGCGGCGGCTGGCACGCGCCGAAAAGCGGTTCGTGGAAGCAGCTCAGGCACATCCAGCATTACAAGAACGAATGGCGAGGGGTGGGCGTTGGGGCGTTCTGTCCGGGGAGGAGAAATGAACGGCGAGCTCGAATCACTGATGCGCGACGTGGGTCGCGTCGTTGAGGGGGAGGCCAGGCGCCGAAACCTGGTGCCGCAGATCCAGGCGCGCCTGGCCGCGCGCGAGGCGGGGCTGGTGCGCCGCCCGATGGGCGCGCGCTGGGCTTTCGGCCTGGCCGGCGTGGCCGCTTGCGCGGCGGCCGCCTACTTCGTCGTGGTGCCGCGTCAGCGAACGCTGTCGTATGCGGTCTCTGGCAGCGCCGGGAACGGCGCGCTGGCGACACCGCTGGTGGCGTCGGCTGCGGCGCCGCTGCAGCTCAGCTTCTCGGATGGGTCGGCCGTCACGATTCCGGCGCGTGGCGCCGCGCACGTCGACGCGCTCGATCGCGACGGCGCGACGGTGGCGATCGAAGAAGGGACGCTGGAGGTTTCGGTCGTGCACCGGACCCACACGCACTGGCAGGTGCGCGCCGGTGCCTATCGGATCGCCGTCACGGGGACCCGGTTCGCGGCCGGCTGGGACCGCGCTGCGCAGACGCTCACCGTGACGATGCACGAGGGCTCGGTCATGGTCAGCGGTCCCGGGCTCCCGGAGCCGGTGCGCGTGGTGACCGGCCAGCGCCTGCTGGCCAGCGCCAGTGGTGCCGATCTGAAGCTGGCGGGGAGCGCGTCGCCGTCGGCGGCCCTCGAGGCGTCGGAGGCGGCCCCGGGCCGGGTCGAGGCGCCTGCCGGGCCGGCCGCGGAGCCCGCGCTGGCGCCGCCCGCGCCCGAGTTGACG
>CAZTZM010000142.1:0-3807 GCA_964618005.1 uncultured Myxococcales bacterium
GGGCCGGCCGGCCGCTCCGCGGACGCGGGCCGGCGCTGCGAGCCGCCTCCGCCGCACCCGGCGACCAGCGCCAGGGCCAGCGCCGCCACGCCGCGCTTCATCCTCATGGCCCGTCACCGCCCGCGCGGCTGTCGGGCGCCGTCGACGCCGCCGGCGGCTTGCTCGAGGCGTACTTCACGCCCGGCTTGGGGACGTAGCCGCCGATCGGCTTCGTCAGCGTTCCCCTGATCGTCCCCTCGAGGACGTTCACCGGCAGCGGCGGATCCAGCTCGTAGTAATAGCCGCGGCTGGGCAGCCGCATGTCGAACACCTCGCCCTGCGAATAAAAGACCCGCCGGAACCCGAGCGGAATCGATCCGATCACGTGCATCTTCCGGTGCTCGAGCACGAAGCTGAAGAGGCGCATGGCCAGCTGGTTGTAGAGCCGGTGACAGCCGTGGGAAAAGCGCCCGCGCAGCGACGTGTAGTCGAACGATCCGTGCGTGCGGATGCCGTTGTCGAAGAACGACGGTCCGTCAGGCCCGCGCCGCATCTCCTCGTGGATGGCCGCCACCAGCCCGTAGGCCGACAGGAACCCCGGCCCGGTCTCGTCGTAGTTGGTGACCTTCTGGTAGACGCCGTTGACCCGCTTTTCCTTCACGAACGAGGCCAGCGGCGACGACGGCGGCGGGATCCAGACCGGGACGGCCACGATGTGGCGCCAGACGCGCGGCCCGACGTCCGAGCCCTTGTACCGGTAGTATTCCTGCCCGTCGGAGGCGAGCTCTGATCGCCAGCCGCCCACCGTGGTCCGCCAGCGCACGAGCGGCACCTTCTCGCCCCGCCACCTCACGTACAGCGTGAAGGTCGGGAAGCGCTCGCGGGGCTGCGGCAGGCGCGTCCCCTTGGCGTCGAACGGGAAGTCGTACCAGACGTCGCCGCGGTCGATCTCGGCCGAGAGATCCATGGCCGGGCCGTAATACTCGGGCGGCGCCGGTAGCCGCGCGGCGACCTTCAGCCAGGCGAAGTCGGCGCGGGCGTGGCGGCGAAAGAACGCCACCGCGTCGTCGGGGCGCGCGATCCCCACCCGCGCCAGCACCGCCTCACGCGAGGGGTTCGCCAGATCGGGCACGCGGTGGCGGCCGCCGTCGGCGCCCAGGTAGGTCGGGCCGACCACGGCGGTACCGCCGCGGTTGTCCTCGGCGACCGAGCCGTCCTCGAGGAACCCCGCCGCCTCCATGGCGCGCTCGGTGATCACGCGCTCGAGCGCCAGGAAGTCGTTCTCCAGCGGCAGCCGCGCCAGCGCCTCCAGCGTGGCGGTCCGGATGTCCGCCTGGTCGATCACCGTCTGCTTCTGCTGGAACGCCAGCATCGCCGTGCGCATGGCGGTGTCGTAGCTGCCGGGCTTGTGGCGGGCCGGATCGAGGGATCCGTCGCAGATCAACCGCTTCTCGGCCTCGGCGAAAGCGGCGCGCTCGGCCAGGAAGCGCAGCTGGTCCCGCACGTCGCGCGCGGTGCGTGGCTCCTTGTCTGCCAGCGCGTCCAGCGTGGAGACGCCGGCGGCCGTCCGCGCCGCTTCCAGGCGCGCGCCGCGGGCGGCGCGCCTGGCCAGCTCCTTCTGCTCGGTGCTGGCGCCCCAGGTCGTGATCTCGTCGACCGCCAGCAACTTCTCCGGGTCGAAGGCGCCCGCGCAGTCCCGGCGGGAGTCCTCCAGGAAGCGCCGCCGCAACACCGACAGCGCCGGCGGGATGCCGTAGAGCTCGAGGTAATTGCGTTCGCTGGCCGCCAGCGGCTGGCCGTCACCGTCGGTGCGATCGGCGGCCAGGCCCGTGTAGATCGAGCGGTACGGATTGGGCAGCGGCGCCCCCTTGGGGCCGACCCGATCGGCCAGCACCGCCGGCGTCCAGTTGTCGGAGAGATCGACGACGGTCAACCCGCGCGCCCGCGCCGCGTCGGCGTCGACGATCCTTTCCACACCGCCGACAACCTGAATCGCGCGCCGCTCCGCTGGAACGTCCGGAGCCGCCGGCAACACGTCACCGTCGGGCCCCCCCAGACGCGGCGATTCGGCCCGCGCGTCGGCGATGGGCGGCGCGGTCGGCGCGGCGCGGCTGCCGCCGAGGAGCGCGGTGACCAGCAACACCGCGACGATGCGCGCGCGGGCGCGACCGTGCGGAGAGGAACCGATGCGTGGGGAATCGTGCGAAGCCATTGCGATCGAAACTGTGCGGAGAGACCCGTTCGTGCCTACTATACGCGGCATGAAAAGGACACTTCTGGCCGCGCTGGCGGCCGCTTCGATCCTGGCCATGGCGCACGGCGCGCAGGCGACGGAGGTGGGGTACTCGCGCAAGTTCGGTCTCGGTGTGGTCGTGGGCGATCCGACCGGTCTGTCAGCCAAGCTGTGGATCGCGCCGACCAACGCGCTCGACTTCGGGCTCGGCTTCTGGAGCGGGGTGAACGGCGATTGCTTCGTGAATGGCAACGGCGAGACGATCTGCGAGACCGCCCACAACGGCACGTTCAACATGGACTACCTGTGGCAGTCCAACATCATCCGCGGCTCGGCTCAGCTCGACTGGCACATTGGCGGCGGCGGGCGGTTCATCTGGTGGGGCGGCGGGTGCAACACGAACTGTGTCGCGGTGGCGGCGCGCGCGCCCATCGGGCTGGACCTCATGTTCCAGAACCCGAGCTTCATCGAGATTTTCTTCGAGTTGGCGCCGTCGTTCTGGATCGTTCCCGATCTGAACTTCGGCATCGAAGGCGGGCTCGGGATCAGGTTCTACTTCTAGACGACCAGCCCTACGAACGCCACTTCACGTTGATCTGGTTGATCTGATCGATTCGATGTCGAGGGCGCTTGCTCGGCCCGGGCGCCAGCCCGGGCGTCGATCTACCCGATCAGTTCAACCTGAAATGGTCTAAATGGTCTAGCTGTCGTCTAGTTCTCGTTGTCTTCGTAGGACTCGACGTCGGCCAGGTCGATCTCGCCGGTCGGGTGGGAGGTGACGGGGGGTTCTTCGGCGACGAGGTCGAGGTCGTCGGCGGAGATGGGGGGTGGGGTTTCGTCGGCGGCGGCCTCGAGGATAGGTTCGGGGGCTGCCGAGGATTCGACGAGGCTGGCGCCGGCCTGGGACCGAGACTTCCAGCGCGCCAGGGCTCTATCCAGCTCTTCGTACGGAATCATGACGGTCAATGTACCAGCTTTTTATAGCGGATCCGATGGGGCTGGTCGGCGGCGGCGCCCAGGCGGCGGCGGCGGTCGGCTTCGTAGTCCTGGTAGTTCCCCTCGAACCAGACGACCTGGCTGTCTCCCTCGAAGGCCAGGATGTGCGTGGCGATACGGTCGAGGAACCAACGGTCGTGGCTGGTCACCACCACGCAGCCGGCGAACGACAGCAGCGCCTCCTCCAGCGCCCGCAGGGTATCGACGTCGAGATCGTTGGTCGGCTCGTCGAGCAGCAGGACGTTGCCGCCCGACCGCAGGACCTTGGCCAGGTGGACACGGTTGCGCTCGCCGCCCGACAGATCCTTGACGCGTTTCTGCTGGTCGGTCCCCTTGAAGTTGAACCCGGAGACGTAGGCGCGCGCCGGGATCTTGCGCTTGCCGACCTCCAGCATCTCGGCCCCCTGCGCTATCTCGTCGAACAGGGTCTTGCTGCCGTCCAGCGTGTCGCGGCTCTGATCGACGTAGGCCAGCTTCACCGTGTCGCCGATCCGCAGCGTCCCGCCGTCGACCTTCTCCTGCCCCGTGATCATCCGGAACAGCGTCGTCTTGCCGGCGCCGTTGGCGCCGATGACGCCGACGATCCCGCCGCGCGGCAG
>CAZTZM010000143.1:0-25680 GCA_964618005.1 uncultured Myxococcales bacterium
CGGCGGGCGGCGGCGCGCTGGCCTGCCTCGGCGCGCAGGCGGGCGCCAGCAAGATGCCGGCAAGAACGAGGGCGGGGCGTCGGAGCATGCGCGCATCAAAACACGCGCGGGTAATTCTTGCGACGGTCGAGCCGGGGGGACTGGGCCGCCTACCGGGCGGCCCGTCGTCGGGCATGGTTCGCTTCGCTCACCGTTGCCTTTACGGCAAGGCCCTCCTAGCATCCCGACGGACGGGCGATGCGACTCTTGCTGGTGTGCCTCGGGGGAGCGGTGGGGACCGGCGCGCGCTACCTGTTCGGCTCCTGGGTGCAGCGGGTCGGGGGCGCGGGATTTCCGTACGGGACGCTGATCATCAACGCCGTCGGCTCGTTCCTGCTGGTGGCCGTCATGCACCTCAGCCTTGAGCGGGGGATGATCTCCGTCGACGCGCGCGTGGTGCTGGGGACCGGCGTGATGGGCGGCTTCACCACCTACTCGACCTTCAACTACGAGACGTTCCGCTTCATCCAGCAGGGATCGTTCGCGCTGGGCGCGTTGTACCTGGCGGCGACCGTGATCGGCTGCCTGGTGGCGGGCGGCCTGGGGCTGATTCTCGCCCGCGCCCTCAGCTGACACGCCCCCGCGGGTACGCCCGAGCTTGGCGGGCGGAACGCCGTAGCCAAATTATTTACGGGGTCGAGAGATGCGAGGGGCGCACGAAGGGGGTGGATGATGGATGCATCGATTCCGGACACGATGGCGGCGGCGGTGATCGATCACTATGGCGGGCCAGAGGTGCTGCACCTCGATTCCCTGCCGGTGCCGCAGCCGGGACGGAAACAGGTCCTGGTGCGCATCGACGTGGCGGGGATCGGTGTCTGGGACCCGTACGTCCGGAGCGGCGAGTTCGAGCTGGCGCCGCCCCATTTTCCCGAGGTGATCGGCAACGACGGCGCCGGGACGGTGGTGGCGGTCGGCGCCGGCGTCACCCGCTTTCACCCGGGCGATCAGGTCTACGCGTTCAGTGAGGCGGGCGGCTTCTACGCGGAGTACGCGGCGGTGGACGAGGACAACGTCGCCCCGATCCCGTCCGGCCTCGATCGGGAGATGGCCGGCGCGCTGGGGGCGGACGGCCTCACGGCGCTGCGCGGCCTGGAGGACCAGCTGCAGCTGGAAGCGCGCCAGACCGTGCTGATCTTCGGCGCCAGCGGCGGCGTCGGCCACCTGGCGGTCCAGCTGGCCAAGCGCAAGCGGGCGCGCGTGGTGGCGATCGCCTCGGGGCCGGACGGCGTCGAGCTCGTCAAACGGCTGGGCGCCGATCTGGCCGTCGACGGGCGGCAGCCGGGCCTGGCGCGCGCCGTCCGCGACTTCGCCCCCGAGGGCGTGGACGCGGCGCTGGTGCTGGCCGGCGGCGCGGAGGTGGAGGCGGCGCTGGCCAGCTTGCGCCCGGGCGGGCGCATCGCCTACCCGAACGGCGTCGAGCCGGAGCCGAAGGCGCCCAAGGGGATCACGGCGCTGGCCTACGACGGTAGCCCGTCGCGCGAGGCGTTCGACCGGTTGAATGAGCTGATCGGCCCGGTGCCGTTCCACGTCGAGCTGGCGCACCTCTATCGCCTCGACGAGGCCAGCGAGGCCCATCGCGCCATCGGGAAGCACCACCTGGGGAAGCTGGCGTTTCGGGTGCAGGCGGCCTGACGGCCGGCTGAGTAAATGGAAAGGAGCCGAGAAATGAAGCGCGTACGGGGGGGATGGACGGCGGCGTCGTTGGGCCTTTGGCTGGGGATCTCGCTGGGGCTGGGCGGCGCCGCGCGGGCGGAAGAGATGCCGCCGGAGCGGGACGTGGCGAGCGATCAGGCGGCGCAGATCATGACGCGGCTGAAGAAGGATCCCGATCTCGCCCACAACCGGATCGGGGTGACGGTCGACCACGCGGTCGCGACCCTGACCGGCACGGTCGACTCGCAGCGCGAGAAGTCGGAGGCCGCCCGACTGGCGCTGGTGAACGGCATCATCGGGGTCGACAACCGGCTGGAGGTCGGCAGCGCGACGCTGAAGGCCTCCGTGATCGACAGCGCGGTCACGGCCGAGATCAAGGCCAAGCTGGCCGGGCACGAGCTGTCCACCTTCAACGACGTGTCGGTCACGACGAACAACGGGGTCGTGACGCTGGCCGGGACGGTCCCCTCGCGGGAGGCCCGCGATCAGGTTGTGGACATCGTGCGGGCGACCGACGACGTGACGCGCATCGAGGACCAACTCATCGTGGCCCCCGTCCGGCGCTGACGTCCGGCGCTGACATCCGGCACTGACGGCGCCTGGGTGGTGACCGACCCGGCCGCTCGGCGGTCCGGCGGCCCGAGGTCCGTCGGCCCCGGTTTTGTGGTGACGACTGCGCAGCAGAGCTGCCGTTTTCGATCCGATCACCTAATATCGGGGCCCGGGGGAAGACGGGTTGCTGCGCGAACACGAAAACGTTATTCAGAGACTGCAGCGGCTGGCCGACATCGCCTGCATCGTGGTGGCGCACGTGATCGCCACCGTGGCCTACCATCAGTCGTGGCGGCCTGTGTCGAGCAACGCCACGCTGGCCGCGGTGCTGGTGTTCACGGTATCGGCCGAGCTGGGGAGCGTCTACCGCGCCTGGCGCGTCGAGCGCTTCCTGGTCGAGCTGCGCATGATCAACCTGGCGTGGCTGAGCACGGTCGCCGCGCTGGTGATCTTCGCGTTCGCCACCAAGACCTCGACCGAGTACTCGCGCGTGGTCTCGTTCGGCTGGTTCGTGGCGGCGCCGGTCCTGCTGTGCGGAAGCCGCATCGTGGTGCGGATGCTCCTGCGGGTGCTGCGCACCCACGGGCGGAACATCCGCAAGGTCGTCATCCTGGGCGCGACCGGGAACGCCCGTTCGCTGTGCGAAGAGATCACCGACCACCCCTGGTTGGGCCTGCGCGTGATGGGCGTCTACGACGATCGCAGCCCCGAGCGCCGCGAGGACCTGACCCCGCAGGGGTGCCCCTTCCTGGGCAGCTCGGCCGATCTGCTGTCGGACGCCCGCGCCAACAAGGTCGACTCGGTCTACATCGCGCTGCCGCTGCGCGCGGAGCCGCGCATCGCGCAGCTCTTGAATGACCTCAGCAACACCACCGCGACCGTCTACCTGGTGGCCGACTTCTTCATGTTCAACCTGGTCAGCGCCCGCTGGAGCACGATCGGCGACGTGGCCCTGATCAGCGCCCACGACACCCCGTTCCAGGGCGTCGACGGCTGGTTGAAGCGGTTCGAGGACATCGTCATCGGGTCGTTCATCGTGGGGCTCATCGCGCTGCCGATGCTCGCCATCGCGATCGGGATCAAGCTGACCTCCAAGGGGCCGGTGTTCTTCAGGCAGCGCCGCTACGGCCTGAACGGCAAGGAGATCCGGGTCCTGAAGTTCAGGAGCATGACGGTGCTGGAAGACGGGCCCAATGTCGTCCAGGCCACCAAGGGCGACGCCCGCATCACCAAGTTCGGCGCCTTCCTGCGCCGCACCTCGATGGACGAATTACCGCAGTTCCTGCAGGTCATCACCGGGCAGATGTCGATCGTCGGCCCGCGCCCGCACGCGGTGGCGCACAACGAGGCCTACCGTTCGATCATCCGCGGCTACATGCTGCGCCACAAGGTCAAGCCGGGGATCACCGGCTGGGCCCAGGTGAACGGCTGGCGCGGCGAGACGCCCGAGGTCAGCTGGATGGAGAAGCGCGTGAAGTACGATCTGCAGTACATCCAGCGCTGGACCCTGCTCTGGGACGTGAAGATCATCCTGCTGACGATCTTCGGACGCAAAAAGAACCTGAACGCGTATTAGCCCCGTCCCCGTCCCCGGGTTTAGTTGGGGCCGAGCAGGTTCGGGGGCGGGGGGACGCCCCAGCGGGCGGTCTCGATGGTGGTGGCGGTCAGGCTGAAGTACAGCCAGAGCTGCCGCTGGTGGAACGCGAACTCGGGCGCGTTCAGCGATGGGCCGCGGTCGGCCCAGCGCACGCCCAGCTCGGCGAACAGGTCGCTGCTGATCCGGTGGCGCACCGGCAGCGTGACCGTGAAGGTGGTCTCGTCCGGGTTGCCGGGGAGCGGCGTGCGCAGCAGCGCGGTCGCGAAGTCGCCGTTCAACCCGACGCTCCAGTCGGGCACCACGGTCGCGGCCACCCGCAGCGTGAACGCGGCGCGCGGCAGGGCCACCTGCAGCACCGGATCCAGGTAGTAGTCGACGGTGGCCCCCACCAGGCCGGTGACGTAGGTCCGCTCGCGCCGCGCGAGGTCGCCCTCCAGCAGCGCCGAGCCGACCGGTGAGACGTTGGCGCCGCGCACCGCCGCGTTGGTCGTCAGTCCCAGCGCCTGCGCGTAGGAGGCGCCCAGCGTCAGCTTCAGCACGTCGCGCCGGGTGAGCCGCGTCCGCCACCCGAACGTCGGAGTGAGGGTGAGGACCTTCGTGCCGCTGGAGTAGTCGGCGTAGCCGGCGGTCACGACGTAGGCGAGGTCGTCCCGCTCCGTCAGGTGCTGGGTGACGCCCGGCGCGAGCGCGAACGCGATCTGGCTGGTGGCGAGGGGCAGGATGGTGCCGTCGGCGGCCATGACCACCGGTGGCGTCGGCCCTGGGTTGAGCCATTTCCAGTAGAAGACCTGGCCGGTGGTCAGCAACAGCCAGCGGGGCGCGAGCTCGGCGTCCATCTCGACCAGGCCGTTCACGCTGCCGATCTCCTCCACCACAGGGGGCAGCTGACCCTGCGCCGTTCCCAGCGCCTGCGACAGCGCGTTGTAGTCCGGCTTGCCGAACGATCCGGTCGCCGTCCCGGTGATCGTGACCTCGCGGCTGGCCAGCCCGCGGAACGCCAGCGCGGCGGCGTGCAGGATCAGCGGCGTCGAGGCGCCGGCCGGCGTCGGGTGCTCGAAGTAAAACCGCGGCGCGTACGAGAGATCGAGGCTGAGCGTCGGCCGCCGCAGCTCGATGCCCACCAGCGGCGTGACGAGCTCGGCCACGAAGGCCTGGGGCGCCTGGCCGGGGATCAGCGGCTGCTCGCCGGCGCGCGACTCCGCCAGCGCGCCGCCCTCCAGATCCAGGCTGGGGGCGATCTGCAGGCCGTGCGATTCGACGGTGCCGACCTCGGCCGCCGACAGCGCCGTCAGAAACGCGACCGCCGCCCCCGCCCCCGCAAACATGAGGGGCGGCTACTCGACGACGACGGTGTCCCCGTCGTGCAGGCGGAAGCGGGTCGAGCGATCCTCGGCGGCGGTCAGATCGCGGGTGCGGAAGCGGATGCGCGGCTCCACGCGGCCGGCCCGCAGGACGAAAATCCGATCGCGATCGGCGAAGTCGGTCAGCCAGCCGGCCGCCGCCAGCGCCCGCAGCACCCCCTGATCGCGGGTCAGCTCGTACGAGCCCGGCGTCTTCACCTCGCCGACCACGCTGATCCGGATCGGCGCCGCCTTGTCGATCGCCACCGTCACGTCCGGGTTGACGACGATGTCACCCAGGCGGGTGTGCAGCTCGCCGGCGATCTGGCCCACGGTCTTCCCGGACGCCTGCACCGCGCCCAGCGTCGGCTGCAGGTAGGTGCCGTCGTCACCGACGACGAACGAGCCCGAGAGGGCCTGCTGGTTCTTCACCACCACCAGCAGCGAGTCGCGCGGCGCGACCACCACCGGCTGGCTCGGGTCGGCGGCCGGCAGGCTTTGAACCCACACGAACGGCTGCTCGGTTGCGCACCCCACGGCGGAACCGGCCAGAAGCGCCGCCGCCACCATCCATCGCGAAAGTTTCTTCATCGGGTTCGGGTCTTGCGGCTGCCGTCGCGGGACCGCAGCACCTGAGGCTTCGTCACCTGAAGGACCAGCCGGCGCGCCTCGCCGATGGCGATGGCCAGCGCCGCCGCGACCAGACCCAGGAACAGCCCCAGGCCGCCGCGCGTCGCCAGCGTCTTGAAGCGGCCGACCTTGTCGACGCGCACGGGGCTGACGTCGTAGCGCGACTCCGCCGACACCCGCTCCAGGTTCAGCTGGATCTCGGCCTGTTTCAGCTTGTCGAACAGCTGCGCACGCAGGGACTTGTTCGACTCCTGCGTGCTGTTCAGCTCGTCCAGCCGGCGCTCGACGCGGGGGAGGTCCTCGACCACGTTGAGGACGCGGCCCAGGTTCTTCTCCACGTCGCCCAGGTTGCCGCGCGCGGCGGCCAGCTGCGCCTGCAGCGTCTCGATCCGGCGGCGCGCCTCCTGGTAGTTGGGGTCGGTCTCGCGCAGCAGCGGCGAGGTCGCCGACTGCAGCTCCTCCTTCATCAACCCCTCGATCCGCTGCTTCTCGTCCTTCAGGGCCTGGACGTCGGGGTGACCGTCCTTCAGGCCGCGCGCGTAGGCCTCGCTCAGCTTGCGGTTCACCTCGGTCAGCGACTGCCGGTATCCCTCGGCGGCGTGCGACTTGGCGCTGACGGTCGGCAGGTCGTCGGCCAGCTGGCGCTGCTCGGCGGCCAGCTCCTCTTCCAGCTGCCGCACCTGCGCCGCCAGCTCCGTCTGGCGCGACTCGAGCGCGAATCGGCTGGTGTGGGTGGCGTCCTCGTCCTCGGGCAAGCGATCGGCGTTGGCCTGGCGGAAGCCGGCCTTCTCGGCGCCGACCTTGTCCAGCTCCTGCTCGACGGCGCTGAGCTGTCCCTTCAGGAAGTCGACCTTGGCGCTGGACTCCCGCAGCGACTTCGCGATGTCGGCCTGCACGTAGTTCTGGACGTGCAGGGACAGGAAGTCCTGCGGCGTCGGGTGCGCGATCGGGCTGTCGCTGTACTTGATCTCCACGACGTGGCCGCCCAGATCCTCGACCTTCATCTTGCCGACCGTGGTCATGATCCGCTTGTAGTTCGGCTCCTGGCCGTCCAGGGTCTGCAGCGTCGCGCGGATCATGTCGGGATCGAGCAGCGACCGGATGGCGCTCCCGAAGCTCTGGCTGGAGTCCTCCTCCACGTTGTTGCGCCAGTGGTCCGCCTCGGCGGTGGCTGTCATGCGCGGCAGCAGCTTGACCTCGACGAACGCCGTCGCCTTGGGCGGCGCCAGCGCGGGCGAGAACGCCCCCAGCGCGAACCCGGCCGCGGCCAGGATCAGGATCAGCGCCGCCCGCTGCCGGACGAACTGATAGGCGGTGATGGCGCGCCGGATGATCTCGGTGAGCGAGGGCCCTTCTTCTTCGTCGTCGGCCCGCCGGGCTGTCACGGGCGCGGGGCCCGGCGCCGCGCCAGGCGCCGGCGGAAGCCAGGCCGCGTTGTTGTTGACGCGCGGCAGGGTCAGCGCGGTCGGCTGGTTCGGGCGCTGGAACTGCCCGAAGTCCTTCAGCCGGATGGTGGCGTTGACCGGCCGCTCCAGCAGGAACATGAACTCGGCGCTGCCGACGGTGACGTGGTCGCCGTTGCGGAGCGTGGCCCGCTCGACCTGCCGCCCCTCGACGAAGGTGCCGTTGGTCGAGCCGAGATCCTCGATCTCGAAGCCGTTGTTGCGGCTGACGATCTGCGCGTGGCGCCCGGAGACCGAGACGTCGTCGACTTTGATCTCCGACTCGTCCAGTCGCCCGATCACGCTGGTCGGCCGCGTGAGGACGAACACCCGCAACGGCGTCTCGCCGTTGTACAGGATGACGTAGGCCAGCCCGTCCTTGACGTTGGCGGCGCCGCGGAGCTCGGCCTCTATTCCCACACGCCCCCCATGCCGCAGATGTTCATAGTGCGGCCGCCGTCGGTCACATCCCCAAGCGACCACATATCCTGAACCCACAATTCCATACCATGCATGCGTTTTTCTTTCAATTCACGGTGGGGTAGAACTGCGCGCCAGACCGGTTTGTTCCCAGGATGCTGTCCTTTGTAGAGGTTCTTCTTTGTGTGGTCGGCGCGGTGGTGCTCCTGCCGGGCGTCGTGCTGCTGGTCGAGGCGTTGGCGGCGCTGGCCGGGGTGCCGGGCGAGGCCGAGTCGGGCCAAGCGGCCGGGCCGCGCGTGGCGGTCCTGGTTCCGGCGCACGACGAATCCTCGGGGATCGTCCAGACGGTGCGGGCCCTGATCGAGCAGCTGCCCCCGAACGGACGCGTGGTCGTGGTCGCCGACAACTGCACCGACGACACCGCCGTCCTGGCGGCGCAGGCCGGCGCCACCGTCCTGGAACGCCACGACCCGACCCGGATCGGGAAGGGGTTCGCGATTTCGTTCGGTCTGGATCATCTGGCGGAAGCTCCGCCGGATATCGTAATCCTCGTCGACGCCGACTGTCGGATCTCCCGCGGGGGTTTGAGCACGTTGGCCCGGCTGGCGACGTCGACCGGGCGGCCGGTCCAGGCCGAGTACCTGCTGACCGTCCCCGCGAACCCGGGGCCGATGGCGACGGTCGGCGCGCTGGCCATCCTGGTGAGGAACCGCGTCCGGCCGCGCGGGTTACGCCGGCTCGGGTTTCCTTGTCAGCTGACGGGGAGCGGGATGGCCTTCCCGTGGGCCGTGCTGCGCGGCGCGCCGGCGACGGGCGCCAACCTGGTCGAGGATCTGGTGATGGGGATCGAGCTGGCGCTGCAGGGGCATCCGCCGCTGCTCTGCCCGAGCGTGCAGGTCGGCAGCGAGCTCCCCGAGGGGGCGGCGGCCGGCCTGCGCCAGCGCCGCCGCTGGGAGCACGGCCAGCTTCAGACGCTGGTCACCTACGGTCCGCGCCTGCTGGCGGCGGGGCTGGCCCGCGGCCGCGCGGGGCTGCTGGCGCTGGGGCTCGATCTGATGGTGCCGCCGCTGGCGCTGCTGGTCATGCTGGAGGTCGGCTGGCTGGCGCTGACGCTGGGCCTGGCGCTCGCCGGCGTCGTTCCGTTTGCGCCCGCCGCGCTGGCGGCGGCCGGCCTGGCGCTTGTCGGCGCCGCGGTGGCGGTGGCCTGGGCCGGGTTCGGGCGCCAGATCATCCGCGCGCGCCAGCTGGTGTTCGTGCCGCTCTACCTGCTGTGGAAGATCCCGCTCTACCTGGCACTGGCGGTGCGCGGCGGCCAGAAGAAGTGGGAGCGGACCGCCCGCAAAGGCGAATCGACCGAGCCGCCCGAGTCGACCAAGCCGACCGATCGCGCCGTCGGCTGAGGACCGCCGCGGGTCAGGGCGTCGCGGCCGGCGCCGGGGTCGCCGCCGCCGGCGCGTGACTGCTGTGCTTGTGCGGCGTGACCGCGATCAGCCCCACCAGCGTCGCCAGCGCGAGCCCGATCAGGAACCAGAGCAGGATCCGCCTGTCGAGCGCGCTGCGAAACCGATCGAGCATCCCCCGCACGTTCAGCGGCGCGTCCTCGTCGCTCTCCTCGCGGGTCCGATCGCGTTCGGCCCGGGCCCGGGCCCGCTCGCGCCCGTCGTCCCGTTCGTCTTTCGGGTCCCGTTCGGCCCGCTCGTCGTCGGCGACTTGCGGACCGATGTCGGGCGCGCGGCCGGTGCGCGGCGGCAGGACGACCGTCTTGGCGATCTTGCTTCCGGCGACGGTGGGGACCGACCCCATCTCGCCGGTCGCGGCGATCGGCGTGGGGACCGCCGGGGCGGCGGTGCCGTGGAAGGCGACCTCGATCCGCCGGCGGCGCTCGGCCAGCATCTCGCCCAGCGTGCGCTGGACGTGGTTCGCCACGCGGGTCGGCGGCGCCACCAGGCCGTTGCGCGCGGCGACCGACAGCAGCTCGGCGGCCATCTCGTCGGCGCTGGCGTAGCGCCACTTCCGCTCGCGGCTGAGGGCCCGCATGCAGACGTCGTCCAGGCAGGGGTTCGCGCCGAACGAGCTGGGAGGCTGGATCTCCTTTCCCATCACGTTGCGCACGATCTGATCGTAGTCCTCGGCGGCGAACAGATCGCGGCCGGTCAGCGCGCCCCACATGACCGCGCCCACCGCGAACACGTCGACGCGGCCGTCGAGCCGTTCGTTGCGGAACTGCTCGGGCGCCATGTACGCCGGCTTGCCCAGCGCCATCGGATCGGGCTGATCGGTCTCGCCCAGGTCGGTGAAGCGGACGTTGCCGAAGTCGGCCACGCGCGCGACGCCGTCCAGGCCGACCAGGATGTTGGGCGGCGACACGTCGCTGTGAATGAGCCCCAGGCGCGTCCCGTGCTCGTCGGCGAGATCGTGCGCGCGCTGCAGCCCGCGCAGCACGTCGAGCAGGATCGTCACCACCACCTCGGGCGCCAGGGCGCCGCCCACGGCGGTCAGCTCCTCGAGGTCGGTCCCCTCGACGTAGTCGAGGATGAGGAATGGTTGATCCTTGTACATGCCGACGTCGACGACCGACTGCACGTTCGGGTGATCGAGCAGGCCGCCGACCCGGATCTCGCGCATGAAGGTGCGGAGGGCGGCCTCTTGCTGGCCGGAGTCCTCGCGCAGCACCTTCAGCGTGAACAGGCGGCGGAACCCTGCGGCGCCGGTGCGCCGGCAGACGTAGACCGAGCCCATGCCGCCTTGCCCGATGCGGGCCGCGATCTCGTACGCCCCCAGGCGGAAGAAGGGGACGCCGCTCTGGCCGCGGATGGTGATCTCCTGCGGCTCGACCGGCACCAGGATCCCGCGCGCGTACAGCGACTGCAGGTAGCGGGCGGTGGTCTCCTCGGAGAGGCTGGCCAGGTGGGCAAGGCGGCCGATCGAGAGCCGCCCGTCGACCAGGCCCAGCAGCCGGCGCTCCTCGGCGCGCAGGCTGGGCATCGCGAAGGCGCCGCCGGCCACGGCGGATCCGGCCGCCGGGCCGTCCGCGCGGCCGGTCACCCGCGGCGACACCGCCAGCACGGTGTCGCGTCCGCGCTTGAACGCCTCGCCGCCGTCCGCGCGGCCGGCCGGATCGTCCGGCGCCGCCGAATCATCGGCCCCCCGGACGGCGCGCAGGCCGTCGTCCCTCGTCATCGCCCTAACGGTACGGGACCGTAGACGGATCTGGCAAACGGATATTTGGTGTCGGGCGTCATACGGGCGATCCGGATTTAGCGCTTTGTTATTGCCGCAAGCGCCAAGGATTTGTCTGGCTTTGGCAACAATCCGGTCGCGACTCGACCCCGCGTTCACGCGCGCTCTGGAAGAGGAACTATACTCACCCCGTCGTGAGCCTCAAGGTCGCCTATCTCGTCAACCAGTACCCGGCGGTGAGCCACAGCTTCATCCGGCGCGAGATCACCGCTCTGGAGGCCAACGGGGTCGACGTCCTCCGGTTCTCCGTCCGACCGCCCCCCACGGCGCTGGTCGACGCCGCCGATCAGGCCGAGGAAAAGCGGACCCGCGTGCTGCTCAGCGCCGGCGGGTTGCCGCTGCTGGCGGCGGCCGCCCGGACCGCGCTGGCGGCGCCGCGGGCGCTGGCGCACGCGCTGGCGGCCACCGTGCGGTTGGGTCGCCGGTCGGAGCGCGGTGTCCTGCGTCACTTCGTTTACCTGGCGGAGGCTTGCCTGCTGCTGAAGTGGATCCGGGATGCGGGCGGCGCCCAGCACGTACACGCGCACTTCGGGACCAACTCGACCACCGTCGCGCTGCTGGCCAACCTGCTCGGCGGCCCGAGCTTCAGCTTCACCTCGCACGGCCCGGAGGAGTACGACCACGCGTCCGAGCTGTCGCTGGGCGAGAAGATCGAGCGCTCGGCGGCGGTGGTGGCGGTCAGTGACTTCGGCCGCAGCCAGCTCTATCGCCAGGTGTCGCTCGACCACTGGCCGAAGGTCCACGTCATCCGCTGCGGCGTCGATGCGTCGTTTCTCTCCGGCCCGCAGCCGGTCGCCGACAACCGGCGCCTGGTCTGCGTCGGGCGGCTGGTCGAGCAGAAGGGGCAGCTCTTGATCCTCGACGCGCTGGCCGGGCTGGCGCGCGAGGGGGTCGACGTCGAGCTGGTCCTGGTCGGCGACGGGCCGCTGCGGTCGATCATCGAGACGCGCGCCGCCGAGCTGGGGATCGCGGGCCGCGTGCGCATCACGGGCTGGATGAGCAACGCCGCCGTCCGCGACGAGATCGTCGCCGGTCGCGTGATGCTGCTCCCCAGCTTCGCCGAGGGGCTGCCGGTCGTCCTGATGGAGGCGCTGGGGCTGGGCCGCCCGGCCATCACCACCTACGTGGCCGGCATTCCGGAGCTGGTCGAGAACGGCCGCAACGGGTGGTTGATCCCCGCCGGCTCCGTGGAGGCGATGAAGCGCGCGATCAAGGACGCGCTGGCGACCAGCGCCGAGGATCTGGCGCGGATGGGGCGCGCGGGCGCGGAGGCGGTGGCCGAGCGTCACGACGCCTCGCGCGAGGCCAGCCGGCTGGCCGAGATCTTCCGGCGCGTGGTCGGCGAGCGCGAACGGACGCCCGCCGCCGAGCCCGCCACGAACGAGGTCGGCCCGGAGGCGGGAAAGGCCGTCGCGTGATGGACGTCGCGGTGGTGATCGTCAACTTCCGCACCCCGGAAGCGACGATGGACGCCGTGACGACCGTGGTCCCCCAGCTGGAGGAGCTGGCTGGCGGGCAGGTGATCGTGGTCGACAACGACTCGGGCGACGGCTCGTTCGCCCGTCTGGAGGCGGTGCTTGGCGAGCCCCGGTGGCACGGCCGCGTGACCGTGCTGGCGTCCGGCCACAACGGCGGCTTCGGGTTCGGCAACAACGTCGGCATCCGGCACGTGCTGGCCGGGCCGGACCAGCCGCGGTTCTTCTATCTGCTGAACCCCGACGCGACGATCGAGCCGGGGGCGCTGCGGCGGCTGCTCGACTTCGCCGGCGGCCACCCGGACGCCGGCCTGATCGGCAACATCGTCCACGACGCGCACGGCGCGATCCAGGTCGGCGCCTTCCGGTTCCCCAGCATCCTCAGCGAGCTGGAGGTGATGGCGCGGGTCGGCCTGGTGACGCGCGCGCTGCGCGAGCACGTGGTCTCGATCCTGCCCGAGGCGCCCACCGAGGTCGACTGGGTCGGCGGGCCCAGCATGCTCATTCGCGCCGAGGCGTTGAGCAAGGTCGGCCTGTTCGACGAGAAGTACTTCCTCTATTTCGAGGAGATCGACTTCGCGCGGCGGGTGTGGGACGCGGGCTGGAAGGTCTACTTCGTCCCCGAGGCCGGCGTCCGCCACATCGGCTCGCTGTCGACCGGGCTCGCCGACGAGCAGCGCCCGATGCCGGCCTACTGGTTCGAGTCGCGCCGCCGCTACTTCGTGAAGCACCACGGCCGCCTCTACGGCGCCCTGTGCGACCTGGCCTGGCTCTCCGGTTTCGCGCTCTTCAAGGCCAAGACCGCCCTCCTGCGCCGGGCCGAGACCGAAATGGCGCGCCCCGGGTTCGCGCGCAGCTTCTTCCGCTACAGCCTGGCGAACTTCGCCCGCCCCGCGCCGGAGGCGCCGCAGAACGCGCGTCTGCCGGCGTAATCAGCCGGGATCGGGTTGGCGGCGTCCCAGCCACTGGCGCAGCAGGATCCCCAGGAACTGCGGATCGCGCAGCAGGTAGCGGCCGGCCAGGCGGCGCGGCTCCCGCGCCAGGCGGTAGGCCCACTCCATCCCCAGCTTGGAGATCCAGGCCGGCGCGCGGCGCGCGGTCCCGGCCACGAAGTCGATGCCGGCGCCGACGCAGACCATGACCGCGGGCGTGAGGATCTCGCGGTTGTCGTCGCAGAAGATCTCCTGCTTGGGCGCGCCGAAGCAGACCAGCACGAGGTCGGGGCGCGTCTCGGCGATCTGGCGCCCGATCGCGCGCCGGGTCTCCGGATCGGCCTTGAGGTCGATCATGGGCGACGCCGTGCCGCAGATGGTCAGCCCCGGATGACGCTCGCGCAGCACGTCGGCGGCGCGGTCGGCCACGCCGGTGGCGCCGCCCAGCAGGAACAGGCGCCAGCCGCGCGCGGCGGCGCGCTCGACCAGCGGCAGGACCAGGTCGGAGCCGCTGACCTTCTCCGGCAGCGGGTGGCCGAGCAGGCGCGAGGCCCACAGCACCGGCACGCCGTCGACCAGCGACAGGCTGACGCGCGCGTAGGCCGCCCGCAGGCGGTCGTCCTTCTCGGCCAGCACCACGTGATCGACGTTGGGCGTGAACACCATCCCGCCCTCGCGCGCCCGCACCAGCCCTTCGATCACCTCCAGCGCGCCCGCGAAATCGACCACGTCGATCGGCAGGCGCCCCATTCGAATCCGTTCTACCATCCGGCCCCGGTACTCTAACCCACCTTCGCGTTCGAACAGGAGCGGTCGTATGTCGATTCTAGTCGTCGGAGGCGCCGGATACATCGGCAGTCACACCGCCAAGTTGCTGGCGGAGACCGGCCGTTCGCCGATCGTCTTCGACAACCTCAGCTCGGGGCACCGCTGGGCGCTGCGCTGGGGGACCTTCGTCGAGGGGGACCTGGCCGATCCGGCCTCGATCGCGGCGGTGTTTCGGCAGCACCGGATCGAGGCGGTCATCCAGTTCGCGGCGCTGATCCAGGTCGGCGAGTCGGTGCGCGAGCCGCGCAAGTACTTCCGTGGGAACCTGGTCAACACCCTGAACCTGCTGGACGCGATGGTCGACGCCGGTGTGCGCGACATCGTGTTCTCGTCGACCGCGGCGGTCTACGGCGATCCCACCCAGGTCCCCATCCCGGAGGATCACGCGCTGGCCCCGGTCAGCCCCTACGGCGACACCAAGCTGGCGGTCGAGCAGGTCCTGCGGCGGTACGGGACGGCGTACGGCCTGCGTTCGGCGATCCTGCGCTACTTCAACGCGGCCGGCGCCGATCCGGCCGGCCAGATCGGGGAGGCGCACCCGGAGGAGAGCCACCTGATCCCGCTGGCCATCGACGCGGCGCTGGGGCGGCGCCCGCCGCTGCAGGTGTTCGGCAGCGATTACCCGACGCCCGACGGGACCGCCGTGCGCGACTACGTCCACGTGGTCGACCTGGCGCTCGCCCACCGGCTCGCGCTCGATCACCTGGCCGCCGGCAAGGGGAGCTTCATCGCCAACGTGGGGACCGGGCAGGGACACTCGGTGCGCGCGGTGATCGCGGCGGTCGAGCAGGGGGCCGGCCGCCCGGTGCCGCACACCTTCGCACCCCGCCGCGCCGGCGACGCGCCGGTGCTGGTCGCCGATCCGACGCGGATCCGCGCGCTGCTCGGCTGGCGTCCGGACCGCCCCGCGCTGGAGCAGATCGTGGCCGACGCCTGGGCCTGGGCGAACGCTGGTGTCGTCGGGTAAGACTCGGGTTACTGCAGCGTCGGGATGATCAGGTTGACCAGCCCGCCGCCGCCCGGCGCGTTGGTGGCGTCCTTGAACGTGACGCCGTCGGCCGACCAGGAGGTGTCGCTGACGTACAGCGTGTCGGTGATGACCAGCGACGAGATCTTGGCCGCCCCCGTGAACGACGCCGACTGCCAGGTGGTCGCGCCGTCGGCCATGCGATACAGCGAATTCGCCGTGGCGATCACGAACGATCCCTGACCGTAGGCCAGCGCGGTGACCGCCACGTTGCTGCCGATCAGGCTGGCCCGCGGCGTCTCCGTGAAGGAGGTCGTGCTGGCGCCGTCCCACTCGAAGATCGGCGAGCTGCTGATCATCAGGTTGATGGCCACGAACCGCCCGTTGCCGTAGGCCAGGGCGTCGTACCCCAGGCGGTTGGCGTCGGTGCCGGTGTACGTGATCGGCAGCGCCTGCCAGGTCTTGCCGTCGGTGGAGTAGTGGACGTCGCCGCCGCCGTTGTCGCCCACGGAGACGAACATCCCCTTGCCGAACACCATCTGGCGCGACGAGATCTGCGTCGAGATGCTGGTCCAGGTCTTGCCGTCGGTGCTGGTTCGCACGTTGGTGAGGAAGCGGCCGTTGCCATAGGCGCAGCCGTCGTTCGACATCTGGCCGCCGACCAGCGACCAGGTCGTCCCGTTGGTCGACGAGAGCATCATGCCGTCGTCGTTGGTGGTGCCGCCGACCGCCAGGAACATGCCGAGGCCGTTGCAGCCGCCGCGGAGGTTCCACTGGTTGTCGCCGACCGTGGGCGATCCGCTCCACCCGGCGGGCAGCGTGGTGGGCGCCGGGGCGGTCGTCCAGCTCTTGCCGTCGGCCGAGTACGCCCGCAGCGCCCCGTAGCCGACCGCCACGAACGGCGCGTGGGGCGTGAGATCCGTCGTCGAGCCGTCGGGGGTCACCGCCGTTCCTTGACCACCCGTCCCGCGACCACCCGTCCCGCGACCACCCGTCCCGTTCGAGTTGCTGCCGCCGGTCGCGCCCGAGGCCCGGCCGCCGGTCCCGGTCGCGCCGCCCGACGAACCAGGGCTGCCGCCGGTGGCGCTGCCGCCCCCGGCGCCACCTCCGACAGATCCGGTGCATCCAGCGGCGCTCGCGCCCAGCCAGGCGCCCATCAACAAGAGAGTCGAGCCGAGTCGTTTCATGCCACCCCATCCGGAAACGGCGCGCCGAAGTCGGGTCGGGGCCCTTCGCCGCGCACCCAGGAATAGACGGCCAGCGTCTGGCGCGCCTTGTGGTCCCACGTGAACAACGAGAACACGCGCGCGCGGGCTCGTTCGCCGATCGCGCGGGCGCGGGCCGGTTCGGCGGCCAGCTTCCCCAGCACGACCCGCACGCGCGCGATGATCTCCTCGCGCGTTCCCAGCGGCACGCGGAACCCGGTCGTCTCCGTCACCAGCTCGGCCGGGCCGCCGTAGTCGACGACGACCGGCGCCAGGCCCAGCGCCATCGCCTCCAGCACGGCGCCGCCGCCGAACTCGCGCACGCTCGGGAAGCCGAAGACGTCCGAGGCGACCAACCGCTCTTGCAGCATGGTGTTCGGCACCCAGCCGTCCAGCTTGACCCCGCCCGCGACGTCCAGTTCCTGTACGAGACGTTGCAAGCGGGGCATCTCCGGACCGTCGCCGATGACATCGACGACCAGCCGGCCCTCCTTGACCAGCGGCGCGGCGGCCTCGATCAACATGTCGGCGCCCTTGTACGGGACCAGGCGCCCCACGAACGCCACCCGCAGCGGCGTGGTGACCGGCCGGTCGACCTTGCGTCCGAACCGCGCCGGATCAATCGCGTTCTCGGGGATGTAGATCGCCTTGTCGCGCCCCTCGGGCGACAGCTGATCGCGCGTGGCCAGCGAGCCGACCAGGATCGCGGCCGCGTCCGCTCGGGTCGAGCGATAGCCGGGCAACAGCTTGTAGGCGTCCCGCACGTAGGAGAGCCACTCGCCCTCGGCGCGGCGCACCTGATCGAACCCCTTCGGCCAGGGAACGCCGCCGTTGATGGGCCCCCAGATGAACTTCGCGCCGGCTTGCTTGCACCGATTGGCAATGATGCTGGGCGACGTGGGCGAAAGCGGGGTCAAACGATGAACAATCGAAAATTCGCCGCTTTGGATCCGTTTGGCAAACGTCTTCCAAACGAGATGCTCGAAATAGTAGTAGGGCAGGGCCGACAGCGCGGTGGTGGTGGTCCACCCCAGCCCGGTCAGGGATCGGAGGGCCTGGTCGAAGTGCCAGAGCGGCCGCGCCGCGGCCTCGGAGTCGATGGCCGTGAAGTCGACCCCCTCCCGCCAGCCCGAGCGGACGAAGCTGTCGCGGTTGCGGACCTGCGTGACGACGTGCACGTCGGCGACGCGGGCCAGGGCGGCCGCGTGGGACCACCCCACCAGCGGAACGCTCGGCCAATCGGGGTTGGCCGCCTCCGCGATGATCAGGGCTCGGGGTGAAGAGGCTGTGGCTGATCTCACGGGGATGTCTCAAACAGGGCGAGAGTGTTTCGGATTTGGATAACGGAGTGTTGCGCCGGAAATTCCACCCGCGCGACGGTCGCCAGGCTACGCCAGCGAAAACGGGGCGTCCACTCCGGAAGGCCCTTTCCCGAGGCCGCGCCGCACCCCAGGTGCGCCCGGCGGGCAGATGTGTGTGCGCAGGCGCGAGGGTCGGCCGAAGTGTCACCGATATTCGGCGGCGGGTTGTTTGAGACTTGACGCAGTCCAACCGATAATCCATCGTCTTCGACTCTCGCGGCAGCACCAGAGGTCGGCAGAGTGCACACGCCCTCGAACACCGCTCGAAAGAAATTGCTCCGTGCTTCGCTGGTCAGCGCGGCGCTCGCGCCGCTGGCGTGCGTGGGGATCATCGGCCCGTCCTCGTCGGGGACGCAGTCCAGCGTCAGCAGCGGCTCGCCCTCGTTGAACTATGCGATGGTGCGGCTGACGAACGTTCAATACACGAACACGCTGCACGATCTGTTTCCCAACCTGACGTTTACCGACCCGACGCTCCCCAATGAGAACGTCGTCGCCGGGTTCAGCAACATGGCCAGCGGGCAAACCGCCACGGCGCTCTTGATTCAGGATTTTCAGATCGCGGCCTCCGCGATCGCGACCGCCTTCCACAGTCAGTTCAGCTCGGTCGTGTCGTGCACGCCGACCAACACGACCGACGAGAACAACTGCGCGCAGAGCTTCATCACCACGTTCGGCAAGCAGGCCTATCGCCGCCCGCTGACCAGCGACGAGAGCGGCCGCCTGTTCACCTTCTATCAGGCGCAGCGCGCCGGCGAGGACTTCCAGACCGCGCTCTCCGACGTGGTCCAGGTCTTCCTGCAGGCGCCGGCGTTCCTCTATCGGCTGGAGGGCGGGACGCAGGCGCCCAACGGCAGCCTGGTGCCGCTGACGTCTTACGAAGTGGCGAGCCGCCTCTCGTTCTTCCTGACCAACAGCATGCCGGACGCCACGCTGATGCAGGCCGCCGACGCCAACCAGCTGCAGACCGCCGACCAGGTCGAGGCGCAGGCGCGCCGCCTGCTGATGGATTCGCGGGCGCACGACGCGGTCGCCAAGTTCCACTACGACTGGCTGAACCTGGCCACCCTGCAGGGGCTGACCAAGGACTCGACCGACTTCCCGAACTTCTCGACCGCGATCGGCAATGAGCTGGCGTCCAGCGTGACCCAGTTCCTCGAGCACGAGTTCTGGGACCAGGACTCGCTCACCTCGATGCTGACCGACTCGAGCGGGTACGTGAACAACGACACGGCCTCGTACTTCGGCGTGTCGGCGCCCGGCTCGTCGACGCCGCAGCTGACGCAGCTCGACGCCACGCAGCGGGCCGGCATCCTGACCCAGCCGGGGCTGCTGGCCGGGCTGGCCGACACGGTCGACGACTCGCCGGTGCACCGGGGCGTGCTGGTCCTCAACAGCTTCCTCTGCAGCCCGCCGCCGCCCCCGCCCCCCAGCGTGAACCCCACGCCGCCGCCGCTGGATCCCAGCGTGCCGACCACCGTGCGCCAGCGGCTGGTGCAGTCGCACGCCCAGGGGAGCTGCGCCTCCTGCCACAACGTGATCGACAACATCGGGTTCGCGTTCGAGAACTACGACGCGACCGGCGCCTGGCGCACCACCGACGACGGCTTGCCGGTCGACGCCAGCGCGCAGCTGACCGGCACCGACGTGGACGGCAGCTTCACGGGGGCCATCGCCCTCGCGCAGCGCCTCTCGCAGAGCCACCAGGTCGCCCAGTGCATCGCCTACTCCTGGCTCCGTTATTCGCTGGGCCTCGACAACACGCAGGTCAACCTGGCCGCGGCGCAGGCGATCTCCGATCAGTTCACGTCGGCGGGGGAGGCGTTCAGCGAGCTGCTGGTCGACATCGTGCGCAGCGACTACTTCCGGTCACTCAAGGTCTCAAACTGAGGACGCGATGATCTTTTCCCGCCGCAATGTTCTCCGGGCGCTCGGGCTGGCAGGGCCGGCGTACTTCCTGGCGTCGCGCGGCGGGCGCAAGGCGAAGGCCGTCGACCCGTCGATCCCGACGCGGATCATGTTCTTCTACACGCCGCACGGGACTTTGCTGCGGCAGTGGGTGACCGCGCCGTCCGGGGCCTCGGCCCCGACGGAGACGAACTATCAGCTGGGCCCGATCCTGGCGCCGCTGGCCAGCTATCAGCAGAACCTGTTGCTGGTCCAGGGGCTGGACATGGTCAGCGAGTACAAGGACACGACCGAGCCGACGAACGCGCACATCAACGGCCAGACGCACGCGCTCTCGGCCATCAGCCGGGTGGGGGGCTCGGCCGCGGGCGGCATCAGCATCGACGAGTTCATCGCGCAGGGGATCAACTCGCCGACGCCGGTCACCAGCGTCCCGATCCTGGAGATGTCGGCCCGCTACAACGCCGGGATCACGCCCTACCTGACGTCGTGGAGCGGCCCGAACGCCCTGGTCCCGCCGCTGACCGATCCGACCTCGGTCTACAACCGCGTGTTTCCGAACGGGCCGCCCTCGGCGCAGACGTCGGCGACGGCGACGGCGAACGCCACGAAGCAGAAGTCGATCCTCGACGCCGCGCTGGCCGAGTTCAAGGCCGTCAAGGCGCCGCTGTCGATGGCCGATCAGAACAAGCTGAACGCCCACGCGTCGCTCATCAGCTCGCTGGAGACTCAGCTGCAGCTGGCCGGGAACGCGGTCTCCTGCTCGGCGCCGAACCAGACCACCATCGAGTCGCAGTACAACGCCGACTGCCAGTACGGCGCGGGCGACCCCTGCGTGCAGGACGCCGTCACCGCCTTCACCCAGATGGCCGTCGCCGCGCTGGCCTGCGACATCACGCGCGTGGTGACCCTGGACGTCGATCAGCTCCCCAGCGCGCCGTTCGGCGTCTCGGACATCCACGACTTCCTGCACGGGATGGACGACACCAACTGGTACGCCAACGAGCAGTGGGGGACCAACCTGAGCGTCCAGACGACCGCGCAGGATCCGGGCAACATCACGACGGCGATCAACTTCTATACGAGCTACACGAAGATGTTCGCGCAGCTGCTGCAGCAGCTGCAGGCCGTGCCGGAGTCGGACGGCAGCACGCTGCTCGACCACACCATCGTCGTGTGGTGCAGCGAGATCGGCTCTCCCGGGCACGTGAACTCGATGATGAACTACGTGATCGCGGGCGGCAGCGCCGTCCCGTTCACGACCGGCCGCTACCTGAGCATGCCGCGCACGAAGATGGCGGCCACGAACGCCGACCAGTACCCGACGGTCGGCATTCCGCACAACAACCTCATGGTCTCGCTGGCCAACTTCATGGGCCTCAGCAGCGTCACGACCTTCGGCGACCCCAGCGTCTGCACCGGGCCGCTCACACAGCTGCAGGGCTGACCGCCGGCTGCGGCGATGCGGTAGTCTGCGGCCGCCATGGCCGACCTGAACGTCACGCCCGTGATCCTGGAGGGGGCGCGCGTCCGCCTGGAACCGCTGGCCGAGGCGCACCACGCGGCGCTGTGCGCCGTCGGGCTGGTCGAGGACCTCTGGCGCTGGTCGCCCAAGCCGCTGCTGACGCCGGCCGACATGACCGCCTACATCGCGTTCGCGCTGGCCGAGCAGGCCGCCGGGCGGGCGCTGCCGTTCGTCACCGTCGACAGGCCGAGCGGCCGGATCGTCGGCAGCACCCGCTTCGGCAACATCGACAAGGCCAACCGCCGGGTCGAGATCGGGTGGACCTGGCTGGCGCCGGAGCTTCAGCGCACGGGCGCCAACACGGAGGCGAAGTACCTCATGCTGCGGCACGCCTTCGAGACGCTGGGCTGCCTGCGGGTCGAGCTGAAGACCGACGCGCTCAACGCCCGGTCACGGGCGGCGATAGCGCGGATCGGCGCGCGCGAGGAGGGGACGCTGCGGCGGCACATGCTCACCGCCAGCGGTCGCGTTCGCGACACCGTCTACTACAGCGTCGTCGACGAGGAGTGGCCGGCCGTCAAGGCTGAGCTCGAACGCCGGCTCAGCCGTTAGCTGTCACGGCGCGCGCGGCGCGGCGAACGTCTGGCCGAGACGCAGCAGGTCGCCGAAGGTCGAGATCTCCTGCAGGTTGATCCCGGCGCGCGAGGACTCTTCCGCCAGATCGACGCTGAACTCCTCGCCGATCCGCAGCATCAGCGACACGAGCGCGAACGAATCGAGGCCGATCTCGTCGCGCAGGGAAAGCTCCGGCTTCAGCGGACGCTCCGCCGGCGGATGCAGCGCATACTCAAGCACGAGGTCGGTGATCTTATCGTTGATGTTCGACTCGACAGGGCTCTGAGAGCTGTTCACAGTTTGATCCTCCCCCTTCGGTGGGGCACCAAGAGGTGACGTCAATCGGGACCGATATTCCTGTAGTTTTTTTGATCGATAACCAGGAAATGCTGCACAAATAGTGGAGGGCCAACCTATTGACGGCAATTTCTTGCCTAGGTTAGTCTACCCAACATGGCATCACTGGGGCAGGAATTTGGGATCCGGCGTGTCTACGAGACGTCGGCGAAGGATGGAACGGGCGTCGCGCTGCGATTGAGCGATCGCGAGATCGATCTGGGCGCGAAGGAATTTGCTCTCTACGAGCAGGTCGCGGAGCGCGTCCCGACGGTGCGCGCACCCAAGGACGTGGCGGCAGATCTGGGGATGGACGAGTCGCAGCTGCGACGGCTGCTCGGCGCGCTGGAAGGCGCCGGGTTGCTGTACCGCGCCGATTCGATCCCGGCGTCGCTGAACGGCGTCGAGCTGCACACGCTGTTCAACAAGGTGCTCCCGAGCTGGCTGGCCGAGGCCTTCTCGCACCCGTTCTGGGAGCGGATGACCAGCGGCAAGGGGTCGCGCCGGATGTACTCCGGGTGGCTCATCGAGCTCTATCACTACACGCGGAACGCCAACCGCCACATGCCGCTCTCGTGCGCGCACACGCGCGAGAAGGCGATCAAGAACATGCGCGCCAAGCACTACGCGGAGGAGTGGAACCACTACCACTACTTCCTGAAGGCGCTGAAGGCGCTCGGGTTCTCCGAGGAGAGCGTGACCACGTCGGTGCCGCTGCCGATGACGCTGGCGCTCTCGAACTTCATGCGCCAGGCCGCGCGTGAGGACATCGTCGCCTACTCGATCTGTTCGGCCGTCCTCGAGGGGACGACCGTCGATCGCGGCTCGTACAACCCGTACTACGAGAAGTGCGCGGAGCTGTACGACCTGCCGCAGGAGTCCATCGCGCCGATCTACGCGCACCTCGATCTCGACGTGCAGTACCAGCATTCGGATCTGTTCCTCGACATCCTGACGAAGGTCGACGCGCTGCCGGCGGCGCGCGCGGGGCGCGTGCTGGAGTACGGCCACCAGCTGATCGAGCACATCTGGATGTGGACCGACAGCATCGAAAAATATTACGGCGTGGAGTCGAATGCGATGCCGCGTCCGTCGTTCAGTAAGGTGCTCGACTAACGGGCGACTGGGGGGAGACGAATCACCATGCAAGCGCAACTACCGGTTCTGAAGCGCACGGCCAGGGTCGTGCGTCCCACTTCTGATCAGCTGGCCATCGAGTACCTGGGCGAGCAGGTGATGCTCCAGGGCGTCGCGGCCAAGCTGTTCGACAAGATGCTTCCCCACCTGGACGGCAAGACCAGCCTCGGGCAGGTCGCCGAGCGGATCGCCGAGTCGCCCAAGCGGCTGCAGGCGCTGACCGACCAGCTGGGGCAGACCGGCGTTCTGACGTTCAAGGACGCGGCCGACAACGGCGAGCGGATGAGCGGCGAGCAGTTCTACGAGCTGCACCGCAAGTACGTGAACCACTGGCTGCAGCCGATCTACGAGCACCCGTTCTGGCAGCGGGTCGTCAGCGGCCAGGCCTCGCGCGCGCAGGTGCTCGGGTTCGCCTTCGAGAAGTACCACTACATCGAGGGGGCGTTCGAGCACATGGCGATCGCCGCCGCCAACGCCACGCCGGAGATGATGCCGCACCTGGCGCGGCACTTCATCGAGGAGTACAACCACGGCGACATCTACCGGAAGGGGCTGCGCAGCATCTTCCCGGACGACGTCGTCCTCCGCTCGCAGCCGCTGCCCAGCACGCGCGCGCTGGTGAACTTCCTGTCGGAGTCGGCCGGCCGCAACTCGTTCGGCTACTACGCCGGTAACGAGCTCTTGCAGATGACGGAGAACACCGGCGACGAAGGCGACGCGGGCGAGATCAACGAGTTCTACGACGCGATGCGGAAGCACTATCCGTACACGGACAAGATCATCGACGCCTTCATCGCGCACACCAACGCCGACCAGAAGCTGGGGCACGAGAACGTGTTCCTGGAGATGTGCCAGAGCATCCCGCCCCTCACCCGGGCGGAGGTGGACGACGCGCTGAACATCGTCCGCTCGATGGCCGAGCACCTCTATCTGTTCATGGACGGCATCGACACGTTCTACGCTCGGTTTCCCACGATTCCGCGCCTTCCGTCCGACCTGCTCTCCGAATAGGCCGCGGGATTGGATCCCGGGGGGCCGACGAATGGCCTGCGCTACGGCGAAGCCGAGTTTCGCCGTATTCGTGAGCTCGCGGGCGGCCCGTTCGAGGTCCCGGAGGACATCCGCCGGGTCCTGGACGGGCTCGGCTACATGGCCGACTGGCGCGACGACTACCGCGTCCAGTCGGTGAGTTCGTCGCTGCAGGCGGCGAAGATCACCTGCATCGACTCCGCCATCCTGGCGTACGGCCTGCTGGAGCTGCTGTTCACCGGCGTGAAGCGACGCCTGCTGGCCATCCACCGCCTGGACCCAGTGTCCGGCGAGGAGTGCGGGCACTGCGTGGCGCTGCACTGGAACGACGCCGGCAAGGTCGGCTCGTTCGCCAAGTCGAACTATCCGGGCCTGGGCCACCGGGACGCCGTGTTCGCCGACGAGTTCGCCATCGCGGCCAGCTACGCCGAGGCGTATCTGAAGATGGGGTTCCAGCCGCTCTACTTCGGCGTCACGACGCTGGAAGAGGTGGCGCCCGACGTCGACTGGCGATACGCGACCGAGTCGCTCAACGTGCTCTCCGAGCGGATCCAAACCTCCTACGCGTATTCGTTTCTCCCGCAGCGATGAGCGACGGGCCGATTCGTTACGCGGACGTCGAGGCGCTGCTGGCCAGCTTCGCGGCGCTGGGCGATCGCCCGGCGCTGACGTTCTACCGTGCCCGGACCCGGATCGGCGGTCTCGGCTACCGCGAGCTGCTGGCGGCGGTCGGCCGCGCCACCCGCCGGCTGCGCGACGAGCTGGGCCTGCGCCCCGGCGACGCCCTGGCGGTGCTGTCGCCGAACCGGCTGGAGGTGCCGCCGCTGTTGTTCGCGGCGATGCGGCTCGGGCTCACGCTGGTTCCGCTGAACCCGACCACGCCGCCGGCCGACTGGGACTACATCATCGAGCACGCGGGCGTGACCGCCGTGTTCGGCACGCGCGATCTGCTGGCGCGGCTGGTCCGCGCGCCCAAGCTGGTCTGTGCGTTCGAGGACGAGCCGGCCGTCGCGGCGGATGAACCGTCGGCGCTGGCGCCGGTGGCGCAGGTCCCGCCCGCCGAGGCCGCGCCCGCGATCGTTCTCTACACCTCGGGGACGACCGGGAACCCCAAGGGCGTGGCGCTGATGCAGTCCAACCTGCTGGCCAACGCCTGGAGCATGGCGGTCAACTTCCGCCTGTCGGGCGAGACGCAGCTGGCGGTGCTGCCGCTCTATCACGCGCACGCGCTGGGCTTCGGCCTGATGTCGGCGCTGACCACGGGCGGCCACCTGGTGTTCGTCGAGAAGTTCGATCCCTTCTCCTGGGCCGACGTCATCCGGGCCGAGTCGGTCACGCTGACCAGCGTGGTGCCGACGCTGCTGGCGCCGCTGCTGCAGGTCGGTCTGAAGCGCGAGCGGGTCCCCGGCCTGCGCGCCATCCTGGTGTCCTCGGCGCCGCTGACGGCGACGCTGGCCCGCGAGTTCGAGGCTAAGGCCGGCGTCCCGCTGGTCGAGGGGTGGGGCC